>CAZZIC010000060.1:0-20855 GCA_964653985.1 uncultured archaeon | reverse complement strand
CAACAACAGATACTCTAATACACTTAATTTTACCATCTCTTGGCCTTCAGGGGTTCTATGAGAATGTTTTGTATCTTTCTCTAAAAAGTTTGACGGAAAATATCCATTATACTCTGTCGAGAAAGCTTTATCAGGATTATATACATCCCAATTATCCCAATTGCGACAGAAATAATAAAAACTCTTAACAATGTATCCATTGGGATTGAAAAAACCACTGGTAATTCGGTCATGAGACTCATATTTGTTTGAAGGAGATAAGCAGAATAAGTTCCAATAACTGTTCCAAGAATCCCCGCTGAAAGCATTATAATCATACTCTCTACTAAAAACATATTTCTCACATTTCTTGTCTTTAATCCTAGACTCCGTATGATACCTATTTCGAATTTTCTTTCCAGCATTGTTGCATACATCGAGGATATAAGTCCAAAAATACAAATCATAACCGTAAACATTAGGATAATTTCCATGATCAAGCTTTGCCTTTCATTCATATCATCCATATATTTAATCTTTGAAATTGCATCATCAATTACAAATTCTGTATTGCTGTATGTATTTTTAATATCATTTTTGGTTTCTTTGATATTTTCTTCAGAATCATCTTTTAAATTTATAAAAGCTTTATCTATGATCATCTCGCCTTCTCCTGGATTTTTAACATCCATCAAATCCATATATGTATTTAATGAAACCATAACGCCCCCTCCATTAGCAGAAGATTGAGAACTTCTAAAGTTCCAGAATCCCGGAATTCCTCCCGATATTCCAGCTACCGTAAAGACGGTAATATTCCCGGGATCATTTTCAATTTTTGGATTATAAAAAGTTAAACGAATTTTTTCCCCAACATCTTCTACACCCAAAACATCAGCTATTGATTTGGCAATGATACAAGTGTTATTTTTTTCGAACATAGATGTGAAGGAATAGTTATAAGAACTCCCTCTACTGCTCCAAATTAGATGATCTCGATTAATTAATTTTATAAAATCTTCATTAACACCGATAAAACCCGCACTCAGATCGTCATGGTTGGCAATATCCCCTACTCTCGTTTGATATTTATTTTCTGTATCTCCTTCACCGCCTCCGAACAACCCCGCAAACATAAAGTCTTCTGACCCCCCTCCAAATCCTACACCCCCCTCACTAAACTCAAAAACACGAGCAAGTGTTGCTTGTATATCAAATGTGTTATGAAGTGATATACCAATCGCATCGATACGTTTCATTTCCTTTAATTCCTCGATTAAGTTAAGATTTACAGCATTATTTTCATCTAATTGACCTTCATTAATAAGTACCAAATCAGAACCATATTGAAATCTTAAATTCAAGGCCATATTATCTGCTGACATTTCGGTGTAAGTTGTTATAAAAAAGATAAATGAAAAACTAATTGCAAACATAATTACTGTGCTTGTATTCCTTCTTCTATACCTCTTTAGGGAAATTTTAATAATTTGATTATACTTTCGAATTGCTAAAGATACAAGCTTTAAAAAGAATGTTTGAATAAATGGAATAACTCCAATTGAGGCAAATACCAAGCCTATCAATATTGCTGCAAGTAATCCAATAAATAAACCCGCAATTAGCATAAAATCTCCCGACACGAAAACTTGAGGCATTAATACGAAAATAATCAAACCAATTGTTGAAACAGATAACCCTATTAATACTAATTTTACATTCATACTTCCTTCTTTCTTTATTTCCCAACCTTCTCCTTCTTGTTGGAAAGGTGTAATCGACTTTATTAGATCCACACTTGCAGTTTTCAAAGCCGGAAATATGGAAACGACCAGTGGAACAATGGAGCCGATAGCTCCAGCAATTAATAAGGTTTGTGGTTGGATTATGAATTCAATTTCTTCTCCCAAGAAGTCGAAGTCTTGGTTTGAAATCACAATTTGACCTATTGGTTCTGTAAAGAAAAGTCCTAAAATTATTCCTATGATTGATCCTATTATTCCTAAAATTAGTCCTTCAAAAAGAACTACTTTAAAAGGAAATATTTTATCGCCTCCTACAACACGAAGTATTCCAAACTCTCTAATTTTTTCTTCCGATGAAGTTGAAAGGATTGAATTAATTAATATTCCCGTAATTAACATTGCTAAAAAGGTAATAAACCAAAAAATAACTGTCGTTCCTAGGAGTAAAAATTCTCCTTGTTTGAGTTCCTCTAATTTTGGCATAGAAACAGAATATTTGTTAATATCTAATTTCTCCTGTATCTTAGTTCCAATTCTTCTCAACTCTCTTGTTGTTGCATCTAAGTTGCTGGCGTCATAGATTGATTGAGGATCTTTTAGAGTTCCATAAATATAATTGATTTCCCCTTCTCTTCGAAAAAATTCTTGTGCTACATTTAAATTTAAAATTATTAACGCATTCTCATATTCTAAAAACTTTCGCTCTTGAATACAAATTTCTACTACTTTTACATCCATAGAATATTGCTGATAATCAAGATGTATTTTATCCCCTCTTGAGACATTTAATAACTTTGCCACATTTTCTAGAATAACAACTTCATCATCATCTGGAGTCCCCTCATATATTTCATTAGTTTTATTTCCGTCCTCATCTACAATTATAAGATCACCCATATTTCCATCTTCAGCTTCCTTTTTAAAATCGATGCCATATGTTTGTAAAGAACCATTATCGCTCGTTTTATCCGAGGAAGTTTTTACTAACATCATTATTCGTGGGAAAAATGTTCGAACCTCCTCTATGTCTTTTAAATCGTCTATGATACTTTGATCAAAGAAAGGATCAAATGTTAAATCTGTCTGAATTGTTCTCGTAATAACAATATCAGATTCCCCTGTGGTGTTAGTGGTAATTTTAACATAATTATAACTCATTGTATTATTTAACATTCCTATTGCGGTGAGAAGAAATATAGAGATTGCTATCCCAACCACACCGAATATCATCTTCGCTTTATCCCTCTTCATATCGAGCCAAGAGTGTTTAATTACTTGGAAACTAAACTTGAGCTTTAATTTATAAATAAAATCTTTTAATCCCATTCTTGTTTCTCTCTAGTTCTGATTCTTGTTATTTTAATTTTAATCTAAAAGGCTAAATTTATCTTTTTTTTTATTAAATTCTTGTAAGACTTTTCTTTTTTTACTTCCTAAAATCTCTTCAATTTCTTCTTTATCCCTTCTCACGAGTTTTACTCCTTCACAATTTGGACATTTATAATCTGTACTTGGCTTATCTTTAAGGGTCCATTTCCCACAATTTATACAATTGTATGCTACATATACCTCATCACGTTGACAATTTGGACATACAATATCAAATTTGGAGGAGCTAAACCATGAATCACAGTATTTACAATGAAGGGTTAATTCTTTTTTATATTGTTCTTGTTCTAGTTCTTTAATTTTCTTCATCGCGTCAAGTTTTTTTGTTTCTTCTTGTTTTATTTTTTCAGCATATCTTTCCTTGATACCGTCTACAACATCTTTTCCTTTTTTTTCAGCAAAAAGGTATAATGAAACACTTATACCGATTGAGACTCCTAAAAATATTATCCAAGGCCCCCATTTTCTCCAATTTATGAGCCCATTATCAATTTCCACTGAAATTTTACTTTCAGATTTATTCCCTTGTTTATCATAAGCAACCACTTCCACCTCGTAAATTCCATCATTATAATCTAATGTATCCCAATAAAAAGTGAGTATACTATTGTTTTTATTGAAATTATAGAGGGTCTTTTCAATTCTTTCTCCATTGATATATAATTGAATGGATTCCAGATCTAATCCAATGTTATCAGAAATATTCACTTTAACAGATACATTTGAGAAAATAACATCATTTTCTTTAAGGTTAAGAAAATTAATCTTGGGGGGCATAAAATCAAACGATCTATTGTATCCTAAATATATATCCGATAGTAACCATCCATAGCCAACTCCTGTTGGATTATCATTAGAATATAATGTAAAGTTTATCATGATATTATTTCCAGAATATCTAGAAATATCAATCACTTCCAATTTGGAGAGATTATTACTTTCAGAGGTATATTCTTTCAAGAGATCCCAGTTCTTTCCATAATCCTTAGAAATTGATACCATACATTTATCATTATCTTCACTATCTTCATCATCACTCTGTAAAGAAATATCAAAGTAGTATTCCAGATAATTATTATACTCCTCACCAAGGTAAATTGGTTTTGTTAATAGTGATGATTGCCAATTAGATTGATACCCTTGAAATGTGGTTCCAAAACTTATTCCTCTTCCTGCGTATAAATATTCTTTATCTTCTTTAATTACTGGATGCCATGTGTTATCTCCTCGAAGCCAAGCCGTTCTTTCCTTTGGGACCGGATCTCCAACGATGTAATAATCTGTTAAATTTGAGGTTGAAAATTTATATCCAATATCCTTTCCATCTTTTTTTGTATTTAAATCCAGCATTGTTGGATTAACAAAAGTAAATAAAGAATTGTTTTCATTATACTTCGCTGTAGAATAGGAGTATTCTCCATCAGAAATATGAAATCTAAACGATTTATTGGAGATCTCCCCAATTGGAATGCTTCTCTGAAATGGGATGCCCATTCTTTCATCTGAATGATAATTTGATTTCCAAAAACCATAGAGATTTATCATCGAATAATTAGTTTCCCCAATCTCTAAGTATACATATTCGGGATAGTTATTATCTTGATCAAAATAATCACATGAAAATTGAACTGCTTGATATTCCGAATCTTGAATTGGATGAACATCCTCTGAGATGTTAAATGTACAAGTAGGCCGTTTTGTATTGGTATAATCGCTAATCTCAAAATAATCCAACATCAATCCTTTGTACTTTATCGGATCAAACGCATCGTCAAGATCTGTTTCAAATCTAAATTGCACATAAGAGTCTATATAATCAGAGATATTTAATTCAACTAAAAACCAATCTCTTTCGATATTTGTAAAAGTCCTTAACGTTTCCCAGCCAGTGGTATTGCTATTAATTTGAACATTTATGAAATCACCTGAATTTATACTAATTCTTAACCCAAATTTAACATAAATCTGATTATCTTTGGGAATATCAGTTAAATTATAGAATGGACTAATTAATGAACCATTAAAATATTCATCTGAACCCAAAATGATAGGTTGATAAGTATAATTATTAGGATATGTATGATATGTTCCAAAATACACAGCTCGCCAGCTTTCTTTATAGATTAAAGATCTATCGTCCAAGGTATTGTTTTGAATTAATAAGTTCCAGCCGTTCCCTTGAAATTTCCATCCATCTAATCCGTAATTAAATGAATGAGAATAAGGATATCCCTTACTCTCTATGGGACTAGAAATGTTAATAGTAAATACTCCAGTTTGGTTTAGAAAGATTCCATCAGAAGCTACAAAGAAATAATGATAGCTGTCATTTTCGTAGAATCTAATGTAATTTGTTTGAAAAATTACCCCTTCAGAATAGTTATTGTTTAGTTGAGATGTGGGATTCATCGTATAATTTTTACCAGTTTCCTTAACAGAAAGATACACCTCTTGTGGAGGTACGTTGGAACTGTCATTATCAAAATATTCGATATAAAATCGATATTGGTCAATAGTAAGATTTTTTTCTGGATTTTCTCCCTCAAATTCTCTAAAACTTAAAACAGTTGTATTTTGTGTATTTCCATTATATTCAATTTCAGGAATTTCTAATTTTGGCTGATATATATTCTCAACGGTAGATACGTTTAAGGTAAAATTACTCGTTCCACTCAATGCTTTCACTGTAATTATGCATTCAGTTTCATTTTTTTTAGGAATGAAATAGAAATAATCTAAATCTTGGAAAGGACCTCTTTTAGATTGAATTAAAACCGGCTCTCCATATTGATTTGTATTATTGGAAAAAAGTAATAGATCAAAATTAGCTGTCTGATCTTCAACGGTTAAGTTAAAGACGTATTGTTTATCTTTTGTTAAGGTTATTCTTCTTGCAAAAACATGCTCTTTAAGAGGATCTTCTTGAGAACTTGTGATGTTTCCCTCAATTGTGGTGTTTGCTTCCATCCATTTTGTAAAAGCATCAATAGCGGCCTGAATATTCAATCTTCCATATCCTTCATGGATATCCGTAATTCCATCTTCTAAAGGCGCCGAAGATAATGGAGGTGAATAATTTGCTTCATTCTCTTCGGTTTTAGGATCATCTTCTCTTAAAAGATTAGTTTCAGAAGCTGTCATTAATAAAATTGATTTAATGATTTTTACTAACTGGGTTGTATTCTCTTTATGCCAATTGTCCCAATTCCCATATTTTGCTTCTATTAGGATATTAATTGCTCCTGATACAATTGCGGTGGAAATTGAGGTTCCGTATCCTGCAGTGGTTTTGTTTGAATTATAATCTGCCGCGATGATCGACCTATGATTTCTGATTGTACTACCGCCGGGGGCAACGATATCTGGTTTAATTCCTCCATGTTCCAACTCATTGCCCATACTACTATACGAAGTGATCTGGTCGAGATCGTTGGTTGCCCCAACAACGATGGCATTTCTATTTTTTGCGAGTTTATTAAGGGAATTATTGGCTTTAATTCCTTCATTTCCCACGGAAATCACTACAATTATACCTTTTTTTGTTAATTCATCAATAAGCTTACTAATTGAATCAACTTCTTCGTTAAAGGTTGCTAAACTTAAACAAACGCTTATGATGTGAGATTTTTCCTTATTTCTTGAGACATTAACTAAACTTGAAATAATATTTGAAGCAAAACCTCTCCCACTCTGATTCAATACTTTATGAGAAACTATTTTAGTTCCATTTGCAATACCAGTATAATGGGAGAAATTTTGAGTATAATTCTCAGGTAAAAAGTTCGCACTTATATTTATTGAAAATTCTGGTTTTGTTTGGATTTTCTTATGATATTTTACATATAAATCATATATGCCATTGCCAGAATTTCCCGTATTATGATTTATTGTATAATTTTTATTTTCCGAATCATTTAAGGTAGAATTCACCAATTCAGTCTCATTATATAATTCAATCCAGAATTTATCAATCACTTTCTCGGTCGTCTTTTCTGTATTAATCAATTCCCAAGAGGAATTCACTAAAATATCAGAATCTGGTTGTGAGATATTAAGACTAAATAATTTAAAAGAATAATTTCCCGAAGGGGTGTATTCATTAAACAAATCCATGTGAGAATAATTGTTTTTAAAAACAAGTTCACTCAGATATGTAGAATTATATGAATAATTTCCCGTCCCCGAAATAACAGAAGAGAGGAATGTCCCGTGCCCATTGTCATCATAGGGTTCAGAGTTCTCGTTAATAAAATCACTAAACTCTACAATATTTCCTTCAAGCTTCGTAGTATTATATCCTTTTGGAAAAAATATGTGATTCGCATTTATGCCCGTGTCCAAAATAGCAATAGAAGAATTGCTATCTCCCATAAATCCATTTTGATACCATGTTGAATTAACAGCTCCAGTTTGTACTGCCACGTAATTCATCTGAGCCTCTAAAATTGTATTTTTTTCGATTTCAGCTCCAGGAATATCTTCAAGATAATCTTCAAATAACGTAAAATTTTCTGTTGGAATTTCTCCATAAAATCCTGAAAAACTTAAATTGGTATCATTCCATTTATCCTTAAAGACTCCTCCATATATAGAAGTAAAATTATCTCTCACCTCTTCATTAATTGATGATGAGTTAAAATAAACTATTACTTTTGTTTTATTGGAAGCGTTCGCAACTAAAGGACTTATATGAATTGGTGTATCGTTAATTTGATTTTTTGATTTTGGGGATAAAGTATCTGGTAAGAAGTATGATGCACTACTGATAAAAAGAAATAGTAGTATTAATGAAAGGATTCTTTTTCTATTCATTTGAATCCCTCCTTTCTTTTTTATAATTAATTTCATTCTTAAGTAATCTAGATTCCGTGATATTTTGTCTTTCACTTGATAATTTGTTAAGCTTTTCTCCTAAGGTATATTCAACATGTAGAATTGAGTCTTTTGAAACTGAAGTCATGACTTTCATTTCATTTCTAACTTGTTCTAATTTCTCTTCGGTCTGAAATTTCTTTTTATAAAAGCTCACACCTAAAACTATCAACCCCACAATAGAAGGAGCAATTAAATAGAGTGATTGAATCAGTTTTGGGGTAATTATTTTTACTTTAACTTGATTTGATATTTCTTGGTGCTTAGAAAGAAAATAATAATCAATTTGCGCGGGATTTAATATAGTTTCAGATTGTCTCTTAGCTTTCAAATTATAACTAAAAGAAGATTCTTCTCCTGGAGAGATGCATTCTATTCGATTTACGAGTTTTCCCTCGCTTAATGAGAAATCTTCATGTGAAAAACCAATGCTATCCTTTAAATCAATATTTTTTATACCAATATTTCCTGTGTTTCTTACCGTTATTATAACCTCGACTTCTTGTCCTATTTGAACTTGATTACGATCTACATGTTTTAAAATAGAAAAATTTACATCTCCTAAAACCAAAGGGTTTGAATTTGATATTTGAATTGTTTCACTTTCAGAACCCTTAATAAAGTTAATAGATGGATAAAGATATGATTTCCAATCAGTTTTATTTAAATCGATACTAAAGGACTTTGTTTCACCATTCTTTAAATTGTTAACTCTGAGATTTTTTTCATCAATCCTAACGAGGCCTCCATACTGATCTCCCATCTGAACTGAAAGGTCAGGAATTATTAAATCATTAGGACTGGTATTATTAATGTTTACTGTGAGAGTGAAAGTTTCACCAATCTGAGGAGAATTTGTGGTGGATACATAATTAAAATCTATAACTCTGACAAACGGTTTTCGATTTTCATAATCAACAGGAGTGCATAGATAAATATTATTAGAAAAGGATTTTAGCATTTTAGAAGTTCCTTTCTCTAGGGGTTCGGGATTCTCGTAATTAATTTGTGCTCCTTCTATCATTTCTGAATTTGGTGTAAAAAAAGAGAAACTTATAATTCTTTCCTCACCCGCTTCAAGTTTTTCTAATGAATATGTTAAATTGTTATTGGTAATATCAAAATCTCCCCTATTAGATATGATTCCTGGAATTTTAATGGATACTTTTATATTTCTCGCAACATTCGACCCAATGTTTTTGAAATTCAGAGAGTATGTATTAATTTCACCTGGGTTTGTATTATAATGTGATAAGGAAGAAGTAGCTATAATTGAAGACATATTATACGTACTTAGCAAAATATTATTAGATTTTGACTCATATTGGACAGTTCCACTCTTTGAACCATACCTTACCTTTGAAGCGGGGATTTCTTCTTTATTGATATCTCTTTCTGAAAACTCAACAAAGATTTCATTGATGGATATATTAAACTTCTGTTCGTTTTGTGCTCTAATTTTCACTAACAGAGTCAGATTATTTGTTTGAGTATCATATAAATGTGTTAAATTATTCGCTATATCGGTTATTAGAAAAGTTCGAGTGTTATTTACAGTTGAAGTCAAATAATCGGATATATCCACATATTGTTCTGAAGTAAAATTAAAAATTTGAAAATTTAGTAAATCAATATCTGTGATGGTTGAAAAGTTGGCAATCAAATTAATACTTTCCAAGGTATTATTTTCCAAATCAACAAAAGTTTTATTTTCAAAAAGAAAATTTAGATATATTTTTTCATTTTCAATAGTTTCTTCTGATTCGATGATCCAATTTAAAGAATCATTTGTCGATGCCATACTTGGAGTAGTATCCTTGATTATATTTCCAAATATAATTTCTGGAAGTTTAGGATCATTTTTTATCGTAAAATTTAATCTATTAAAAGATGTATAAGAATCTTGATCTTCTATTGAAGTATTGTTTAATTCAAGAGTAAGCTTTTCTTGAGGGAGTATTTTCCAATTCTCCTCATTCCAAACACTATATGTATTTGTAAAAAAATCTTTCAAAAGTGCAGGAGTAATACCAGTTGAAATTAAATCCGCAATCAATTGGGGATTTCTAGCGGCTACTTGATCAATTACATAATCTGAATCTTCATTATAAGGAGATAAATTAGTAATATTTGTTGGATCTGGATAATAATCGAGAGTTGATCCATCACCATTAATATCGAAATAGAAAATCATTGGATCTTCATCTAAATTGAAAAAGTCATCTAAAGATTCATATTCTCCGGGATATTCAATTTGTATTACGTCCCACATGGAATCTAAGAGTTGGTCCGTTAAATCTCCTAAATCTCCAGGAAGTTGTGAAACTATATCTTGAAGTTCAAGCGGGATATGAGTTGGAATCCCCCATGCTGTTTCATTTCCGAGATTTTCTGCATTAATTATATAATCAAATTCCCTTCTTATTCCATATGAAGCATTATCTCCTATTAATCGCTTAGTAAGTCTCAAATTAGGTTCAGAATGGGAAATATTGTACTTTATCGTGAATTCCTCAATAGGATTTAATAAACCTGTGGGAATGAAGGGAAATCCCTCAAAACCTAAAAGTTGGAGAAAGTTAATAACATCTGTTTCTTCATAATTATTTACGGGTTTTACATTACTTCTTTTTAAACCTTTTTCATTTACCCAAAATGGTTCAAAAGTATAATTTTTTAGAGATTGAACATCAAAATCAGTATCCGTGAGAAAAGCTGCTAATCCTAATTGTTCTATTAAGAAATCATCTAATTCAAATTCTTGAGGTGTAGTATCAATGATATCTGTCCCTAAAATATTGATATCAATTTCACTCATAAAAGCGCCCATGAGGGCAATAAAAATCTTTTCACTCGGTCCTAAAGATTCTCCCTCATAGCCTAAGGCGTTCCATAGATTGAATTGATATTGATTTTTATCTATTTTTTTTACTCCTTGACTCAAACCCTCATATTGAACATCTAAAGAGATATAATGAGAATCATTTTTCAAACTAAATTCTCCCGTTCCTTCACTTAAACCTTCTATATCACCTTCAGAAATATCATCTTCAGTTGTATTCCCTGCAAGATCCATAAATGCCGTATATTCTTCAAAAGATTGATTTAAATTTGAAAACATATTAGCAATCTCCATAGTATTGGAAAAAGATAAATCTAATGCGTTGAAGTTATAGTTTATCTGGTCTGTTGACATATTAATATCCTCCTCTAAAAAATCTAAGGAATTAACTAGCATAAAGGTTGAAGAAAGGTGATAATTCTCTAAGTATTCTTTGCTTCTTAACCGATCAATATCAAGAGCTTTCCAATATCCATCCATCGGTAAATTGGAAGTTAATTCCTCAAGATAATTTGTCCAATTAGGATAATATCCGATAAAGGGAAATGCGTTCGGTTCTGAATCATTTACCATTATAAGGTCAATTTCAAATTTTCTCTTTATGATTTCTAATGCTCTTTCCGACCTTAACTCTGCCTCTCGCGGACTTAAGTCCTTATCATAGTATAGAATACCGTTCAAACTATTATATCCAAGTCCGAAATTATTTTCATAAATAGAATCACTCATAATTCTTGGAAATATTTCTGGGTTAATGGAATTCGAAGTACTTATGAGTAAATTACATTTATAAAAAGCAGGATCATTAATATCAAAATTAGAAAGAATGTTAGTGTCATTAGTAAAAATTGATTGTCGAATTAAACTATTCGACCCCGCTACATAAACACTTATCTGTTCTGCATACAAATCCGTCCCGGCTATATCAGAATTATGTAGGATTTTTTCATCCTCCCTAAATGGAGCTTTTTCTTGATTAAATTCAATATCCTTCCCATCAAATTTAATAAAGAAAAAACCCAAGGAACTAATAAGAATTAAAAATAAAATAATAATACTTATCGTCCTAATCTTGATTAGTCTCATTTTTCGCCTCATTTTTACATCGTCTCGCGATATATATCAACTATTTTTTTCTTTTTTACCTTCCTTAACAAAAGCCACATCCCAATTAATAGGAAAAGTACTGAAACAACATATATTCCAATCATATTTGTCCAAGGAAAGATAGGAACAAAAGGTGAGTCTGTCATTAAACTTAAACTAGAATTTACTAACCAACTGCATGCCCATCCTACAATAACCCCAATCGTTCCACTACTTAGCATTATGATCAATGATTCTATGATAAATAACCTACTGATATCTTTTCCCTTTAATCCTAATGTTCGAACGATTCCAATCTCCTTTTTTCTTTCAATTATCGTGGAATATGAAGAAGATAGTAATCCAAAAAGGCATATAAAGACGGTACCGACTAGAATTAAAAAGAAAAATGTATCAAGGACGGTAAATAAAGATTGCTGCCGCCTAATGTTTCTCTCCAGATTAATTGTTCTAAAATCATAATCATTTTCATATAATTCATCAATTTCTTCTTCGATCTGTAGGGAAGTTCGGTAATTGTCGTTCTTAACTTTTATGAATATTTTATTTATCCAACTTGGCTCGGGTAAATCCATCAATTCAATGTAATTCTCTTGAGAGATTAATACTCCTCCCGTTCCACCAGCATAGCTTCCAAACTCACTTGAAAAACCTGGCATAGTGGAAGCTGTTCCAATAATTCTGAAAGGGTATATTTCTGATTCGGCTCCTCTATAAATAACAATCCTAATCTTGTCTCCTACATTCAAGTTTAATCCTTCAGCAAGTCCTTCTGAAATGATACATGAAAATTCTTCATCCATCAGATCATCAAAAATTTCCATAGAGGATCCTCTCGTTAATGATATGATACTTGAATCTACCGTGGAAGAATATTCCTGATCTATTCCTAAGAGTCTTACTTGTTGCGTTATTAATCCCGTATAATCTCCAATTTCCGCTCTAAATTCTTTATTATCCTTGGAGTATATATTTGTTAATTGAGATGGGGTTGCTAAGACCGATGAAACCTTTTCCACTCCGTCAATACTCAACAAGTTGTCCTCAAAATTGGTTGTTATCAATCGGGTGGGATCTATATTTCTATTTTCATCATTCCATCCTTCTGTCTGGAAAACTAAATCAGAACCATAATTTAATCTCTGTCCCATCGATACTTGTGAAGATAACGCTTGAACAATTGAAGATGTAAAGATAACAAACGAGAAAGATAGTGCAAAAATCACGATTGTACTAGTGTTTCTTCTTTGGTATCTAAATACAAAGATCCGTATTACTTGATGCAGTTTTTTTGAAAAAGGTTTAAAAATCGTTAACATTAATTTTAAAATTAAAGGCATTAAACCCAATCCTGCTAAGGTGATCCCTATTAGAAATATCATTAATACAACGATTAATGCCCCTCCAAAAAGGGATAAGTCAAAATTAATGATTATTCTGGGAATTATAAAATAAATAAATCCACCATTTGCGGCAAGTATGATCCCAACTATTATAAGCTTATAATTAATTGTTGATTTCTGTTGAAGATGATAAAGGGTATCTTCATGTCTGTATGGGTGGATACTCTCGATAAGCTGAAGTTTTGCTACCTTAAGTGCGGGAGAAATACTTACAGTTAATCCAACTCCTATTCCAATACAATATGCGATTATAAAAGATGATATAGTGTACGAAAATTCCAAACTTGCCCCTCCCAAGGCAGCAACATTAGATAAAATAACTTTTTCAGCAAAAGGAATGATTAAATATTTAGCTTCAAAAAATGAGGTTACTATCCCTAATATCGTCCCAAAATTGCAGAGTAAAAATCCTTGTACTATTACGATCCATAAATTGTAGGATTTATAGGCTCCAAGGGTCCTAAAAATCCCAAATTCCCTAATTCTCTCTTCGACAGAAGTTTTTAAAATTCCATTAATTAGGATTCCCGAGATGAGCATTGCAACAATTGTTACAAATACAAAAATGATCGTGAGAATCATACTCAGAATTTCAGAAAAGCCAAGGATCTCTAATTTTGGGAGATCTATATTATACTCTTCTAAACCGAGAGCGTACTGAACCTCTGCTGCTAAGTTCTTAACTCGTTTTTCTGTAGCTTCTGTATCTCTTACATCATACATATTAGCCCCCGTTTTAAAGGTCGTTATAAGTTTGCTAGCTCTATTGGTAAGATCTACTGTTTCATTACCAAATATTGAATAAAGAGTACCAATATCAACAACAATTAGGTTATCATTTCGATACCCACTCGGCCATTTTAAGCTATAATCAAAGATTCTATCTATTGTCAAATTCTGATATCTATCTATAGTCATATTTCCGTGAACGATTCTCATTCCGATTTCAATGGTATCTCCAACTGAATATTTGATTTCATCGTTGAACTCATAGTAAATGGCACAATGATTGATAGGTAATTGATTTAATCCGAGTAGCTCATCAGAATCAGGTTTATTAAATGTACCAAATCCTATTTCTTTCTCAAGAGAAAAATTTATTCCCGATATTTTAGTATATTCTTGATATTCCGTTAAATTAGTTGTATCGTAGCTTTCAGATACATTAGTAACTCCCCAAACTTCCATTCGAGGAATATAATGTTCTATTTGATCAGTCGTCTTCTCAATGGTATCGATTACAGATTGATACTCAAAGTATGTAGATCTATTTTCTGGCTCTCCATTATAGTGTCTAACTGAAACGACCATGTCTTGCTGTCCCGCATCAACTGAGAGGTAATCTGCGAAAGCAACACTGACAGAATCGGCTAAAAATAATGTTATTGAAAGTAAACTCACTGAAATCATTACCCCAATAATGCCTAGTATAGTTCGTACTCTCTGACGACTTAAATCCTTAAAAGCATACTTAAAAATTAATCGAATTTTTGTCATAGATTTTTAAAAAGGAATAAAAATATTTGCAAATTAATATAAAATTAACATATTTCCTTGAATCTTACCATTTATCTCTGAATCTTCTATTAATTCTTGCATAATATCATTAAAATGTTCTGGTAAATTTGCAAGGATGCCGTCAGGAATACTTTCCTTAATCTGACTTAACTTAATTTCCTTTCTCGCTTGGTTAGCAAATAGATAATTGAATATCTTACTTTTACATTTTTCTTTATTGATTTCCGCATCTTTTTTTCTTTTAAGTTCCATCACATCTGTTTCTTTCAAGCCACTGACCTTTCCTTCATGGGTTAACTTCCCATCTTTCATATGAAGAGTCCTACTGGCAAACTCAGATACAGCTGCGTCATGGCTGACTGCTACAAAAGTTGCTCCTTTTTGATTAAGATCTCTGAGTAAATTGAGGATAAGTATCCCGGTCTTCGAATCCAAATCTCCTGTAGGTTCATCTAAAACACAGATCGCAGGATCATTAGCAAATGCTCTTGCTATCGCAACTCTCTGTTGTTCACCTCCCGATAATTCTGAAGGGGTGTGAGGAGCTCTATCCTCTAAACCCACTAATTTTAGTAGGTCTGTTGCTCTTTTTTTCTTACCTCTTTTACTTAATTTGCCAGAAAAGTGAAGAGGAACCATAACATTCTCTAAAGCGGTCATCTGGGGTAATAAATTATAAAACTGGAAAACGAAGCCAATCCTTTCACGTCTTATATCTGCTAATTGGTTATCAGAAAGCATTGAAATATTTCTCCCTTCAAGAAAAATCTTTCCCTTGGTTGGTGTATCGAGCCCTCCTATCAAATTTAAAAGTGTAGTTTTACCACTCCCCGAAGGTCCCATGATTGAAATAAAATCTCCTTTGTTAATTTTAAGATTTACTCCTCTTAAGGCAGCTACAGCAGTAGTCCCTAACAAATAAGTCTTATGAAGATTTTCAACGGTGATTAAATGTTCATAATCTTTTCCAACTTCTTTTCCCTCATCATATTCTCTCTCTTGTATGCGTATTAAATCCTTTCCTTGATTCAGCTTTTCGAGTTTTTCTTTTCTTTTTTGCTCTTTTAATTTTTCCTTTTTCCACCTTTGGAAATCCTCCGTTACCTCTCCATTCCAAATAGATACATTCCCTGTATTTTCCTCATATTCTTCCATTAAGGTGCTTTTATTTATTGAATCTTCTTTTTCCATTGTTCTATCGTATCTTTAAGTAAAATTTTATAAATGAATTAAATTGATTAGATTATAATCAAATTCTTTTAAATTTTTATACAAAACCAAACTAAAGAATTTATCTATATATTTTCTATTGTTTCTTATTTAAATTTTAAAGATATATTAAGGTTTTTCTTTCTATTACATTAGAAAAATCGATAAAATCTTTTGGAGCTAGTAAAAAGTTTTGTTTCTTTATAGAATTGTTTGAAAACATATTCCTTAAAGGTTTTTTCCATATTAAATTAAGTAGGATAAAGCATTTATGTAATTCATGAAAGTTCCATCTCTGCTATTTCCTTTATTTAATCTCTCCCGTATATCCTTGAAGTTGATTTTAAGAATTTCTATATTAGGATTTGTATTATAAATCTTAAATAGATGATCTGTTGTATATATTATTCGTGGTATTAGTATCATAATTAATCTTATAGGTGAGAGTAAAATTAATAGTGATTTACCACTTGTCCTTACTAATAGGCTAGCTTTTGTTCACAACTTAATTAAATTCGAAGATTTTAAAGCAGCTTTAGAGGAAATAGAGGGAATTAAAAAGGAAGCAGTTAAAAATGGACTTAAAAATATCTTAGATAAGTGTGAGTCATATCTATCCAAATGTAAGGAAAATGGGTAATAATATTGGTGGAGGTTAGACAATAAATCAGATTCGATTAATAAAAATGTTAATCTAATCTAATAATAAATATCCTTTTTATTCTTTTTTTACCTTTTTATCAGTTCTTTAACCTTTCTTTTAACTCTCTATTCTTTTTAGCAAGTCTAATGTTCTCCATACGTAAAATATTTATCTCTTCCATTAAACTTTCGGTAATTGAAACTACCTGTTCTCTTGAAAATAGGTTATCATTTCCAATTTCTTCTATTTGAGTTCCTCTTATTTTGAACTCTTTATCGATATAGAGAATAGTTAAAAATTCTTTATATTCACTTTCCTTGATTGAGTCATGAAGAAATACATAGGGAAAAGGATATTTTTTCCTCCCTTTACAGAGATCCTTATTTAACTTCACAGTATGCATTTTATCACAATGACTGCAAAGATATTTCTTTAGAACGTACTCATCCTCAGATTCTCTTTTTTCATTCTCAACCATAGGATCAAAATAAATTAATGAAATATATTTTTATCCCATACGTTTTAAGTAATTATATATTTGAAGGTAAAGATCCTTTTCCGCTTCCTTCTTAGTCTTATGTGTATGAGATTCTAATCCCTTTAAAATACGAGAATAGGATTTTAATTCACTATTATTTTTATCTAATATCTTAGGATCCTTCGCTTTCCACATTGGATTGTCATCGGGCCCGCTCTTTTTATATTGTAATTCTATCTGTGGAGTGCATTTTAATTGTTCTTGTAAGAATTCAAGTAATTTATTTTTGTTAAAAGCTGTTGTTTCTTCAAAAAGAGTGATCCACTTAGGATAGAATTTATCAACAATCTTCCTTTCAACCATTTCAAGAGAATTTTTTGAATCCAAATAGATTGCTCCACAAATTGCCTCAAACACATCTGCTAATATTTTTGTCCCCTTTACTTTTTGATTTTTAGAAGTATAGATAAAATTATGTAATAAGAAGTACTCTTGAGCAATTTTTTTTAATGTTTTATCGCTTTCTAAGCTTATTTTTACTTTTGTTAATTCTCCCGGATCTCTTACTCCTTCTTTGTATTTTTTTAAGATAAAAATTAACTTTAAAACGGCATCTCCAAGGGTTTCCAAGATTTCATAATCCGGCAAACCTTTCTCGTGTGCAAATCCCGGTGTAGTTAGCGCCTGTATTAAAAGATTTTGGTTTTTAAAATGATAACCAATAATTTGTTGAATTTCCTGTAATTTCTTATCTTCTATTTTCGACATAACTTTTAACCTATTAATTTTCTTATGGGATAGCTAACATTTAAAAATTAATAAAGAACTAATTAAATGTATGAGTGAGGATAAGATCGGTAATATAATTAATTTTATTGATAACATTGAAAACGAGAATAATAAGTTACTCAATTTTATTTCTGAATTATCTTTACCTACAAGACATGAAATCTTAACCGAAATCCTTCAAGATATAATTGAAACTAAACAGCTTATCATTGATAAATCTATCTATGAGGGGGAAGGATCTCAGAAAGACCTTAAAAAGAAAAAAGATAAAGTATCTGGGATAATTGAAGAAGTTGTTCAAAATATTACTAAAAATCCCGCAAAAAAAGTTTTTTATCTAAAAGAATTCCTCGATAAGTTAGAAGAGATCTCCGAAAAGGATAAAGCGGTAGTGTTACAGTCCCTAAAAAATACAGAGATTGATTTTTTGGAACAAAAAATGAGTTCTCTTATAAAGATCTTCAAAATAAGAGAAGGGGATTAAATTTTAAACCTTCATTGTTCAAGAAGGCTGAATAGTTCAGTTAAAACCATTACATTTTTTATCTTTTTAATTTTGATTTTTCTTGTAATGATCTTCCATATCATTCCCCATGTAGATATCTTGCCCATTGCTAAATCAAAGAAAATTTGTGTCGACGTGCCCAAATATCCATCCCAATCCAAATTGTCCTTAGATAGATTTTCTTTAGGTTTATTTTTAATTCCATCAACATCTAATGTCCCATTTTTTATCTTAATTAGAGCAGCCCATTTCCCGTCGTTGGCATTTAACAAAATTCGGAGATCAGTATCTTTATATCTCTCTTTAAATTTTTCTTTTTCATTTAAAGGTTCTAAATTTTGAGCTATAATCTTCGCAAATCCTCTAAGTTTCTTTTTCTTTTCTTTTTTTTCTGCCATATTTATCAATCTTTACTATTTCAGTTAATAAAAATATCTTATTAAGAAATTTTTTACAACTTTTAATATAATTTAAGCTTAATTAAATTTAAAGATTTAAGAATTTTTAAAACTTTATTTAAAGAGGATTAGAATGCAAAGGAAAAGTGGGGTTGCAATAGTTGAACTATCACATATACTACCCCAAGAAAAAATTAAAGATCAGTAGGACCCTTGTTCGCTTTTCCTAAAATATTCCTCAAAAGCTTTTCGATCTTGGGCAGAAATTCTACCTTCTCTAACACTCTCTTTTACTATAACTGGAGCGATTTCTTTATCATCGTGCTTTATCATTTTGATGATTTTATAATCCTCTTGATTAGCACCTAGTTCGAATTCTTCATCGCACGCTTTACAGTATAGTTTTCCTTTTCTTGGAATGAGAATATTATTACAATTTTCGCAAAATCGCATTCATTTATCACCTGTTTCCTGTTATTTCTAAATCAAATATCATTCTAAAAATGTTTTTTTAATACTTCTTTATTAAATAAAATTCTCTATTTAAACTTATTTATTTTGCATTATTTTTAATCATTTTCTCTCCATATAAACTACTCCATAAAAATAGAAATAAGAAATAACTTCTAAAAAATTAATTAGCTAACATCTTTCCGTTCAGATGAATTTTTTGCTATGAAAATTCTTACTAAGATAAATAACCTTAACGAAATTTTCTCATCAACATAGCACCATACGAATTGACTATTAGACATACTAAGAAAATCATAGCAAAGATTTTCATAGTTTCAATTGAATCTCTGAAACTAAGGATAAAAGAATGTGTTTGTGTATTTTACAGAAAAATGTTTTTTATTTCTATTTACGGACCTATGGAACTTTAATTTCCATAGGTTTGACTTTACGGACCACAGGTCTTATTAGCCCGATTTGACGTGTTATTAGAACCATAGCAAAGATTTGTCATAGGTTTGACATATATGATTATAGCAACAATAGACTAATAGATAAAAAAAAAGGTTGGTCTAATCAACACTATGGTTTACTATTAGAACGAAAAAAAAAGTCAAGAGTCTTGAAGATTATGAAGTTTTTAGATATTTAATCGAAGATACAGAATATACCCCATTTTATGAAGACGTTATTGGATTCCAGGAAATAATTGGAAATTATGGAATTGTACCTACCTTTGTCCCAAAGAGTCCTTTTCAATCAATGATTATGCTAATGGGGCCTCATCGATTAGCAATTGATTATTATACCCACCGAAAAGAATTTGATGAGCTCTATAATGCTATTTATAAAAAAGAGGTAGAGGTGTATAAAATTGCTGCAGAATCACCGGCCGAGGTTATTTGGGGCCCAGATAATGTCACTGGTCTTATTACAAGCCCTAAATTCTTTAAAGATTATTGTTTAAAGTTTTATAATGAAGTTGCAGATATATTTCATAAACATGATAAGATTTATGTTGTTCATATGGACGGGGAGCTAAAATCCTTAGCAGACCTTATAGCGGAAACTAGGATAGATGCGATTGAAAGTTTTACACCCCCACCAGTTGGGGACTTTTCTATAAAAGATGCTAAGGAAAAATGGAAAGATAAAGTCATATGGTCAAATTTTCCAGAACCTGTATGTTTACAAGGACAAAAAGCAGTAAAGGAAACCACTCAGAATATGTTAAAGGAAGCAGCCCCAGGAAATAACTTTTTATTAGGAATTTCTGAAGGATTTCCCTCTTTTATGCATATGCTCTCATCTGTTCCAAATATTCTTAAAACAGTGATGAAATTCGGCAAATATCCTATTGATAAGTGATAAAATTACTTTGTACTCTGACAGCTCTACAATAAGTTAATAAAAAAAACCCAATGACACTAAGCTATTGGGCGTTAGATGCTAATTATAGTTTCTTAATCCCTGCTGATTTTTTTAATGAAAAATTCAATCTCCAAATCCGAGGAGAAAAATAAAT
>CAZZIC010000059.1:0-20969 GCA_964653985.1 uncultured archaeon | reverse complement strand
TTTATGAATTTAGCTTATCACTTCGGATTAAATGATAGAAATTAATTGTAAAGTAAAGGAAAATTTTTACTTCTTAACTAGTCAATCTCTCTAAGGAACTTAATCCTCGTATTTTTTTGATCCGATTATTCTTTAAATTTAGGAATTTTAAACTTGTAGTTTTAGAAGGCGAGAGATTGTAGCCGGAAGTGATTTTAATCTACAATAATTGAGATTAAGTGATGAAAATCTATTCTCCTTAATGATAAATTCCATACCATCTTTTATATCAATCTTATCTACTTCCGTGAACTCATAACCAGTTAATTTTTCTAATTCTTTTAGGATAATTATTTCATCATCTTCGATCTTACTTGATATATTAATATTCCCCCGCTCCCTTCTCTTAATTCCATTATCTTTGAATAGCCTTTTTTTCGGAAGTTATTATTGTGCTATCAAGTTCATCTAAGAACCTCTGAACTTTAGCCTCTTTTCTATTTTTTCTCATTTATATCGCTTTGAATAAAATAATATTTTCTTATCTCTATGGATGAGAAAAGAATATAAATCTAACTTTCCATTAAATACATGGATAAGATGACCGATTTCAGATTTTCCATTCCCAAAGGGCTTTTAGAAAAAATGAAAAAATATCCAGAAATTAACTGGGAAAAGGTAGCCCAAGGAGCTATTGAACAATATCTTGAGAAATTAGAAGTTGCGGATAAATTCGCAGCAAAGAGTAATTTCACATTAGAAGATGCTGATGAATTAGGAGAGAAAATTAAAAGAGATATGTGGAAGAGGCATAAATATTACTTGGAAACTCTAAAGAAATGAAATTAATTATAGACACAAACATCATCTTCTCGGGATTAATTAAAAAGTCAATTACCCGAGAAATTCTCTTAAGTCCCAATTTTGAATTTTATACTCCAGATTTCTATAATATTGAATTATAATGATTATTTCTGCTTAAAGGGTACCATTTAATTATTTCTGATTATCAGTCGAATAGAGAAGGAATATACTATTAAATAACTGTAAATCTCTCTCTACTTTATAATCCATACACTTGTTTAGGACTCAGATATTCAGGAAATTTATGAATAAGTGCCAATCTAGCCATATAACATAAATGGCACTCGTCAACATAGGAATCTTCATGCGGTATATTAAATTTCTTTACTAACTCCGCTGGGCCACCCTCAACAAGAGGATGTATAATGGGATGCTTGGATGGGTCATAATTCTTAATAATATCCGATAATTTATTTTTAAAAAAATTTCCTAAACTCAATCCTTGACAAATGTGAACATTTCCAAAAGGATCTAAATGAACTCTCCCAATATTTTTGAAATCCTCATGAGGACATTCGGTCATATCACTCCAAGGTCTTTTAGGTAGATCATCAACTAATTTTTCCACCGCTCGTCCTTTAAAAAGAGTCTCACCCCCCACGATTGGTTCTCCTTTCTCATATAAACCGTCCTTTTTAAACTCTATTTTAGGTTTTTCTATGGTAAGGGTATTTGTTGGTATATCTAATTCCTTTAAAGCAATATAGGCATTTTTAGCTAAGTTATTCTCCTCTGAACCATAATGAAATTTATCATCACTAATACTAAAATCCATAATTCCTATTTTCTTGAATGGTTTTAACCAGATTTTTGCATCTTCGACTGAAGTTGCCCAATAATTATTAGTAACTATGCCAATTTTGAATCCAAGGTCTTTTGCTACTTTACAACTTTCAACTAATATGGGATAGTAAAGAAAGGGCTCTCCTCCTTCAAAATATATCCATTCAACTGTTCCTAAGCTTAGTACGTCCTTAATAGTACTTTTAATTTGTTTGATTTTGAACGTACCTATTGATTTTGGACCGCAATAAAGAAAACAATGGTCACATTCATAATTACATTCATAGGTCAATAAATAATGTATACCTGTTAGCATGCTTAACCTCTCTCAAATTTAGAAATATGGTAATTGAATAATTAAACTTATTAGTGAAAATCTCATCCATCGAAAATAATATCGGTAGTTTCTCATATCATTTCGGGGATCTTGAGTTTCTCTATGGCGAATAAGAGTTCCTCATCATCTAAGACCTCGAAGTCTGTTTTCTAATATTCCTAGAGACATCCTTTATAGTTAAACCTCCGCTCCGTAGTCACAAAAATCGGAGTTTTTATACTTGGGATTGGTATTTCTGCGCATTTTCGTGGAGATGGAACTTCATAAGCTCCTTTATCATTTGTAAAATATTTTCTTTTTAAGTTGCCATAGTATGTCCATTAAACAATTTTTTAGATTCTAAATTATATTATATCATGGAGTCTTAATATTGTTTAGTAATTTGATCTGAAATTTTTACCACTTATAAATATTATAACTTTTCTAATATAATTTTTATTTTTCATTTTGAGTAATAATAGATGATAAAAATTGTTATTTAGCTTCGCTATTTCCAGATTACAACCAGTTTAAGTACATTAGAAATTTTAACCAAAATCTTATTTTAGATTATTTTTTAGATCTGGCTTGATTCATTTTCCAAATATCCTGCCTCTTTATGAGAAATTCACCATTAATGGAGAGTGGAGCAATCTGATAATCTTTTCCCGATTTCAAATAAATTCTGCTCGTAATGCAATATTGATAATTGATAAATACTTCTAAAACCGATTTATCTATAAAAATATGGATATCAATATATTCTCGATTCAATTTTTTCCCAATTTTAGCTTTTTCATTTCCCGAAACAACCTCATTATTCTCTGAATCAAATAAAATAAGATGATCTTTATTCTCTATGCTATCTTCAGAATAAAGATTAAATCCAAACCTCTCGGCAGAGATATTTTTTAATCTTGCTTTAATCTCTATTGCGGCTCCTGAAAAAGGCTTAATTTTATCCCTATCCCTATCCCTATCATGTGAACTTATTTTCCTTTCCTCAAATTTCTTATGATCTAAACGTAGTTGTTTCAATTCCGGCATAGGTTTAATCTCTAAAATATTCTCAGAATTAAGATTTATAATCCGGGGGAGGCTGAGACATCCATTCCATCCCTCAATATCTCCACCACCTTGTATCCAACCCCATAAAAGTATCCTCTCATTTTTTTGATCGTCCAATATATTAGTTGCATAGAACGATCTTCCATAATCGAGTTTCCTCCATTCCGTTGGGATAAATTTATGTTCTTTATAATCCCCAACATTGTAGATAACTTGTTTATGGGGAGATAAGATAAGGACATATTTGTCCCTTAGCTTGAAAAAGTTTGGACATTCCCAATTTTTCCCCTTCTTCCTTTCTTCAATAAGTAAAGGATTCAGAAATTCCCAATTAATTAAATCTTTGGATCTATAAAGCAATATCAACGGCCGTTTTGGCTTAATTAAATGTCCTCCTAACACAGCATACCAAGAATTACCCTCCTTCCAAAGGAAAGGATCTCTCCAATCCCGTACATCATACTTTCCATTAAGTTCCAACGTCATGACAGGATTATTCTTATACTTCTTCCATTTAACAAGATTCTCATCGCCAATCGCGAGCCATTGTTCAGCCCCTGTCGATGGAGGCCTTTCAGGTCCTATACTTGTGTAAAGGATTTTAGGTATGCCCTCATCTATGACACAATCTCCTGAAAAGCAGTGAGTTTCCCCTTCATTTGTCGAGGGTTTTAAGGCTATTGGAAGATGTTCCCAATGAATAAGGTCCCCACTTTTTGCATGACCCCAGTGAATATGTCCCCATGTATCGCTAAAAGGATTGAATTGATAAAAAAGATGATATTCTCCTTTATAGTAAATTGGCCCATTGGGATCGTTCATCCAACGTGCTGGGGCTATAAAGTGATAAATGGGTCTCTGGGGGTCATCGCGAATTTTTAGATTCAGTTTCTCAAGCTCAGATACTGATCTCTTGAGTGTTTCTTTCTTTTTATTTGGCATATTATCCCATTTTAGATCTATACTCATTAATATAATATAATATATTAATTTCTAAAAAATAGTCATGATACGTTAAAGTTATCTCTCTAATCTCCTAAAAATATGTTAAATACTAGGTTGTCTTATTAATCCTAAAAGATCAATGGTGATTTAAAAGTTAAATTAGTTCCTTTCACATTTCCTGATGGAGTAAATCACGCTTTAGAAGAAATAAAAAAGGCAAATGGATTTAAGACTAATAAAGAATTGTTCAAATTCTTTTTAACTAGGCTGTTTAATGAAGAAGTTGCAGAGCAAACTTTAGCAGAGTATAATTTTAACTTTGAAATAAAAAAAGAAAAAAAATACAATTAATTCTTATGAGTTTGGTTCTATTAAAAAGGAAACCTTTAATCATTTATAGCAAGGAAATCATTTTTTTGATCGCTTGACTTACAAGGTACAATTGGATATTTCTCGCCCCGCCTATAATTTCTTGAACTTTTGCAACTTCCAAGGCTCTATCAATCCTTATATTATCCGTGAAGGCAATTCCTCCGCATAGTTGTTGAGCCTCATAAGAAATTCTATGTGCTAAATTTGAAGATAAATATTTTGTTCCGGAGCTAAAGGCGGCATTATATTTAATAAACTTCGGTTGGTTAAAGTGTTCATGTTCAATCGTTTTTTTATATTCTGAAGCGGCTTTAAAACCTAACTCTGTTGCTGCCATTAATTCTGTGAATAACTTCGTTATTGGGAAAGAGACTCCTTGAAAATTATAAATTGGGCGATCAAATTGTTCTCTAATATTTGTGTAAATAAAGGCACTAATAGCTGTTAGCCACGCGATTCCTAAGCTAGAACCGATTATAGCACATCTTTCAGCAACGAGTCCTGAAAAAAGGTTTTTATACCCTTCTCCTTTCCATCCAAGAACATTTTCTTTCGGTACTTTTACAGAATTTAAGATGGTTTGTCCAATTTCTACTCTTGGTACGGATTGGATACCTAAACGATTCGTTTCTAAACCTTCAAAATCACGCTCAACTATGGCCTGATACATTGTTCCACGGGGATCATTGGTATCAGATACGCCATATACAATGAAATAATCTGCAACAGACCCATTTGTAGTATACACTTTTTCACCATCGAAAATCAAGTAATCTCCATGATCTTTAACTGTGGTTTGCATATTTACAGCATCGGAGCCATGCTCCCTTTCTGTTATGCAAATGCATCCAATCTTTTTTCCACTCATAATATCATTTAAGATCTTAGAAATTTTGGAACCTTTGCCGTGTTGAAATAAGGGATTTGCGAAAATAACTCCTGTGACTACACGAGCTAAATCTAATTCCGGATCAATTATGGAAGTAGCCATTGCCAAGAGCATTTCATAACGCATATCACATTCTTCACAACTGTCATAGGGGTTCAATCGTTGGATGTAATCTTTCTTTCCAAGGATGGGGAACAATTCGTATACATTCTTATTCAAATCTATTTTGGGTTCGACTTCATTAATAAGGAAATCCTCTAATTCTTCTAAAAACGCTCTTTCTTCTTTTGTAATTAAGGGAAAAATAAAATTATTGAAAATTTTATAAATATTTTCAGTTTTCATCTTTTCCCTAATTTCTTCTGCTAATATATCAACACCAGTAATTTTTCTCATGGTTAGACAAATCTTGTGGGAATTTTATGGGTAACTTAATATTATCTTTAACAATAATAAGTATGTAGATAGGAAATATAAAATTTTAAGAAAAAAAAGGAAGTTTAATTCTTAAGATAATTGTTATAAAGTAGATAAGAAGCATTAATAATGTACCAAACTCCTAAAGAAATGCTTATGATCCATTCAAATAAGGGTAGCCAAGTAATGAAAAATATAATCACAGCTATTGCAATAAAGAAACTACTTAATGCTTGAAATCTAGAAAATCTATCATTTATAAACATAAAATATCCTATAATTGAAGTGTAAACGACTCCTGAAATCCAACTAATTACTGCTGTCATCCCATGTATCAGAAAAATAACTCCAAGATCTGGATCTCCTGGGAAAAAGCCCACAAGTATATAAGTAATTAAGGAAATAATCCAAGAAGCTTTTAGACCGAATCGTAGATATTTATTTTTTTTACTCAAATCCAATTGTTGCATTAAGTAATAAATGAAGGGAATTGAAAGAATGCCGGAAAGAATTATCCCTAAACTAAAAAAGATACCTCCAGGTCCAACCCCCAAATCACTTATCATGTTTGTATGGATATTATATCCTGGAATAAAGAGAGCGGCGATTATATCTCCTATAATAAACGCCAAGATAGATAGATAGCCAAACATCTCCCTCGGTACTTGGTTAAAATATTTGATTATAATAGATTCTATACTCAAGTTTCCAACCCTAAAGATCAGTTATGAGTCTTTTACAATTAAGATTATAATAAAACTACATGAATTTAACTTTTTTGATCAATAACTCAAATGTTATTTAAACATTTTATTATTAAGAAAATTAGATAATAAGTTTTTAGAGAAAAATTACCCTAAAATTCAATTATTCCTTGTTTCGCATTGACTTTTACAATCAAGCCAGATTTGAGATCCTCAATATTTATATGCGAAACCATGGGGATATCGGAAATAATTGCTCCAACGGCTACAATTGCCTCTGCTCTTTGATTTATTAATGCTTTTGGGGCTACTCCATTTTTTTTCATTTGGTAGATCACATAGCTTCCAACAGTGGACCCGCTCCCATTCGGAAAAGCAAATACTTTATCGTGAATTGTTATCCCTTTTAAAAGATGCCCTTCTGCCATTACCTTTCCGCTCTTTGGATCTATATCACCTAAAAAAGAAATAGGTCTTTCACTTACTATAATTTCTCCCTCCACATTACCGGGAACTATACATTTACCTTGAAGAATCATCTAATAGTTCCTCCTTTGATTTGAGGATTGTTTTAATGTGTGATAGATTTTGCGAATAATGAGCCCCTTTGGTAGAATTTGTTGCTATGCATCTAATCCCTAATTCTTTAAGAGGACTGACCACCATGCAAGTATCCGATAATATCTTTACATTATCAGGAATACTTATTTTTTTTTGGTTAATTTTTTCCTTGACTTTTTTTGATGTACAAATCCAAATTGGTTTGTCAGTATTGATTTTATTAAGAATCTCTATTATCTCTTCATAATTAGCGTGCGGACACCCAAAAGAAATGATATCTGGATTTTCACCATTTGTAAGTTTCGCTTTGATCTTTTCTAAGTCTTCTTTCTGAATATTAATTATTTCGGGATTATCAATCACTCTTAGTTCTGGTGTTATGTTGGGTATCATAAACATCCCCACTCCTCCACTCGCCGCGGTTCCAGCACCTAAAGCTTTTAGATTTACATTACTTGCTTTTTTGATTCCACTAATAAGAGGTATTTCATCTTTTGCTATCTCACCAATATAATAACCTAACAAAGAAAATTCTAATTCTGTTGGTTCGAAATCGATTTGAAATTTTATACTTGCTACTCTATTTTTCTTTAAGTGATATCCATAATTCGGTGTTTTTCCGATTAATGCTGCGGATAAAGCACTGGGACCTCCTTCCCGATTTGTCATGGCTCCTATCACCGAATTGGCATATACTACTGCTGAGGATTCTGACCATGCGATATGAGACCCTTCCTCTGGAATTAAACCCGCGTGATAGGGGGTACACGTACAGCTATTTTTCACTCCCATTGAGGTGAGAGCATTTACAATACGTAATTGCTTTTTAGCAAAATTTTTATCAATCCCCATTTCTTGCCACTCTTCGAGGTCCATACCAGCGGGATTCATAAAACTCGGAACAACAACTTCTTCATTTGCCCAATCTTCTAAAAATTCCAATCCCGCATCTCCAATGGTCTTGTATGATATTCCTGCGATTTGTGTGGATTCAATTGGAATTAGTTTATCCGCATCAAAAATATCCCCTAATGTGGCTAAAATCTTTAAAGCTTTAGCCTTAATAGGACCTTCTTCCCCTTCAAGAATCCGCTCTTCTTTTTTAGTTAAATACATTTTATTTCAGATAAAAGACTGATTCTTAAAATTCGACTCTATTAAATTCTTTATTATTTTGAATAGGTTTTGTTGCGTCAATTCCCCACTTACACGTGATTGAATCCTTTGAAGAGGGATCTAAAGAAGATCCCTTGGAATTAGGAACAAGTAAGATATCCTTATCAGGTTGCATTCTTGTGGCAACTGCCCATTCTACTTCATTTGGATCAGTAATATCTATATCACTATCAACAATAATTACTCTTTTTAAACTGGGATGCGCCGCCAATGTTGCCAATATTGCATTTTTCGGATCTCCTTCCGTCCTTTTTTCAATCTGGACTACTGAATGCAGCCAACTATTTCCTCCCTGTGTTAAGATAACATTTTTGACCGTACCGATTGTATTGGAAACATTTTTAAAAATTCGAGGTTCTTGAGGAATTCCCATCAACATTTTATGTTCTTTCCCCCCCGGTAAAATTGTTCGAAAGATAGGGTTATTTCTATGATATAATTTATCAACTTCTAAAACAGGTTGTTTTCGAATTTTATCCGCAGTCCCTGTTAAATCAACGAAAGGTCCTTCTTCTGCCAGTTCCTTTGTAATTCTACCTTCGAGTACGAATTCCGCATCAGCGGGTACAGAGATTCCGTTCTTTAATTGAAAGACATCTAATCCATTCATAAATGAACTCGCTAATTCTAGTTCATCTAAATTCGGGGTAGAAAAGGCAGAAGCTATTTCGATTGCAGGATGTACACCAAATACGATTGCCACATTTAAATCTTTATTTTCTTCCATTGCTTTCATATATGCCATATCAAGATGCCTTTGAGGTACTATTCTTACAACACACCGATTTTTTTCTAAGAACATCATTCGATGAAACGAAGCGTTTAATCTCTGTTCATCTGGATAATTTACTATGATAATACTTGAAGATGTGTATTTTTTCCCCGCATAGAAATCAATTAAAGGGATTTTGTCTGTTAAAACACTCTTATCATCAATTATATCCTCATTTTCTAAAAAGGGGGCGTTATTAACACGGTTATATTTAATTGGATTTTCTCTTTTCTCAGATACATACGGTGTTATTTGCGCCGCTTTAATCCCTAGTGCCTTGGCAAATAAATCTCTAGTTGAGATTAATCCTGAAATAATAGGAAAATCAAATTCGCTAACTTTTATAATAAGCGGATTCTCTTTCTTTTCTTTTATAACCCTCGCAATCTTATTTATACTAACTTCTTCGGGATATTTGGAAACTTCAATTTTTTCTAAAAACGATCTCATTTTTCATCACGCATCTTTTCTATAAAATTATTAATCACACTTTTTGAATTATTAATCAATTGATTGATATCCTTTTTGGTAGCATCATCAACATGAATGCCTACAACGAGTATAACTTTAGTTTTCAATGCTTTTGCCACTTTTTCTGACAAGGGCTTTGCCAAATCTCCGTCTTTATGTTCCGGTGCTGAAATCAAGCTAGCGGAGGCGGTCTCTTTATAAGGGATCGCTAAGGCAACTGCACCAATATGAGGGTTTTCCCCTCCTTGTAGAAGAAGAACCAAATCATCCCCCATTTTAAAAGATTTTAAACTTACTTTCCACTTATTTTCCATCTCCCCACCTTTGATAGTCTGTATCAATATTTAGTAAATCTAGAATCCTCCCAACCAGATATTCAATAACATTTTCAATGTTGTCAGGCTTTATGTAAAATGAAGGGACAGGTGGGGCAATTATAACTCCTAATTTGGCTAACTTTAACATATTTTCTAAGTGAATGACATTCAAAGGACTTTCCCGAACAACAAGTATTAATTTTCTTTTCTCTTTAAGACATACATCTGCAGCTCGTGTAATTAAATTATCTGCGTATCCGTGAGCGATAGAAGCTAATGTTTTCATAGAGCATGGAACGATTACCATAGTATCAAATTTATGAGATCCACTGGCGGGTGCTGCTGTTAAATCCTGGATATCAAAAGACTTATCTGCTAACTCTATGAGGGCTTCTTTAGAATAATTACTTTCAACATTTAGAACAGTTTCTCCAGCTTTAGAAATAATAAGTTCCGTTTTCTTTCCTTTTTCTTTTAATTCTTCCAATAGTTTATAGGCTATAGGAACTCCTGATGCGCCGGTTATTCCAACTAATATCAACTATGAACACCAATCAATTGTTAATTTAGAAATACTTTTTTTATAAGACGATAAGTTATTTAAAATAAAGCGATAGTTCATTTAATTTTACTTATTAATTTAACAAGAAATCCTAAAAATTTTTTAATATGGAAATTGAATTATTTATTGCCATTCCTTAAATTGGATAAAAGGTGAATATAATTACGGTAGATTGGCTTAAAGCAGAAGAGAATCCTAATTCAAAACAAAAAGTTGAAGGAAAGATTCTCATTGACCTAAGAAATGAAAATTCTCAACTCAAAAAAAAATTAAATAAGAAAAAATTACAATTAGGAAAAGCTTATAATGAAATCGGTGAATTAAAAGAGAGAGTAAAAGATTCAGAAAAATATCTTGAAGAACTAACCCTCAAGTTATCCTCAGTCAAGAGATCTTTAAATGAAGTGAAATCTGAAAAACTCAAACTACTTCAAAAGCTAAGAGAAGTTAAAAAGGTTAAGGAATCATCTAATGATAAATGTGTAGTTGCCGGAGAAAAAGTTATAGAGATGGAAACCCAAATTGGGAAGTATTTTAAACAGATGGGTAAGTTAAAGAGAAAGTTGGATGAAACTGAAAGATATAATTCAGAATTAGAGAAAATATTAAAATCAAAGAAAAACACGATTGAAAAATTAAGGTCTAAGAATAAATCCAAGTTACGTAAAGCGATAGCGGAGAATCAAGAACTCAGCATTGAAATTGAAGAATTAAGAAATGAACTTAAAAATTTAAAGAATACAAACAAAAACCTTCTAAACTTTAAAGACAGTCATAAGCAGTTTAAGAGTCAATTTAAGAAAGAGAGGGAAGATTATAGGTTAAAAATTGATAAGTTAGAAAATGAAATTGAAAGACTCAAGAAAAATAAAACTACGGAGATCCAAGAATATAAGAACACACTAAAGTTAAAAGAAGATAAAATCAAAGAAATGAGAGAAAAAATCTTTTCATATAAAAACCAGGTTAATCAATTTGAGGAAAAAGTGAATCAAGAAATTAAGTATGCTGATATCATTAGCAAATTAAGTAAAATGATGGAATATAAAGGATTTGTATCAGAAAAGGAATTTGAAGAATTTATTTAAAAAATAAACTTTGAATTAATAATTTCAGCTCAAAAATTACCATATATGCTTAGTTTGAATGTGAAATTCCTTAGTAAAATACATTCCCCTTAAATATCCGAAAATCAAAATGATATAATTTATTATGAGTATACTTTTATACTATTAATATTTTTATATACTTGAAATATCATGGCTGTTGTTAAAATTAAAAATAAAAAGCTTCTCGAACAACTTCAAGCTAAATTAACAATGAGAATGGGTAGAAAGTTGACGCAACAAGAAACCTTGGATTTTTGTATAGTTCTAGCTAATCAAAACATAGATAAATTGATTGAATTAGCTGATGACGTCGCAACAGTAAGTCCCTCTAAATTTAAATACTTTATGGAAAAACGTGATGAATTATTTGATGTTCCCTACCATGTTTTAAAGAAATTTGAAAACCTCGATGATGAAGACATTTATAATCTATAACGGTGATAAAAATCGCGGTTTTTCTCGATACCGGTTTTTACTTAGGTTTATGCCATCCAAAAGATAAGTATGCTGAACGTAGTAAGGAAATCTTTAAGGACTTAAGTAAAGGAAAACATGGACTTTTATACACTTCTTCTTTAATTATAAGTGAAATAACAACATTAGTGGCTTTAAGAACCAATAGTCATCCAAAGGCATTAAATCTTTTAGAAGAATATTTGTGGAATTCTGGAAAGATAGCTATAGAATTGAATTTAGATTTTGAATCAGAAACTCGAACATGGGAACTTTTTAAGAAAATTAATATTAAAGAAAAAGGTAACAGGGATATTATGAGTTTTGTTGATGTGTCTTCTATTATATTATGTAAAAAACATCAAATAGATAAAATAGTAAGTTATGATTCTCACTTCGATGGTTTTCTTACTCGTATTTTTTAATATGGAAATTCTTACTTATTAGGAATAATACATAGAATCTTAAATCTGGATATTTTACTATTTTTATTTACTGATAAAAATATCAATCAATTTATCAGTATATTTCAATGAATTATGAGAAACAAGCAGATTGATCTCACTAAAATTTTAATAGATTTAAATAAAATTAATTCATATGAAGAAAAAATATCTGACCTTTATTTATATCGGATTAATTATAATCGCATTTTTGATTTTCTTCTATACTGCTTTGTCTCCGATAAGACGGATGCTGATTTTCATTATTATCATCATCTATGTCGTTAAAACACCTTTGGCGCGTTTAACTTCGTTTTTTACATCGAAAAAGATATTTAGGATCGCAATCTCTTCAATTTTAAATATAATTTGGATTTTCTTCCTATTCTGGTTCTTATTTGAAATCAACGTTGATTTTTTTATAGCCTTACTTTCTTTCTTTATTGTAGCTATTTCTTTCACTATGAGGGAAGTGATGAATAATATGGCCTCAGGAATGCTTATGCTCACTCAAGAACCATTTGAAGTAGGTGATCTTATTGAGACTAATAATATTCAAGGGCGGGTTGTAGAAATAAATCTTAATTATACTAAAATTAAGGAATTTGATGGCGTTTCGGTGGTTATCCCGAATAGCAATGTCTATGGATCTTTAATAACAAAATTCAGCCATACTATAGAACAAGCCTTAGAATTTTCTGATGAACGTGAATCTGAGGATAAATCTTACAGAAGATATCTTACCTATTTCGGAAACTTGATTTCTAAAAACAAAAAAATAACAAGGTATGCAAAGAGTGTACAAATAATATCAGAATTAGATCCAAAAGATCTTAAACCAAGACTTAATGAAATCTTTGAAAAATATGAAGATACTTTCGGAATTCGACCTGATTACGTCGTTGACACGACTACTCATAATCGTCTCCAATTGGATCTCTTAATAACTGCTACCCAACCAGAATTATTACTAAATTATATCGATCCGTTTTTAAGAGATTTAGTGTTCAACCTCTTTCCGGATTTAATATATGAAGGATGGGAAGACTATAAAAAGGAACATAATATTAGAGAGCAGAAAAAGGAGGAGAAAAAGTGATGCTACAAATAGATTTTACTCAGATTTTACCATTTGAGACAGACTTACAAGCATTTTTATACATTTCGCTAATTGCATTAGTATTATATGGAATTAACAGATTGATATCATATAGCCTTAAAAAAATAAAGAGAATTTCAACCGAACAAAAGAATAAAATGGGATTTGTATTAAGAGCAATTTCCATAATTTTAATTGCCTTCCTCATTATTGAAGGATTTCCTTCTTTCGGAAATATACCCGATGAATATTATTCAATAATAATCAGTTCCTTAAGCGTAGCTATTGCGTTTGTGACAAGTGAGATTTTTGGAAACATTATGTCGGGATTTTTATTGTTTGTGGTAGATCCATTTGATGTTGGTCATATTGTAAAAATTAAAGATAAAAAGGGTGTTGTTCGTTCAGTCACCCTAACAAAGGTTGTTTTGGAAACTTTTAATAATATATTTGTTGAACTCACAAACAACGACGTAGTTCAATCGACTATTGTAAATTATACCTTCGATTTGGAAGATATTGACAATTACTTTCAGTTCAAAAAACAATTACAAACACCGCAAGATAAAGGTCGTGCAAGATTAGATCTTGATATTAAAAAGGAAAGGGAAGATTTCGACAAACAAATGAAGGATCTCTATGAAATAATCACAAAAAATAATTATGAGTTTGTACACTTTTACACATTTGTTATGCATATGCCATATGAGAAATTTAGAATTAAAGTTCACGAATGTTATGAACTCTGCGACAGATATAAGGAAAAATTCGGATTCCGACCACGGTTCCACATCGTAGGTTTCGGTTATGATATAAATGTAAAGTTTAGGATTGTTTCCTTAGAATCCAACAAAATTATGAGTTTTCAACCTCCATTTGCTCAAGAGTTATATGAGATCATCCTAAGGAAAGATTAGCTGAAAAATTTTAAACTATTTCTCATCTTTTTTATTTTTTTAAAAATGACAGATTCAAACTCCCAGAAATATTTTGGTATTGATGGTTGTAAAGAAGGATGGATTTCCATACAATCATATGATAAAAGAGTATTTAACCCCGAAATTCATGAATCTATTAAACAATTTTGGGATAATCATAATGATGCTTCTCTGATACTAATTGATATGCCTATAGGTTTGAAAGATGAAGGGTCAGAACCTAGGTTAAGTGATAAATTTGCCAGAGAATATTTAACAGGAAAAAGATCTTCCAGTATCTTTCCAGTACCTTGCCGAGCAGTATTAAATACCTCCAGTTATGAAGAAGCTAACAAAATTAATCGAAAAAGAACACATAAGGGATTGTCTAAACAATCTTGGTATATTACACCTAAGATTAAAGAACTTGATAACCTTTTAAGAACGGAAGAAAAGGCTAAAAACATTTTCATTGAGGCACACCCTGAGGTGAGTTTTACCTCATTAAACGGAGAAAATCCATTAGAATACTATAAAAAGACAGATAAAGGTTTGCAAGAAAGACTTACCCTACTTGAAAGTTATTCCAAGCAAGATGAATCCTTTTTAGAAAAATGTTTAAATAAATTTCCCAAATCTTCTGTTGTAAAGGATGATATCTTAGACGCTTGGATTCTCGCTTTAGCAGCCGCCTTAGGAAAATCTAGAATAGAATTTCTTCCCAATCAATATAATTATGATTCAAAAGGATTACCCATTAGAATTGCGCTCCCAAAATTTCACTAAATAATTCTGTAAATAGAAAACAATGGAAATTTAGAAAGCACTATCGCTGGTCAGAATTCTCTTTTGAGGACAAAATTTAATAAACTATCAAAGAATTCAAATTCCTCTTCATTTATGGAAGATTTTAACTGATTTAAAGAAGTTTTTGCCTCATTGTAATAATCATTTGCCAGATCTTTACAAGTTTTTTCAACATTTGCTTCTTTAAACAATGATTTAACCTCTTCCACCTGAGAATTGTTCATTTCCGGTTTTTCAATTAATTCAAGGAGTTTGCTCTTCTGTAAATCGGATAATTTATCTAAAGCCTCTATCAAAAGACATGTTTTCTTTCCTTCACGAATATCTCCATCAGTGGGTTTACCAGTTTTACTTTCATCCCCGAATGTACCCAAAATATCATCAATTATCTGAAAAATTATTCCCAGATTTTTTCCATATATTGAGAGCAATCTTTGATTTTCTTGATTCACTTTCGCATACGTAGCCCCAACCATTATTGATTTCTCGATAAGTGCAGCTGTTTTTAAAGAAATCATTTTGATATAATCGTTTAAAGTCAAATCGGTTTTATTTACCATATCAATTTCAATTAAAACACCGTTTGCAACCTCAATAAAAGCCTCTTGGTAAATTCTAATGGCTTGTAAATTTAAATTATTTTCGAAATCATTATATAAATAAGGTTCCATTCCGAGAAAGAAAGCTGTATCTCCTCCAATGATTCCAATAGAATTTCCGAAATCAACTGCTTTCATCTTCTTTAGCTGATATTTTTTATGGAAATTACGGAATCGGAAGTGGAAAGAAGGCTCTCCTCTTCTAAGTTCATCTTTATCTATGATATCATCATGAACTAATGAGGCATTATGGAGAAATTCAGTTCCCGTACTTGGAATAATAATTTTTTCATCATCATCTTTTTTGAAACCATTGTAGGTACCAACACATAATAAAGGACGAATGCGCTTTCCTCCAGCCAAGAAATAATCTTTTAATTCAGAATAGTAATTCCTTAAGAATCCATGTTCAAGTGTTTGAAGCTTTTTTTCATAAATAAAAGCAATAGCATCATTAATTTTAGGTTTAAACTTCTTAGAATATTCAGTAAATAACATTGTTTTCAACAAATCTGTATTTAATTTTTCAGAGTTTTAGTTCTTTCTTTATATTAAAAACCTTATATTCACTTCTAGGTAAGATATTTTTAAAACAATTTCAAATCAAAAATACTATCAATCTTAGAAATGTGGAAAATTAGGAGAAAAAAAATAAAATTTAGAAAAAGCACTAATCAATTTTAAGTGAGATTTTAAAGGTGACGATTGCGTGAGGGCCGATTCTATAATTTAATAAATTCTTTTCAAAGCTGACGACACTTGTGTTAAATTGATTCTCTGTGAATTCTTCTTCTAAAAGATTAACTAATTGGACATTCTCAATTAAAATCTTTTCGAAAAATCGTAGGGTATCTTCTTGGTTTTTATCTGAGAGATTATATACTCTAACAATTAATTTTCCTTCCTTTTCTGCCCTCTTTAATATACTTAAAAGAATATTATCATTTTGGTTGGTTAAGAAACTTAAATTTTCGGGAAGATAAGATTTGACTTTTTTCTCATATGATTCAACAAAATATGATAAAAGTCCTAACGGTTTTAAAATAATCTTATCACTTATTCTTAGAGGTATCCTAGTCATCGATGGAAAAAGCACTTTTGGAGGATTATTAAATTCCTTTCCTTCTTTATGTACTTTGGCTTTTAATATGTCATTTTCACTGTTATTTAAGTAAATGGAGAGTTCGAATGTATGGGTTCCTAACCCTTGAGCTCCTGGTGTTGAAAGATTCGGTCCGGCATTTGCCTTCCTACTTTCGAATTTTTCTCTTGACAACCATCCAACACATCTTAAAAGAGTTATAGCTAAAGTAGTAGTTCCATTTTCATTAATGATTGGTTCATATTCGGGTAATCCTTTATTTAAAACCGCAAAAACTTTCCTGTTATCATTGATTGCGACAAAATCTTTTTGATGATTTGTTGGAGGAGGTTGTTGAACCCAATCTTGAGAGTCGGGAGATTCTAAGGATCTTGGAACAATATAGAAATGTCCATCAGCATAAACCTTGTTGGATTGGATTTTGGTCGGAAATAGAGCTCGAATACGGTGATCTCTACTTCGATTTTCCAGCTCAATCTTAAAATCTATACGTTTAATATCTTTATATAGAGAGATGAAGATACGAATTTCATTGTCTATTAAAATATCTTGTCGTCTGTATCGGTCTTCAGAGAGAGAAACAGGTAGTTTAAGGTGCATATTTATCTCTAAAGTTTTTTGTGTGGGGCCATCTACAACTGGCATTATGTCAGCAACTACGGCATCCAATGTAGTATATCTCAGATCCGTTTGATTTTCTTTAGGTCCAGAAAAGTCATATTCATCCCCCCAGTCTCCTACATCTTCAAAGAAACAAATACTTTCGAATTTTTCATTTGTTTGTTTATCGATTAGATCGATCTGTCCACTTGCTTGGACTTCTATGCGGTAAAATTCGTTTTCGATTGAATCTAAATCAATTTTAAAGTCATCATCTTCATCTTTAATTTCTTGGAATGCCTCTCCCTTAACTAAATAGTAGATTTTATAACCACATGCCGGTAAATCTGCAAGAAAGGAGAACCTATTCTCAATATTATCCTCTTGTGTGTAGCGTGGTTCTCCTTCAACAGGATATCCTTGATAGGGAATCTCATTCTGATCTGAGTCTATAAGTTTAAAATCCTCAGAAAACTTTTGAGTTCCTTTCTTTTCTGCTATTCCATTAAATTCAACAATTTCTTTTCGATTCCACGGTAAAGGATTAAAAACGATGAATGGTATTTTATTATTATTTTCAGTATCTTTGGTATCAATTAAATCAAACAAATATAAGGAAGAATTTTTATAGATCTCCTCGGCTATCTGCTCTGCCCAATCAAAGCGAGTTGCCATTTCATCATGCACTTCATCTATACTACATCCACAAATAGAATCGTGCGGATGGTTCTTTATCAACCATTTTAAACCCGTTAAAAGATATTCTTTTGGATATTCGAAATTATTATATTTATCTAATGCCCAAGTAATGGTTGCCATTGGTTCGGAATATTTCTCATATAAATATTCAATTTCGGTGTTTCGTTGTTTTATCCACATACGGGCTGAAAACACCCCCGCAAGTATATATGCATATTTACTTCCTCTCAGTTCTCCTGTATATGATTTTAAATCGGGATTATGCTTCATTACCTCATCTATATAATATTCAAAGTCATTTTGTATCATCTCTTTATCTGGATGTTTATCATTCCATTGCACCACTATGTCTGGAATCTCAGGCAGTGCCTCGTGATGGTCGGAACCGTTATTTAGTAGCACTACTGGAGTAGCGGTATGTTTTTCAAATTCAGAAACTAACCTTCTTGCTTTCCTTAAAGCTGACTTATATACTCCTTTAATATCTCTCCTGCTAAAATCTGCAAACGAGCCATAACTCTTTATTAAGTGGATCCCAAATACGGAAGATGCATTTCCAGGAGCATTCCATATAAATTCCATATTCAAGTTATTATCTTCAAATTCGTTTCCAAAACCTCTCCAAAATAAAACTGATGGGATATCAAATCCTGCGATGATCTGAGGCAATTGAGCAATATGTCCAAAAGGATCGGGTATATATCCTGCTTTCATAACCCTTCCAAACTTTTTGGCTATTTGATGCCCTATCATCAAATTTCTAATTATTGACTCCCCACTAATTAAAAATTCATCTGGAAGTACATAAAATGGACCGATGGAAAGTCTTCTTTGCTCCACAAACTTCTTAATATGTTCTTCTGCTTGAGGTCGAACTTCTAAATAATCCTCAATGGGAATAGTTTGACCGTCAAATGTAAAATTGCTATATTCGGGTTTATTCTTTAAAATCTCCAGAAGATCGTCCATCATTAAAACAAGCCTCGCCCTAAATTCTTGAAAGGGTAAATACCATTCTCTATCCCAGTGTGTTTCGGGGACGACTATAATCTTATTTGCTTTCATTTTAAATAATCCGTATTATTATTGTTAATACTATTATTATTCTCTATGATTTATACTATATTGTTCAATTGAAAAAGATTTAGAAAGAATTCTTTAGAAAGTCTTAAAAGTAAATTCTTTTTATTTTGATTTTTGATTTTATAAAAATAACTCAATTTTTAAACTACAAAAATCTTAATAAAAATTGAGTTGAAATTTCAATTCTCCCTTAGAATAGTAAACTATTAGGATATTAGATTTTGGAAACCATTAAAATTTATTCAGTAAAAATCTATAAATCCTTAAGATTAATGATAATTTGTAAAATGAGTTTTTACGGTCTTAGGAGACTTAATGGAAAGTTTCTTCTTATCTATTTTTAATCCTCATCATCGAAGGATATAACCATTCTCTTCTGATCTGGTTTTAAGGTAGTACTTTGTTTCCCCAATTCTTCAATCTCATCATCATCAAGTCCATCTTCGTATACAGAGTCCATGAATTCATCTTGAGCGGATGGGAACCCTCCTCTTCCTCCCATAGATCCTTCCATCAGTTCATTGAAATAATCTTCGTCGATATTGAACCGTTTCATCATTAACTTCTGAAAGAACCCCGATATTTTGCTTTTAATTTTATCAAAAATTTTGGAGAACCAAGATTTTTTACCTTTTGCTTTTTCCTTTTTCCGTCTAACCAATTCTTGTTGAATATAGCGACTCCAATCTTCTCTGGGAACTCCCATCATAGAGAGTTCTTCTTTCATTTCTCTAATGATTTTGCGATCTTCGTCGGTTAAACTAGATTTTCTTTTTCCCATTGTTCTTCAGTATACTATTTAATGATTATTTCTTAAAATTTTTTTCTAAATGGAAGTTTAGAGATTAGAATCGGAAAATCTTTGATTTTAAACATAGAATCTTTCATAAAAAGAAAAGAAATTGGATTTCTAACATCTAGGAAAAGTTCATATAGGATAAAAAAAGAGAATAAATCTGAAAAAAGGAAAAGCCATTAAAGGAAATTAAATTCAGAATATTCGTCGCCATATTCTTCCTTTATGGATAAATCTAATTCTTGGATGCGACTATGTAGCTTTTTAACAGCTACGCGGACAGCCTCAACGTTTTTAACTCCAGTACACACAATCTTGCCCGTGGAGAAAATCAAAAATACTGCTTTTGGATCTTGAAGTCTGTAAATTAATCCAGGAAATACTTCAGGTTCATACATTGCATATTCCATAACTAATGCTGCCATATTAAGATCTACAGTAGTCTTTAAGTCACCACTTGCTACTATATTTACGATTTCGATTTGCGGGTTTGAAATATTAATTCCCGCTTTTTTGATTTTTTTGACCGCTTTATGAGCAGCCTCTTTAACTTGTTTGACTTTTTTCAATCCGGTAATAACCATCTTACCCGTAGAGAAAATTAAAAATGTAGCTTTAGGATCCTCAACTCTCATTATTACTCCTGGGAATCTCTCGGGATTATATTCCACATCAACAATTTCTCTGGAGAGTTTAACAAGATCCAATTTGTCTTGAATTTCGACTGTTATGGTGCCCACGACATTCTCAACTTTAAAATCTAAATCTTCTTCCACGTCCACATCTTCATCGGTGTTTACAGCGTTCATACTCATACCTTAAAATTTTTTTTTATATAAATAACTTATATTTATCAATTATTTATTAATATATAACTGCTTTGGTTTCTTTATAGGTTTTCTTCTCTCGTTCATTGTTCAATCGAAAAAATCTACGAATCGAAACTCGATAAATTTATCATCGAATTCTTCGGTAAAGGCAAATGGAACATTTCATTTGGTGTGTTCTCTAATATATTCTAAGGAGGCAAAAGCGTTATTAACCCAAAACTCTTCTAAGGGTACTT
>CAZZIC010000058.1:19202-21514 GCA_964653985.1 uncultured archaeon | reverse complement strand
TGGTAGATTAAATCATTAAATTAATGCTCATAATAGAAAAAGCAAATAATTTCTTAAAATATCTCTTAAGAAGAGAAAAGCTTAAATTAAAATTTCCTTATTATTAATATCAAAAGCTATTTAAAAATTAAAATTTTTAAATTAATAGAATTTATTTAAAGTAATTCTTTTAAGCTAAAAATTAAATTATTCAAGGTTATAAAAAATGGCAGAGAATAATGAAAGCAGAAAATGTCCCTATTGCGGTCAAACTCTTGAACACCCATACTGGAGCCATGTCCAAGAAAAGCATCCTGCCGAATATGCTTCCAAGAAAACATGGATTACATTATTTAATGATTATAGAAGTATAGGGATGGAAATCGAGCAATCCATAAATGTTATTGCTGAACTCTTTAATGCGGATAAAAATGAAATTGAATGGTTTCTTAAAGATAGTGGAACGATATAATTACTAGTTAAGGTTTAGTCTAATATTTTTAACTCATTATATTCTTAAAATAAAAAATGTAAACTATATTGTTAGTTGATTTTATCCCTTTTCATAAGCTCTACCAATTCTTTCTTCGAAGGGATAATCAAGATCATTGATTAAAGAAAGTGTTTATTCCACTAATATTTGGAGTCTTTTCGTTTCAATTTTCACTGATATTTCCTGAATCAATATTTCTTACTAATTTACAAACGTTAGTTATTAGAGAATCTTCAATCATTTGAGCATTTTTAATTAAGGATTTAAAAATATTGGAGATAGTAAAGCTATTACTTTTTTCTCAATATGATTCCACAATAATCTGTTTTAACAAGAATATCAATGGATGAAAGATCTAACTTATCCGATTAATAAGCTTTTAGAATTGGAATGTGATTTATTGTTAAAGATAAGAATAGATTTAAAAATAAAGATCTTATAGAACCAAAAAGGAACCTATAAGAATCGAAAGAATATATACCAATAGGGTTGCGTGATACATCGGAAGAACTTTAATTCCAATTTCGGTTGATTTTTCTCTCAACATAAGAAAATTCGCGGTCAGTAATAGAATAGTGGCGATAATTAATCCGATAATACCAGGGAAACCTATTTCAAATATAAAAAATACCGAAGCTGTAACCAGATGTATCAAAGTAAATCCCAGATTCCATTTAATATTGCCTTCAATACCATATAATACGGTTATAGTTTTCAAACCTTTCGCTTTGTCATTTTCTAAATCCAACAAATCATTTACTCCTAAATGTGCTAAAGCGAAAGGATATAGAAATAGAACATAGAAAAGCAATGAAAGATCAAAAGTTCCATAGCATAGATATCCCGCTATTGGGAAAAAAGTTAAATCAGTCCTTCCTAATAATTGAGCAATTGGATATTTTTGATTTCTTTTCTTAATCTGATAAAAAGCTTCCATTCCATGACCGTATACCAAAAATCCATACAATATAAGTGAATTGGGAAATGGCAGGGTTGCAATAAGTCCTATAGTAATTATTAAGAAAATCAAATAGACAATAACGGCTTCTTTTTTTGAAATTATCCCAGAAGGAATAGGTCGCTCCTTGAAAGGCCTCCAATAGTTTGTTGATTTCATATCATTAGTATCGAGTTTATCCAAATCGTGATCGACAATATCATTCAAAACCATCCCGGCCTCAAAGCCAAATAAACCTATTAAAGCAACTCGAATCAGTAGCGACCAAGAAAAATAATTATAATCCTTGAAGGCTAACATCAATCCCGTTAAAAATAATAGAGGCCATATCGGGGCAAAATGAGCTCGGGTTAGATCAAAATAACCCTTCGCTTTCTTTTTAAAACCCATTCATATCACAATAATTTGATTGAAAACTTAATTTAGTAAATAATTTAAGTCATTTATTATATTTGAATCGGAGTCCAATTTTAGTCTTCATATTGGAAAAAACATATAAAACTATAAATATGAGATGTAATCAATTAAGGATTGGTGAACATATTTTTGGGACACATAATTGATGAGGGAAAATTTAATGAAAATTCTTTTCTCATAGATGCTGAATTTTTCAAGCTTAAAAAGACTTTAGCCCTCTATGTTGTTGAGAGTGGCAATGAAAGGATGATGATAGACACGGGAGAAACTCTGACAGCAAGAAAAATTGCCAAGAAGTTAAAAAGATTTGACCTATATCCTATTAATAAGATATTATTTACTCACGCGCATTGGGATCATATTCAGGCGTTCCATAAATTAAAAAAACAGATGAAGGATGTGGAGATTGAGGTTTTAGCTCATCAAAATGCGGTTGATATTCTCCAAAATCCCGAAGAAATGAAT
>CAZZIC010000058.1:10166-19102 GCA_964653985.1 uncultured archaeon | reverse complement strand
ATCTTGAAGACCGATATTTTGAAGCTAAGAATTCACTTATTCAATGGTATAATGAAGGGCTTTCTGTTGAAGAAATTACAAAAAAGTATCGTAATAATATTATCCCCAATTCTGAGATCTTTTCAAAAGAAAAAATCATGGGGTTGCAATGGAATATCTCACAGAACTTAGATACTTTAAAAGCTGCCGGTTTTATTGATTAAATTAAATATATTTAAAAAAAATGATTTAGAAATAAAAAAGATTTGAATTTTATTCTGTTTAATCTTTATATAATTTCTTTTTTATCGATGATTAGAGTTGAAATTATTACCACCAAACCTATAGAAAACCCAATAATAGACCAGGTTAGCATAATTGGAACATAAGGTATAGGCCAATTTTCCCAAGGGTCATCATTCTGTTTGATGGAATAATCTTTTAGTACATCAGTCCGATTCCCATCTAAAAACCAGTATTTTATAGCTCCAACATCTGGTGCGTACCATACATAGAAGTTAACAGTTCCATCTGGAGTAATCTCTTGTTCATGAACTTTAATACAATTTTGAAAAGTTCCTGCGGGAACTGAAACCGTCTCTATTTTTTCGATGGAATAATTTCCTTGAAAACTTACTCTCATTTTCTCTTGAGAGGATTTCAAAATTAAAGTTCCCTCAGACTTACCAAAATGTGATTCACCTTCTTGGATGGGTTCGGTTACATAAGTTAACCCATTATCAACAATAATTCGAGCATTTTGATCTTCATAACCCCACCAAATAAGCTTATTCTCCCATTTACTAATCCACATGTGATCTACCCATGTGAAACTTTCCTCCCCGGGATATCTAACAGCTTGAGTCCAATAGACGCAGAAAGTCCCAAAAATACCATTTATAAAATAAAAATCATCAGGAATATATCGTTTCGTTTCCCAAGAAGTTTCATTATCCCTACTATCATAATACCATTCAGAATCCACGTTTAAATCAAAATATCTCATCTCTTGAGGTCCAAATTTGGGTACAATAAAAAAACTCAAAATTGGAATTAAGATCATTGAAATTATTGTAATGGAAATGACTATAGCTTTATATATCTTATTCATAGAATCTTAAAAAAAATTTTAAAATTTATAACTTTGCTAAAGTAATGCTTAAAAATTATTCAATCATTTTGATAGAGTTTCTAAATAGTGAGATTTCAAATTCGAGTCCTTAATTTAGGAATATAGATAGACTTAAAATCCGAATTAAAAGTAAAAAAATAATAAAAAGTAAATAACTTTCTAATTTTAAACTATTTAGAATTCTTCTTCTTCAAAATCCTCTTCTATTAAACCTGCTTGCCGTAGTAAGTCTTCAACGGTATCTCTAGCTTTTACTACTTGTTCATTTTCCTTTAAATTTAGATTATCTAGAACGGAATCACTAAAATCCATAAATCTCTTAATCGATGTTGAGGATAATTCTTTAACCTTTCCTTGTGTCTCTTCAATAAAATCTTTTCCAGAATCTCCAAAAGTTTGTCCTACAAAATCAAGTAATGCGTTATTTAACTTATCTACAACGTTTTCTTTTTTTTCACTCATGTAAATCAACTTTAAGGATAATTATACATTTTATATTTAAGGATAATTATACATTTTATATTTAATTTTTTCCCTTGATTAAAATGATTTAGAGTATGAATTTAAAATTGTAATTTTATTTTCCTTTTCAAAAGAGCTTCTTAAAAAACATATAAAGTGCTTTTTTCAACTAAAATAAAATAAAAGTTTATTTTTTAAATACAAATCCCTTAGGATCAATTACCTCATGTAATAGTTTGAGATCCTCTTCGGTTGGCGGAGTTGTTGTCCCTATTTCGTCAGCGATTATCAATTCAAACGCTGTGGCTTTTACTATGTCATCAACTGATATTCCAGGATGAGTTTTGATCAATCTCATTCTTTTTGAGTCTGGATCAAAATCAAATAACCCTAGATCGGTGATTACATTTGCCGGACCTGTATTAGCTGAAAGTCCAGCTTCTTCTCGAGCACCAGGACCAGATAAATATCCCGGAGTGGTAATAAAATCAACTTTTTTAACGAAACGTCTTGGAGAGTGACGGTCCATTATTATAATAACATTCCAAGCAAGAGAGGCAAAATCATTAGCACCACCAGAACCCGGAAACCTCACCTTAGGCTTATCATAATTATCTCCAATCATAGTAGAATTCAGGTTTCCGTACGCATCAATTTGAGCTCCTCCTAGGAAAGCATAATCGATAAAACCCCTTCTCATAGTATCCATTATATCTATTAATGTGGTAGCAAATAACGCCCTATGTAAAGTTCGAGAATCTCCAACTGAAACTGGCAAGGTTGGCAATTTAGGTGCCACAGCTCCTGCTTCGAAAAAAATGGTTAAGTTCGGAGCATGTGTCAGCTGTGCTAACATGGCAGAAACTAATGGCAAGCCAGTTCCGACAGCCACTGCCTTTCCATCCTCTAAGCGGCGAGCTGCGGTTACAGCCATTAATTCTCTCAATGTATAGTTTTTATTCATTATAATATCCCTCCTCTTCTTTTAATCTAAGAAATTCATCATCTCTCAGACGATATAATCTTCTTGCCCCTAATTTTGTAACATATTCGTTAAAATCTTCCACTCCATATACCCATTCATTCATCCAATCTTCCAAAACTTGAGGGTCTTGATTTCTACCTGCGGCTAAGTATTCTTCTGTAAAGTCATGATCAAAATAATATCCATAGGGCATATTTCCCGGATGAGAGCCCCAAGGTTGCTCAATTACAGCATCAACCATGTAAAAAGGGATGACCGTTTTGCCAGGGTCTAACCTAATTTTTTCATCATTGACCAATTCCTCACAGGATATGATTACTCTTTTAGAGGCTCGTGCTTGTAAATCATCTTTAACTATATGTCCGTCTATTTGACAGTTTCCGTACATATCTGCTCTATGAACGTGTAATATACAAACATCGGGATTTAGCGCGGGAAGTAATAATACTTTTTCTCCAGTAAAAGGACATTCAACAACCTTTCCGGGTGAATGTTTAAAAGTGTCCGTGCCCAACATCACCTTTACGGGAATGAATGGTACACCTTGAGCTCCTGCTCTTAATCTATATGACATTGCGCCATTTGTATAATCGCACTTTTTCACTTCTCCACTCTCAAATAGTTTTCTCTGGACGGCAGAAAGACCTCTTAATTCAAATCCTACAACATAAGCTATATCAACAGCACTAACACAACCTCCAGCCATTAAGATATCGATATCTTGTACTGCTGTGTGTCCAGCCACGCTCAAATCCTTTTTTCTTTGTCTAACAATCTCATAGATCAAATTCATAGGAATTCTTATATGGCCGAATCCACCAATCGCCATATAATCGCCATCGTGAACATATTTTCGAATTGCTTCTTTTGCTGTCATGCGTTTATCGATGAGAGCTCGACTTTTATTCTTTCTGGTCCATTCTCGAACCTCAGAAGGAGTATTCTTACAAAATATCTCTCCTGAACCTTCTTCAAGAATTTTCATTTCTTCCATAAAACTTTTTCACTCTTTTATTTAGTCAATTAAATTTCTTTTGATAATATATATATCGTTAAAGGTTAATATAAATTATAATTCTATTTAAATTGATTAACATTTATTGGATTAAATTAAAATTTTTAGCATTATTACAAATTTAATCATTTTTAAAAGATTAAGTTTATTGATCTCTAAAAAATTTGATGAAAACTATAACGCCTCTGAAATTTTGTAAGAGAATGATCATTCGGATCCTAACAAGTTATGTAAAATTTAAAATGAAGATGGGTAGCAAAATTTTAAGAATAGAGATTTATTATTTCAAGCAGACCATCAACAGAGTCCACGAAATGTAATAATTCAGAACATTCCTTATAGTTGTATTTTTTCTTAATCAACTTAGTTGTTATTTCAACCTGCATTACTGATTTAGCGACAGGTTTCCAATAATCGCCGAAACAGATTATGGGTTTAAATTTTACTAAACCTTTATTTACATGATCCAATATCGCCGTCATTTCTAATAGAGTCCCTGTACCACCGGGTAAAACAACAAACGCATCAGAAATATGTATCATTTTTTCTATTCTTTCAAAAAGAGATTCAGTTCTAATCTCCTCATCGATATATTTATTTACCTTTAAATTTCCAACATCAGAAAAAATATAGCATGTTATTCCGATTGTTTTTCCACCTTCCAGCTTTGCACCTTTAGAAATTTGTTCCATAGTCCCTCCAAAGCCACCTGAAATGATGGTATAACCTTTTTTCGCCAATCTTCGTCCTATTTCTATAATATCAAAGGGGAAATCTTTCAGAATCTTATATCTACCAAAAAAGCATAAATTTTTTATCATGATTTGAATTCACTCTTAAATTTTAAATATGGTTAAAATTAAAAACAATAGATTTGAAAAAAAGCTTAAGAAGTACATCTTAATTCACAAAACCTAAGTTATCACTATATAATTAATAAAAATCAATTTGATCATTTCATTATAATTTCACTCCAAAATTTATTAATAGTTTAGGTTTTGTTTAAATTCATTAATAACTAAATTCTCATTCAAGAAAATAAAACATTTTAAGTCCAAATGTGAAATATTTATTATATTTTAAATTAAATAATGATCTAATTAGTATTATTATTAAATCCAAAAATTAGAAAAATCTACAAACAATGGTGTTCTTCAATAATGAGTAAAGAAAGAAAAAAACTTTGGGAACCTTCTGAGGAATGGATACAAACCGCAGAGGTTACCAAATTTATAAATTTTGTAAATGAGAAATATAATAAAAATATTCAAGGAGCAAAAGATCTTTACAAATGGTCAGTTGAACAAATTCCAGAATTTTGGAAAGCTTTCTGGGAGTTTACTGATATTAAAGAATCGCAATCTTATACGAAAGTAGTTGATGATATAAATAAGTTCCCAGGATGTAAATGGTTTCCAGGAGCAAGATTAAATTTCGCAGAAAATCTCCTAAAATACGATGATAATCAGTTAGCTTTTATATTCCAAGGAGAGACGAAAAAACATGAAGAAATGACTTATTCCCAACTACATGATTCTGTCGCTCGTTTAGCTAAGTCATTAAAAGATTTTGGTATTGAAAAAGGAGATCGAGTTGTATCATATATACCAAATTTAATAGAAACTCCGATTGCTATGTTAGCTACGACAAGTCTTGGAGCTATATGGGCTTCTTGTGGAGCGGAACTACAAGCAAGGGCAGTAATTGATAGGTTTGCCCAAATAGAACCTAAAGTTCTCTTTGCTGTGGATGGTTATTATTATAAAGATAAAGATTTCAATATATTGGCCAATGTTAAAGAAGTTGTTGATGCCATACCCTCTATTGAAAAAGTCATAGTAGTCTCTTACATATCCAAAGATAAACCAGATATCAGCAGTATTCCTAATTCAATCCTATGGGAAGATTTTATGTCAAAAGATGAAGATCTCCAATTAGAATTTGAACAAGTACCCTTTGACCATCCAATCTATATCATGTTTTCTTCAGGAACTACGGGAAAACCGAAATGCATGGTTCAAAGCGGAGGAGGAGTTCTTATTAATCATCTCAAAGAATTGATTCTCTCTACGGATTTAAAACGTTCAGATGTTATAACTTATATAACAGCTCCCTCATGGATGATGTGGAATTGGCTTATTAGTTCATTAGGTGTAGGAGCAACGATATTTCTCTACGACGGCAATCCTCTTTACCCCGATCCATTACGAATGTTTGAATTAATTGAGAAATATGGGATTTCTATATTCGGAGTATCAGCCACCTATATCCATTATCTAATGGGACAAGGTTTAAAACCAAAAGAAAAGTATGATTTATCATCATTAAGAGAAATCTCTCAAACCGCAAGTTCTTTAAGTCCAGAGGGATTTGAATGGTGCTATAATCAAATAAAGGAGGATCTCTATTTCAATTCAATTTCTGGTGGAACTGACATTAATGGATGTTTTGCGGGAGCGTTACCAATTTTGCCGGTGTATTCGGGAGAACTTCAAGGTCCCGCTTTAGCGATGAAAGTTGAAGCATATAATGAAGACGGAGAACCCGTGAGAGACCAACAAGCAGAACTGGTTTGTGAAGCACCCGCACCTTCAATGCCAATCTACTTCTGGGGAGATGATAAGAACATGAATAAATATAAATCTGCGTATTTTGAGTTTTATGAACCTTTAGGTATAAATGTTTGGCGACATGGCGATTGGATTGTCTATCACAGCGATACAGGAGGGATCACATTTTGGGGGAGATCAGATGCTACACTTAAGCCATCTGGTGTACGTATTGGAACTTCCGAAATATATAATGTAGTAGAACAACTTCCAGAAATTTCTGACAGTTTGGCTATTGGACATAAAGACGAACAGGGAAACATCGAAGTAATTCTTTTTGTCGAATTAGCTGGCGATATTGATCTAGATGATGATTTGAAAAACAAAATAAAAACCACACTTAGGAAAAAAGCTTCACCGAGACATGTCCCGGCAACCATAAAAGAAGTACCTAAAGAGACAATCCCTTATACATTCTCTGGTAAGAAAGTTGAAATCGCAGTGACTAAACTTTTACACGGGATGGATGTATCGAATCGAGGAGCTTTAAGAAATCCAGACTCTCTTGATCATTTTAAGGAGATTAAGAACCAATTATAATTTTCTTTTTTTTAATATTAATTTAGTAGATATTCCCCAAATTTCTTTTTTTAAAGGTTTAGGAGTATAAAGATATTAGAGGGTTGCTTTACTGTGTTTTTACACTTATGATCTTTTGAATTATCTATAATATTTTATAATGAACACGATTATTTTGATTCCGGAGGGGGAAGGGATATATAAAAAGTCGATCCCATATTTCTTCCGGCAGATTCAACCCAGATATCTCCTCCATGAAGTTCTATATTTTTTTTAGCAATATATAAACCTAACCCAGAGCCATCTATGCTTAGATCATATCCCTCTCCGTACCTTTCAATTTTTCCAAATTGTGTAAATAATTGAACTTTCTCTTCGGGCGTAAAACCTATTCCAGTATCTTTTACGGATATTAATATTCTCTGCTTCTCGTTTCTGGATTGGATAGTTATTTCTCCTCCTGGAGGAGTATATTTTAATGCATTTGAAATAACATTTTCCAATACTTCTATAAAACGTTCTTTTTCAACATTGACACTCAAATCTTCATCTAAGTCAAGATTTATAGATTGTTTTCTTGTAGTGATTATACCTTTCAAGGATTTTAAAGTTCCTTGAACAAGTTCTGATAATTTACATTCTGCTTTTTTTACTTTTGCCTTTCCTGACTGCAATTTTGCCGAATCTAGGATGTCTTTTATCAAGTTTTCTAATCGTTTACACCCCGCTTGAATTTCCTCTATCATAGAAACCGCATTTTCATTTAGTGCATCTTTAAATTGATCTAGTAATAATGAAGAAAACCCTTTTATAGACACAAGGGGAGTTTTCAACTCATGAGAGGTCCTTCTGAGGAGTTCGGATTTTAGGTTGTTTAATCGTTTTAGTTCTTCTTCAGATTCCTTGATTTTTTTCTTCGCTAACACCATGTTATTAATATCGCTGATAGTTCCCCTTATTCCTACGATTACACCATTCTTGTAAATAGGTACGCTATGAATTCTGGCATAAAATTTATCTTTCTTATTCTTTTCATATATCAAACATTCAATGGGATCAATTGATTTGCCCATTAGAATTTTTTTCATTTTGTTTTGCAATTTTCGTTTATCTTCATCAGCCACCAAATCTAATAAGTTAACTCCTTCTTTGAGTTTTTCTTGGTCAAGAGCTAATTTTTCAAAACCTAATGAATTTAAATAGGTAAGATTCATCTTTCTATTGGTCTCATAGATGATATCGGGGAGCATTTCTGCAATATCGTGGTACTTTTCTTGCGATTCAAGTAATTTCCTTTCCATTCTTTCTTGCTCAGTAATATCTCGGATTATCCCCGCAACACCCTTAACCTCACCGTCTATAATCGCGGGCATTTTCCTAGATTCGTAGACCTTATCATCTATGATTTCAATATTTTTTATAGTTTTCTTTTGCTCAATGGCTTCTTCATCAGTCTTTCTACAATATTCAGCCGCTTCCTTGGGTAAAAAGTCAAAATCTGTTTTTCCGATTATATCCTCCTCTTTACTGTTGAAAAATTCAGCATTTGCTTTGTTTACTAAAATATACTTGAAGGTGCGATCTTTTAAGAAAAACATATCAGGACTGGTATCAATAAATAACCTTAATCTCTTCTGGGACTCTTTTAACCGTTTTTCATATTCTCGTTTTTCTGTAATATCTTCTGCAGTACACACAACATACTCTACATTTCCCTTATCATCTAATTTTGGTGTTTTATTTATCGAGTTCAATCTTCTTTTTCCGCTTTTATGAGGAACCCATTCTTCTGTTCTAATTTGCTTCTTTGTCCTAAATACTTCGATATTTCCCTCTTCACACACTTTAGCTACATCTTCGGGAAACATTTCGTAAAGATCCTTAAAAGCAAGATCTTCCTTCTCAACTCCATAAAATTCGGCATGAGCTTTATTTACAGCTCCATAGGTCCGGGGATCAGTAAGATACCAAATTTGGGTATTAATGTTATCTAACAAGATTTGTTGTTCTTCGTTCTTACGGCGTAATTTTTCTTGAGATTGCTCTAGTTTAGCTTCTATTTTTCTACGTTTTGTTATATCTCTGGATACGCCAAGAATTCCTATTGGCTTTCCACTACTGTTTCTTAAGACGACCATTTTAATTTCAACCCATACTGTTGATCCATCTTTACAAGTATGCTCTAACTCAAGAGTTGTTCTGCCTTCATATTTTGGATCTTTTAGCTTTTGAGGA
>CAZZIC010000058.1:2459-10066 GCA_964653985.1 uncultured archaeon | reverse complement strand
CTCTAACTCAAGAGTTGTTCTGCCTTCATATTTTGGATCTTTTAGCTTTTGAGGAGTTAGTTTTTCCTTGATCACTTTTTGAACAGTCTTAAAAGATTCTGCGGTAAAAAGTTCACTTAAGGATTGATTCATAACCTCTTCTACGGTATATCCACGCAATTCCTCCACAGAAGGGCTTAAATATGTGAAACTAAAATTCATATCCATAACCCAAATAATATCACTTACATTTTCCGCCAAAAGACGATATTTCCGTTCCGACTTAATTAATTTTTCTTCGGCTGCTTTCCTTTCCGTTATATCCCGAATGACACCCCATAGATACTTGATCTCCTGAGCGTCGCCAAATACCGCGTAAGATTGGAGTTCAACAGGAAAAATCTCTCCATTTTTTCTTATATATTCTTTTTCATAAATCCCAGAATGTCCTTCTTTAAGTAATTTTCCTTCCCAGATTTCTTTTTCTTCCCATTCATGCCATTTTTCTGGTGTAATCTGATAAAAATCTTCGAAGGTTTTTAGCTCTTCCAGGCTATATCCCAACATTTTGCAGTAGGCTTGATTTGCATCAATAATTTGACCATTTTTATCGACCATAACGAATCCATCTCGAGCACCTTCAAAAAGTTCTCTGTATCTTTTTTCACTTTCTTTCAACTTCTTATTCATTCTTCTTTGGTCATCAATGTTGCGCATCGACCCTATAAGATATCGTTGGTCGCCCTCTTCAATTATTCGCCCTCGTGAAATTACCCATACATACGATCCGTCTTTCTTTTTGGCTCTGTATTCTAATGATGAAGTTGTTCCTTTTGTTAATTTTTTAAACTCCGGTAAAACCCTCTGTAAATCTTCGGGATGAATATAATCAAGAATATTTTTCCCGATAATATCTTCTCTTAAATAGCCAAAATCCGATTCAATTTGGGGGCTGACATAAAGAATATTTCCTGTCAAGTCAGTTTTTATAAAAACATCGAATTGGTTCTTAATGAGAGTTCTATATTTAACTTCGGATTGTTTAAGCTTTGACTCTATTTTTACTTGTTTTGAAATATCTCTAGAGATTATTAATGCTTTTGGGTTTTTTTGGGAATCCGTGAAGGTTTTCCCTTTCGCTTCGATCCAAAGCCAATTACCCGCCTTGGTTTTAAATCGAAATTTAGCTGAACCCTTTCCTTCGCTAAAGCCGTCTTTAATAATTCTACGCATCCTATTAAGGTCATCGGGGTGAATAAATTTAAGGACTGATTTACCCAAGAGATCTTTAGATTTATAACCTAATTTCTCATAGTGGATGTTTTCATTGATCCTTCTAAATCGAAACTGCTCGTCAATAACAGTAATAAAATCATTGGCATTTTCCATAAACATTTTATAATTATCTTTAATCTGAGTCAACTGACTATCAAGCATTTCATGGAATTTTTCTATTAATTGATCGATTAAATTCTCATTATGGATGCCAAAATCATTAAGAATTTTTTTTATTTCATTTCTTCTAAAATCTTGATGCATTCTTATAATATCCCCGAATAGTTACAGAAAATTATTCTTACTATAAAATACCTAATTGTCTAATTTAATTTATTCTTATTAAATTTATTTAGAAGTCTAAAAGCGGAAAAGGGAATCTCAGAAAGGTTTTATTAGTTGAAAAAAATAAAAATTTAATTGATCTTCCCTTAGAAAATACGATCTCATTTTTCCAGAATTCATAGGATATAAAGGTTTACTGAAAAGATTTGAACTTTTCTTTTTTAGCGGAGCATACAGGACATTTATCAGGGGCATCCCCCTCTAGTGTATATCCACAGACTTCACAAACTTGAATCGCATTAAGATCGACATCATTTCCGGCTTCTACGGCTTGTTTTGCTTTTTCGAATAATTTTTTGTGTTCTTTCTCCGTTTTCAGCGACCACTCAAAGGTCCTCACAGCTCCTTTCTCTTCTTGAAATTGAGCAACTTCTATGTATGCGGGATACATTTCTGTGATTTCAAAGGTTTCTCCATCGATTCCTAATCCAAGATTTTTTTGGGTATCTCCTGGTCCAAATGCCCCCATACTATTAGCAACAATTCCCTCATCTAGAAATTTTAATTCTTGATAATGATCTCCAGCATGAATATACTCTGCATGAGAGATAGCTCTGAATAGACGAGCAACATTTTTAAAATTCTCACTTTCCGCTTTTTTAGCAAAATGTAAGTATCTCATGTGTGCCATTGATTCGCCACCAAAAGCATTGATCAAGTTCTGTTGAGTCATATCGTGCAAATTTTATCACCAATTATTATTTCAGATTTATTTTTAGTTTGATAAATTATATTTTCTTAAAAAAATTGTTTTAATAATTAATTAGCAAAATTTTCTCCACATTTACTTCATAATTCAAATAGTATTTATAAAATTTTTAAAACAAAAATTTCATATCATTAAATTTCTCTAATTTACTTTAGAACAAATTTAAAAATCAAAATTTGTATATTTCATTAAAAAGTGTTTAATATGGAAGAATTATCTGAAGAAGAGAAATTCATTAAAAACGTTTTAAAAAAAAATGATGGGAAATTATCCTACAAAGAACTCCAAGAATTATGTGCTAATGAGTTTGAAGGAGTAAGATTGATTTTAAAAAAAATGAAAGAAAAAGAGATTCTCGATTTTGATGGAATGATTCCGGGGTTTTCAGCAGAAATAAAACTAAGGGAATAATACATTCTTTCTTTTCTATCATTTAAAATTTAAAATATATAAGAAGAATAAAAGAATAATGAATTAAAATAGTAGTCAGTAAACTGAGGTCTATGTTTAAATTTTTCTATATCTCCTATTCTAACTTCAAATTATTTGAACCTAAAAAATTATTAGCTTTGAGAGGATTTTATTTGTATATCGGTAATTAATAAAACAGTTATATGCTCTAGAATCTCTTTTAATTATGGAAATCCAAGGAACAATGACTAAAAAATCTAAAGATAAGAACCACAAGATTAATTATATATATTATTAAACTAACGGTTTTTATCCATCCAATTAACAGCATAATCTACCAAATCTCTTTGAGAAAACAGACGTGCTTGAGCAAGTCCCACTTTTCCGTAAGAATAGCTAATTTCTGTTTCACAACTTAAGCCGATTTTTTCAAAATCATCGCTATTGTGATCTATGTCTCTCCATTCAACCCATTCTCTTTGACCATCCACATACATTGCCGAACCGTCGTTTTTCATCTCAAAATGGGATTTTGTTCTATACTCTGCTAAATGTAGAGAGGTATTATTACTATGTGTCACACCCAGCAATAAAACTTTTCCATTAAGGTCATATATTCGCGCCAAAGGGGAATCTTCACCAAAAGAAGATGTCAATTTGTGATCATTTATTATTTTTTCACGATATTTGCCCCAAGCTGTGAAAGAAAGGGCAGGGTGAGAACTTCTTATAACTCCAGGAAAGTTTCTGTATACCTCTGGGATAATCCCTATATTTCGGGTAGGGGTGATTTGAGGATCAAATGGTGGCATATTTTTTCTTATAAAAGGCCACCATTCTTCAGGAACGGGAGGGTTTTGCCAATCAGAAGGTTCAGTATTATCAGAACTAAAAGCAGGCATGACTAGTGTACCTTCAGGGGTTAAGATTTCTAATAAAGCTTTTATTACTGTTATTGGGCCTCCTACGATCCAACCTAATTTACTCATTGCTGAATGCATTATAAGAATTGATCCTTCATTAATTCCCAAAGCAAGCAAATCTTCTTTAAGAGTCTCAATCGTATTTGGGCTCTCCGTTTTTTTAACAACCTTCTCTTCATCTAAAACCTTTTTCATTTTAATCAATTTCTTCAATTAGTTTCTCATCTTTTTAAATGGGAATAAACCTAAAATAAATTTATAGAAATTATAAGACAAAAAATATATTATTTTCGTTTTGATGAGAGAAGAAAGGCTTAGAAAAATTAATTTTTATTAGATGAAAACTATGAATGATAAAATGTGAAATTCTAATAACTTGGTTGGAATTTTATCTACCAGCCATTTGGTTTTCACTTTCTTGAATCAGGATTTTAAAGTTTTTAACCATGTCTTCCAAATTAGAGAAGCTTGGAATATCATTTTCCCCTAATTTTTTGGACATTTTCTCAACTTCATTTTTCTCTCCTATTAGATAAAAAAACACTGGTTTATCAGATTCATGAGTTAATTTTATTCTTAAATCAACATTACTCATTAAACGAAATTGTTTAGAACAGAACAACATATTAAAGAGCCCTTCTATTTTTTCCTCCCCAAGTATTGCCTTATAAGCAGTCTTCATCACATCATCGGTACTTAATTTAGTACTCATTGCCTTTTCCATGGCTGGCCAAATATCGACAAGAGAAAATCTATTGGGAGGCATCCAATCTGGGAAAATCATTTTTAATGTTTCATATGCCTCTTCAGATAGTTCGGGTAATTCTATTCCATATTGTTTTGTAAGATCAGCTAAAACTGTTCCAGCCCCTCCAGATCCAATAATTATTGATAAACATCCCTTTTTTGGTAAAATTTTATTTGTATTATATAACATTGAGAACGTTCTTGAATATTCAAATAAGTCATAAAAATTATTTGCTTTTATTATACCGCACTGTTTAATTAATGCTTTGGTCAAGGTTTGATCTTCTGAAATAGCAGCCGTATGACTCATAGAAGCTTTCTGTCCTTGTGAGGTAAATCCTCCTTTAGTAAGAATGATAGTTTTTTTCGGATAATTTTTTGCCAATCTGCATAATTCAATGAACTTCCTCGGATTCTTGAAAGATTCTAAATAAATCGCAATTACGCTCACTGTTGGATCCTTAATATAATACTCTAGAAATTCTAACTCACTGATATCCATCTTGTTTCCGATTGATGCAATGTATCTAAAACCCATCTCAGGATATTGAGTTGCTATATGAGTGAAAAATCCTCCGTTCAGCATTCCGGATTGGCTTATGATTCCGATATTTCCTCTTTTATAATGTTTAAAGACCGCAAAAGAGGTAAAAAATCCTCCCTTTTCCTTTTGATCTACGCTCGAATCTATTCTTGTTAATCCCATACAATTTGGACCAACGATCCTAATCTTTGAGAAATTATCTGTAATCTCGATAATTTCTTTTTTCAATTCTATTCCAACATCACCTACCTCTTCAAATCCAGAGGCTTCAATTAAGGCACCTTTAACTCCCTTTTGTATACATTCTTTTAGAACAGAAGGGATAAGTTGATTTGGGATGTAAAATATCGCTATATCAATTTCTCCTTCAACATCCAGTACGGAAGAATAAAATTTAAGATCAAATACTTCTCCTTTGGCATTTGGATTAATAGGATAAATATTACCCTTGAAATTATTAGAGACAAGATTGTTTAGGATTCTATAGCCTCCTTTTATTGGGTTTTTGGAAGCTCCTATAACAGCAACTGATTTAGGGAGTAAAAACGTCTCAATTATGTTTGATTCTTTCAAAAATAAGCACATTTATATTCAAATTAATTGAATTAATAAATGAATTGGGAAATATTAACTCAATTATTTGACAAATTTTTTGTAAATCGCAATACTATTAATCAGTTAATAATTAGAAGTGTCTATATATCTATATTTATTCTTTAGAGACAAGATTGAAAAAGAATTGTTTTTTGCTGTAAATATAATAGATGATAGCAAAAAAAGAAAAGAAACTTACGACAAGAGTTCCTTGTTCAGAATGTGGTGGAAGAGTCTTTAAAGTGGAAATAGATCAAGAAGTATTTGAAAATATTCAACGATATCCATTTCCAATAATTTTAATGCATAGTTCCACAAGTGAGAAGGAAAGAAGAGAAGTTCATACATTAATAGCTTACATTGATAAAGATTTACAAGCTAGGCACGTTACTATATTAGATGGAAAAAGGGTATTTATAACCCCCTATATCCTTTATAATCCAAATTTAATTGCCTTTTCTTGTAATAAAAGTTTAGGTGGGAGATAAACGATCATCTATCTTTAAGGGTTGATTTAATATAATGAAAAGAAAATTAATTTTAAGTGTTCAATAAATGATGAGTAAGATTATTAAAAACAAAGTATTGAAAATAGTTATCGCCGGAGATGGAGCAACAGGAAAGACGACGATATCTAAGAGACTATCTGGGAAACTCAATAACAATGAGAATATTTCCATGACGTTTGGAATAGATTTTCATACATTAGAGATAACGAATCACGAAGGAAATGCGGTTATCTGGGATCTCGGAGGACAAGAGCAATTTAGAGTTTTCCAACCAGATTTCTTTAAAGAAGCGGATATAGTAATCTTAGTTTTTTCTGTGGATTGGTTTCCTACATTTATGAATATAGACTCTTGGCTAGGAATGATAAATAAGTATGATGCAGGGAAGATTTATCTTATAGCAAATAAGATCGATATTGAAAACCGAGCTGTAAATAAGGATGAAATTGAAGAATTTGCTAAAGATAATGATTTAATATTGTTCCAGATTTCAGCTCTTACTGGAAAGAATTTTATGGACTTCGAAAATCATCTTATGGAAACATCGATTAAACTAGTTAACGATAGAAAGGGTAAGAATGGAGGAAAAAAACCTAAGACTTCAAATAATAGTCAAGTCAAATTAAATCAGTCAGAAATTGGAACTCGTTTAGAAAGGGAATCTGTATCAGAAAACTAAGTTTTTATAATTTTTTTTATCATATTTTTCTTGTTATTCAGACTATTAATATCATCTTATTGAAAAAGTAAAAATTAAAACCCATCATTTGTAGGAACGGAAAGAAAATGAGAGCTAAGACTATATAAATATGTAAGATATTCTCGGTTTCTTAGATGGATTTTTCTTTCAATAGTTTCATAATGTTTAGTCACCATAGAATTATATATTACTTACATTTCCTATAACAATTTGAGTTCACCTTGATGCCTTAACCCAAGATAGATATCTCATTAAAAAATTCGGTCAAGATTATAAACAATATGAAGAAGTTCATCGTATGAACTCATTAATGAACGTTTTTAAGAAAAAGTAGTTAATAAAAAACTCTTTAAATAATGTCCATTTTTAACTTCAACCAGAAGAAGGCTAACACACAATAGGCATTTGTTATTTCTCCCTTTTCCAAATGATTTAAAACTTGTTCAGAAGAAGCGAAATGAATGTCGAAAATAACCTCATCATCATCTAAATCGAGTGGACCTCTATCAGTTAGATATGCTAAAAAAGTATACACTCTATTATTCATAAATGCAGGATTAGCACTCACAACGCCTAATTTTTCCATTTTCTTAGCATTATAACCCGTTTCTTCTTTAAGTTCTCTCATAGCTGCTTTTTTTGGAGTTTCATTATTTTCAATTATACCACCGGGTATTTCTAATTCAACAGTTTCTGTTCCGAAACGATATTGTTTGATTAAAAGAAAATTATTCTCATCATTGATACCAATGATATTAACCCAATCTGGAGTATCCAATAATATCGCATCAAATTCCGAGCCATCTTGTCTAAAATAATTTTTTTGGAGAAGCTTAAAAATATTGGTTTCTAATAAGGTCTTCGAATCTCT
>CAZZIC010000058.1:0-2359 GCA_964653985.1 uncultured archaeon | reverse complement strand
AATTTTTTTGGAGAAGCTTAAAAATATTGGTTTCTAATAAGGTCTTCGAATCTCTTAGTTCAAATTGATCAATCATATGAAATAAAAGAATTTCTTAGAAATTAAGAATTCTACTCTATATAATTGGAAAATTGTAAAGAAATCATGGCAAAATCTGAATTTTTTAAGATTGTAGATAGTAAGAATTATCTCATTTCCATTCCCGTAAAAAGCCACTTTAGCATAGGAACTTCGCCCTATTATGCTCATCAGCATGGGCTTGCTATAGATATATACCACAAAATATCTATTGAAAATTACTTGGCATATAGCCCAGTGAAGGGGAGAGTTATCAAAATAAAAAAGCAAATCGCTCCAACACCAAAATTTCATGGCGGAATAAATAGAGATTTTGTTCTTATCATCGAAAATTTAAAGGATCCAGATATTGTTTACAAGATTCTTCATGTTCATCCAAAAGTTCAAGTGGGAGAAGTTATTAAAATAGGAGATCCCTTAGGAAAAACACTTAGAAATGGCTACTTTGCTCCTTGGTCAAGTCCTCATATTCATTTAGAAGTTAGGACATCAAAGGATCCAATAAGAGCTAGAGGTGGACTTCCCTTTAGTTTAAACTATCTAAATGGTGAGAAAAAAAGGAGTATAAAGAAATCTGATACTCGGTCTATTGAAAAAATCCCAATGGAAATCGAATCAGTTTATCCAGAATTTTTACTTGCTTATTTTCCAGAATGTTTATATTATAAAATTAATCAATATTATGGACTAAAAGGAAATTATAATGGTTCAAATTGCATTATCGATGGAGGAATTCCCCAATACAAATATGGGATAGTTCATTTGGATGAAGATCAAAGTATTCCAAATCAAATGCCCATTTACATTGAAGATAAAAAAATAGGAATGCTAAACAAAACCGTGAATAGATTTGGTTTCTTAGAATTTGATTCTCTAAGGTTCTTAATAAATAGTAAAGAGATAAAAGGGATATCATTGTTTTTAGCCGCTTTTAAGCCTCTTGTAAAATTTATCTTCTTTAAGAGAAATCAATTTGCATTTAAGAAAAATTCAATAAAACATTTATCGATTAAAGCTAATAATCCAATTAATTAGTATTCTTATTCCTGTTTTCCATATAGTTCACAAAGTTTTTCACTGTTTCCCAGATCATATTTAGGTTTCCAATTTAAGAATTCTTTTGTTTTTGTGGAATCTATTATTATGGAGAACTTTCTGGTTTTTCTAAAAGTCTATTAAATTGGAGATACACTCTGATACTTAGAAGAAAAGCTATAAACAATAAAATCCCGCTGAATATAAATGGTGCATTTATACCCACATAATCATAGAGAAAGCCAGCAATTAAGGGACCTGGAATTAAAGCAACGCTGGCGATAGATTGAAGTACTCCTAAAAAGCCTCCCTGCTCATCTCTTGGAGTGGTTTGTGAAATAATACTAGGCGAGGAGGTTCTAATGAGTCCATTTCCCAATGACATAAATCCTAAAAGAATAAAGAACAAGAAAAGAAATCTATTAAATGAAATCAAAAATGACCCAATAGTAACAAGTATTGAACCTATTATTATTAATTTTCCCTCGCCAATCTTATCTGAAAGCCTTCCAATTAGAAATCCTTGCATTATCATCTGAATGGCTCCAATGTAGACGAATAAGAAACCCATCTGAATTTCATCAAATCCAAAAATTTGTTCGGTAAATAAAGGAATAACTACAGGGATAGCACTGAAGGCAAAGTTAACAGAAAAAAATACTAAGAATAATAAAGGTAATAATGGTCGTTTCAAAGCCTTTTTGAGATTAGTAAGGAATCCATTTCTCTCTGTCAATCCCTTTTGTAATGTTGGTCCTTGATGGAGTTTTTCTGGTTCTGGTAAAAAGATGTAAACAAAGATAAAGTTGATTATTGATAAGGCAATAGCTAAGGCGCCAGGTGCCCAATATCCGAAGGTACTGAGAAGACCTCCAAACGCGGGACCTATTACCACTCCAGCTGCAAATGCGGCTCCAACTTTTCCCATTCCCGCGGTTCTCGCCTTATCAGTCGTGATATCAGAGATATAAGCTTGTGCTACAGAAACTTCAGTGGCTATGCCCGCTGAAACTCTCGAAAGCAAAAGTATAGGATAACTTATAGCAAAAGTGAAAAAGGTAAAACTTAGGGCAGATGTAAAGACAGAAAATAAAAGAAGGGGTCGTGAGAAAATAAATTGCATCAAGGCAAACGAAAACAACAATAAACCTAACCCGATAGCTCCCACGTTAAATTGTTGAATATAGAAGGGTAATAAAGGGATAATCATAGCATATCCCGTTGCGTCGATAAAAATTGTCATCAA
>CAZZIC010000057.1:20328-21652 GCA_964653985.1 uncultured archaeon | reverse complement strand
TTTGGCAGAGGGCGAGGATATGGAAGAGGAAGATTTAGTGCTCCTTATTATGGACCACAAGTAGTTCCTACTCCTATCTATCAGAGACCAATGCCTTCCCAATATACTCAAGAGAATCAAGTTGATATGCTTAAGCAAGAGAAAGAATATCTTGAATCGGAAATGGAAGGGATTAAAAACGCCATTGAAGATATCTCAAAAAGAATTTCTGAGTTAGAAGAAGTAAAATAACCAGCATTTTTTATTTTTTTTATTTTTTTTCAATACTACTTTTTTACTAGATTTTTTCTAAATTACTTCATAAAATAATTAAGATTACTCCAATAATAGTTAAAAAGACTCCAATGAAGCCTTTTTTTGAAATTTTTTCCTTATTTATTATATACGTTAAAGGGAGGGCGAAAAGAGGATTTGCGGTAGTTATTAGAGATAAAACCGTACCTCCAGCAATTCTTGCCGCTTCTGTGTAAAGAAATACACCCAATGATGTACCCAGTAATGATGCTATTATTAGAAAAGCGAATGTACGTCTGGAAATTCGTTTATGCAATTTTCCTTTATTTTCGTTAATTTTATTATACCTTTCTTCTCTCCAGCCCATTAATAAGAGAAGCAGAAAAGCAAAAGGAAATCGAATGATATTTCCCACAACCGAGCTCAAGGAACCAATATCAAGTATATTATTTATCTCTTTCACACCATAATCAATAAATACTAACCCGATTGCCCAAGCTAAAGAAGCAGTTATTCCAAATAGAATTGCTTTAATTTTACGCTTTTTGATATCCTTTTCACTTTCTTTTGATACCTCCTCAAATTCATATTCAATTAAATGAGATACTCTTGGACTTAATTTACTCTTTCCAATTATTAAAACTCCAATACCAATTAGGATACCTGAAAAAATGAATTTCACATCAAATGATCTTCCTAAAAAGAGGAAAGATAGTAAGAATGTAAACACAGGGAACGTGAGAGATAAAGTAAGTGCTTTTGTTGCTCCTAATTCCTTCTGAGCGTTGAAATAAGCGGTATCTCCGATAACTTGTCCAAACACAAAGCTCAAAATCAAAATGAACCATAAAATCCAAGGGAGGCTAAAAATGAGAGAAAAAAGCCCTGTAAATACTGAAAAAATTATAAAAGTAAGCATTCCTGTGAAAGTGCGAAATAAATTAATAAAGATTGAAGACACTTCATGTTCTGTTTGTCGAAATAAAACATTCGATAATACAAATACAAAATTGGCTAATAACGCGATGATTTCTCCATACATTATTTTGATAAACGTATAATAAATTATGAACTTTTCAATTATCGACTT
>CAZZIC010000057.1:14950-20228 GCA_964653985.1 uncultured archaeon | reverse complement strand
AATGGATTCAGTGATGCCATACAGAATGCAAAGGGAATTATGAAGATATACATCATCCACATTTCATAAAGAAATGGATATATAACAAATAGAAGGGTGACCAATACAAATGTGAATAGGTATAATCTTTTTTCTCCAATTTTTTTGATAATTCTTTTCATAAAAAAACCTCCATAAAAAATCGCAGCAGTCCCTCCAATCGTCATTAATAAACCAATTGTTAGCGGACCTCCCGCATATCGTTTATCAATTACAAGAGGTAAACTTGTATTAAACATTACTGTAATACTAAATGCTAAAAAAAGTTGGATAAAACGAATACTGACTTCTCTGTTAAAGAGTTTTTTTCTTTCTAAATCCATAGATCCTTTCATTTCTAGCACTGCAGCAATATCTTCTCTCCTTTCCTTGGGCATACTTTCCACTAAAACTTTAAAAGTCATTATAATAGATATTGCTGAAACTACGCTAGCTAAATATGGAGGATATCGCCAATTTAAGGCTCCAAGAAAACCTCCAATTAAGGGTCCTAAAATCATCCCAAGGGCCATCCCTACAGTGATTTTTCCAATTTCTGATGACCTGCTTCTAGGAGTAGTAATATCCGTTATATAAGCCCTTATGATTGGGAATTGCCCCCCAAAAACCCCATCTAAAATCCTTGAAAAGAAAATTATGGTTAAGGAGTCCGAAACGCCTAAGATTATAAATCCTGCAAATGTACCTAATTGAGAGATGATTAAAAGAGGTTTTCTCCCATATTTATCACTTAATCTTCCCCATATTGGTCCAAAGATGAGTGCTGTAAATGCATTTGCCGAAATTAAGACCCCTATAATGATATCGGAGGCTCCAAAAGTTTTGGCGATACCTGGTAATAAAGGTAATATCATTGAATATCCGATTACATCTATAAAAACGCTCAGCATTAAGGTAAACATAGCAGAACTTGCATGAATGTCGTATTTTTCTAAATTTGGTGGCATATCCCCGTTCCCGTTAGTGATTTTTAAATCTTAAAAACTAATATGAAATTTATCTTTATTAACTTTTCATTCTATATAAAGATGTACTGTAAAGGTGGAATATAGTAGCTTTAAACTAAGTTTTCCTTTATACTGATGAATTATTTGTAAGAAAAACAGAAATCCATTATTAACCTTTCTTCTTTAAAATGAAAACAATCCTTTTTTTATAATAAAGAAAACATTATAAAATAATGAAACCATCTATTCTGTCTCTTAATGAAGAGATGGAAAAATCGGAATTTATAAAGAGATTAATTTCATTTATAGAAAAAGCGGATGATGTAAAGAAAAGGATTCACGCTTTAGATTATTTAAATAGTAGAAATTGGCAAGAAAATTGCCGAGACTCCTTTAGGATCTTGGAAGAATGCACAATTTCGGATCAAAATGAAATTGTTAGGGCAATGAGTGCTGAGTGTCTCGCTCGGAGATTTAAAAAGAAAGCAATTCCTATTTTGGGATGGGTATTAAAGAATGATACTTCAGCTTTAGTACTGAAAACAATACAAAAGCTAGCGAAGAAAATAGATACTTATCAATCTCCTTCGCTCCATGATATTTATTTAAAAAGAATTGCTGAAATCCGACACAATAAAAATATAGGACTAAATGCAATTGAATTTCTAATAGAGTTCGGTATAGATTTAAATTTTAAACTCTATCCTTCTATAGGTGGGAATTCCTATATAATTTACGCTAATGATTTATGTTGTATTTTAAAAAAGGGAAAAATACAGTCTTTGAGTATCTCTAATAGAAAAATAATTCCATCCTCCATTCATAAACTTTTGAATCTCAAAAATCTCAATTTGAGCTTTAATGAATTTGAAAATTTTGAAGTCCCCCTTCAGAAATTTAAATATTTGAAAACAATTAATCTCAGTTGGAATAATCTCATTGAAATTCCTAAAACACTCCGTTCTTTACCTTCTAATTTTAATTTAAATCTAAATTTAAGCCATAATAAAATACAACGATTTTTAGATTGGTGCTGTGCTTATTTGAATCTCGGAAGTCTTGATCTTTCTAATAATCATATTAGAAAATTACCACGTAAGATTAAAAAATTAAGCTCATTAAAATATCTGAGTTTACAAGGAAATCTTCTCAAGAAATTACCAAGAGGTATCGGAGGATTAGATATTCTGAAAAAGTTAAATCTAAGTAATAATTTGATTTCTAAATTGCCTAAATCAATTAAAAAACTCCGGAGCCTTGAATATTTAAACCTCTCAAATAATTTGATCAAAAAAGTGCCTAAATCCTTGAGAAAACTCCATTCACTAAAATATTTGAATCTAAAAAATAATCCCTTGAAAAACATACCGAGTTTTATTTATTCTCTTGAAAATTTAGAGAAAATAGTTTTTTGAAAGAATGTAAAGGTTAAAATTGAAAAACTGTTCCTTATAATCTTTTTGAGAGGCTATAATTTAACCCATTGTTCCTAGACAATTCTAAAAAAGATATACGTAAAAAATATGATAGATGGCAGCATTATTAATCCGGAAAGAGCCCACGCGGATTTATAAAATTTAGAAAGTAGGATAATCAACTGGCGAATATAGTAAAGAAATCCTCCAGTAAGTATAATGAACATAATGTGGGTAAGTAAGCCTCCTAGTATTGGAAATGGAGGGAGTTGTATAAACATCAGAAATATTATTAGTGATATTGGGCGAAGTATGAGTAGAAAAAAAGAGTGAATTTGTTTAAATTCGCGTAAATATAAAAAGTCCATCGTAATGGAGCCAAATCCTAAGAATATGTATTGAGCCAATGAATTGTTAAAAAAAGGAATAATCGGTTTTAGCATTATTAACGCATTCAGATTAAACAAAATTAGAAAAACTCCAACGGAAGTAATTACAATCCCAACGGAATAGAGAAAAGAAAGAGATTCATTTTTAATCCAACTTGTCCACTCATCCTTCCAAGAACGATGTAATTCACTTGGGATGAAAATTAATAAAGCACTCGCTATAATAGGATAAGCGATAAAGTAGCTATAGATAAACGATTGATTTAAGACCATAAATATAGGTCCAATAATGAATACAGGTAGAATGTATACTAGAGTGCGATATATAATCATATTCTTATATTTTTTAGATGAGATTTCTGCGTCTTGATTGGAACTTTCAAATGGTCTTTCTTTCCATTTTGGTAAGATCTTAAAAAAGATCAAAAAGATGCTAATGCCTAGGAATATGAAAATAACTGTTAATATGGAAAAGATCTCCGGTATAATGGTGTTTGGATAATTAATTTCAAATAAAATTATCTGCGTAATTTGCTCTTCTCGATTCTCATTATCTATCGTTCGATCAATAAAAAAACTATTAAACCAAACGAGTGTATGTTTCAAAGAGAGAGCATCTTTTTCATTACTTGGATGATCCAAGAAAGGACGTAATTCTAAATCAATATCCTCTCTCTCATTCCCATTAAGATGAGTATAAAATTTCTCACTGGATTCAGGGAGGATAAGTTTATCTTCCAAACCATGTATGAGTAAAAGATTTTGAGTATTACTTGCGTTAGCGAAATTAAACGCATCAGGGATTGTATCTATATCTTCTATACATGGTGTTGTGCCTATGAGATTTTGAAATGGTATCTGTTCTGTCAATATTTCTATTGATGTTAAAGGATGATATAGAACTGATGAATAGATTCTCGTATCTAATGCTTGTAATATAGCTCCAATGCCCCCTCCATACGAGAATCCTAATAATCCGATATGAGTTTGATTGATGAAGTCGTATTTTTCGGTTATAAAATCGAGTATTTCAACCATATCGAAAGGTTCTTTTTCCAAAAATCCACTAGGACCTTCAGATTCTCCATGTCCTCTTTGTTCTATCGAAAAGACTGTATATCCCCATTTAACAAGTTGAAATGCTATTTCAAAATTATCTTCCTTTTTTGCATTAATACCATTTAACATTAAGATAGCAGGATTGGAATGGTTTTCGCCTTCCATTATCGAAGGATTGGTATATAATAACCCAAAAATATTATTTCCATCCCTCATTTCTACAGAGAATTTAGTTATCTCTAAATTTTCTTTAACTAAATACTTGGAACGGTCAATTCGTAGAATAGTGGCAGATACTATTGATATTAAAGAAAAGACCAAAGCGAAAATAATTAAAGAAAGAGAAATATATTTAGAATAAATTTTTTTCATTTTAACTGCATGAAATAAAATTTTCTTATTATATAATTATAGGTTTTATCAGTTATTAAAGAAGTTTTTATTAATATCCGGGTTTACCTATTAATTATAAATATATAGCAATTGCTAATAGAATAGAATATGACAAATTGTAAATATTGCGATAAGAAAGCTAGTTCTCAATGTTCAGATTGCGGAAAGGAATTATGTGTTGAACACACGGAAAAAGGATATTCTTTTCGATCAAACAATCCTGTTGCTAATTGTCCCGATTGTCTGAGAAAAAAAACCAAATTGACAAAATATTTAAGTCTTGCCATGGGTATAGTGTTTTTTTTAATTATTGCCTTTCTAATACTTTATCTCAACAGTATATTTGCGTTTTTCTAAGAATAAGTTCATTAAGGATAAAAGAATATTGTTAATATGTTATAACCTCAATATCCTTTATTCTATTAAAATGGCGAGAGTTTCTTGTAACTATTTTATTTATACTATGAGATCGCATAATACCAGCAATTAATATATCATTATCTTCAATTAATTGACCTTCGGAAGAGAGTTGATCAAAAATTTCCGCAGATTTCATTACCTCCTTAATACCTAAAGATAGAATTTGCATGTTGGATATTAAATTATTCCAATTTTTCATTAGATCATTGTATCTCGATTCGGATCTTTTCCTCTTAGTTTTCTCTAATCCAATAAATATTTCATATACACTAACCGTAGTAATGCCGATTATATCAATTAAACTATCCAGAAGGTTCTTAAGATCTTCGTTTCCTTCAAGATAATCGATACAAGCAGTAGAATCAAGGATAATCATATTAACCCTCAAATCTGGGCTTTTCCCAGCTTCTGCCTTTTCTTTTTGTTATGGGATCCCAAATCTCTCGTTTTTCCTCTTCTGTGAGATCCCACGTCCCAAATGATTCTTCTAACTTACTTTTCTGTGAGTTTAATAACCTAAGAAATAATTCGGAAAAACTCTCATCTTCTCGTTTTATTTTTACCAATTTATCATATACTTCTTCTGTAATGCTTATATTTTTTGATGCCATATTAT
>CAZZIC010000057.1:4827-14850 GCA_964653985.1 uncultured archaeon | reverse complement strand
GTTTCTGCTCAAGTCTTCCAATTGTTGGGCAACATCGTAAAAAATCTTAGTTTTTTTATTAAATATTAGATGAAGCTCTTGAATTCATATTTCAGACCTACTAATTTCTTAATATCTTTAAATTTTCTCTAAAAACCGAAAAAGATCAAAATTAAAAACAAAAAATAAGAAAAAAATAGAAGGATTGAGAATGGTAGTTTCTATATTATTTAACTTGGATTTTAGGTTGTATCGGAGAAGCTCCACCGAAATTTGTGATAACAGGGCAATGAGACATAACTTTATCCATCATCTCTTCAACTTTCTCCTTTGGCGCATTAGCTTTAATTCTGACAACGGGTTCGAGTTTATCATACCCCGGTAGTAAATCATCATTTAACCCAAAAATAGCGGCTAGGTTAATATGTCCACGACTATGGACGGTCATTTCTTCGATCTCAATATCCATAATCTTAGCCCAAAATCTGGTTACTGCTATAATGCATGCTCCAATTGCAGATAATATAGCTAATAAAGGAGAAGGACCCTCATCAGTACCGTCTAATCCCGCGGGTGCGTCAATTATAAATTCATGATTTGATGCCCCCATTATAGTCTTACATTGAAGGCCATCTTTCATCATTTCACATTTAACATTAAAATTCTTCTCCCCTTTGGAGATATCCTCTTTTATTGCTTCATATGTTTCTTTAAATCCCATATTAATCAACTTTATTCTTAGTGGTATTGTGAATAATTATTCACTAAATAAGACAAATCTAAATTAGGTTTTAAATTTAACTTATTAAAAACCAGCATTATTCTTATTAGGAAGAAAAGGTTCATTTGGGGTAAATAAATGATTAGATAGAGTTTAAGGGATAATTAAGGAGAGAAAATTAACCCCAAGAAAGCTTTTTTTTATTCTCAGTCTATTCCTGATGGTGTTTTTTCCTTCTTATTTTTTTGAATCTTACATAGTTATTTTTAGTTGATTAGAGCCTTTTTGATTTATTGAATTTTGAATTTAATAAGAAAATATTTTAGTTTACAAATATCTTAATAATTTGAAATTTAGAGTAAGAATGCTTATGTTGAGAAAAAATATTATTAGAACTATTTTAATATGTGGCGGTGTGGTATCATTCGTTCTTTCATATCTTTATTTTTTAAATATCCTTAAGTTTCCTTCTATCCCAATTTCTTGTGCAAATGCATGTGAATATTGGTGGTCTTGGATCGTAAATTTTCCTCCCGTAGGACCTTGTATTAAAGTTTGTATTGAGAGAAATTTCCTTTATAAGCCATTTTTTGTCATTGGGTCAATTCTCTTATTCTCAGAGCTGTTTTATGAGATTATTGTATATACTCGATCAAGAAGCTAAAATTCGTGTGAAATGTCATATTGAGATTAAAAAATGAGCTATGCTAATGCTTTATGAGCTATCTTAACAAACTATATAATAATGATAGCATGCCGATAAGAATAAGATATGAACTATCAAATCCAGTAATTAGAAATGGCCCTATGATGATAAGAATGATACTTTAAATTAAAAATTATAATGATCCTTGGGTATATTTTGGCTTTTAATTATCATAGATTGAATTTTTAATCAAAATTTCAATCTCTCTTTTTTATTTGTTCTCATCATTAACTTATTGAGAGGTAGGTTATAAATTATTAAAAGAGCATTTTTTTATTCCTCTTTCATAGTTTTATTAACTTATAAATATATCAAGAATGAATTTTAATGAAAGAATCGAAGACAGTTTCTGAATCCCAAGTTGAAATAGCAGAACTTATGATGCCTGAACATGCGAATCCCGCTGGTAATGTTTTTGGAGGAGTTATTATGAGGATTATTGATCAAGCTGCCGCCATTGTGGCTTCAAGACACACTCATAGAAATGTAGTCACAGCATCTGTTGACCGAATTGATTTTCTCGCACCAGCATTTGTTGGAAATGTAGTTTTTGCCAAAGCTTCCTTAAATTATGTGGCAAAAACATCAATGGAAATTGGAGTCAGTGTAACAGATGAATGTTTAGTTTCGGGGGAAAAAGCTCATATTGGGTCAGCGTATCTAATTTATGTAGCTCTCAATGAAAATGATAATCCGGTTGAAGTCCCTAATCTCATACCCGAAACTGAGGAACAAAAAAGGCGCTATGAAGAAGCGAAAGAAAGAAGAAAAGAAAGATTAAAAAGAATATCTAAAGAATCTAAGAAAAGTGCTGGGTGTGTCCCCAGATCTCCTTCATTCCAAAAATCGTGAAAGTTATACTTATCCACCAAATTGGATTCCTTAAAACTCAAATATACGCTTAAAAGATTTTAATACTTTAAATAAAATTCTCTTTTAATTACTTCTATCTAAAAAAACACTATTTTTGATATCACTAAATTAAAAAATCAAAATTTTTATTTACTTATCAACTTGAAATGATTTGAAAAATAGAATTTTCAAGTTCTAAAAATGAGAGAAGTAATAAGTCAATTAAGTTTATCAAATAGTGAAACTGAATTATATTTAAATGCTTTTGGAAAAGACCTGCTAACTCTTAAAGAGCTTCGAGTTTTAATTCCTAAAAGTGAAAAGGAAAATCTTAAGGATATGGTAAAAAATTTAATAGACAAAAATTTGTTTATTAAAATTGAATCCAAATTTGATGAATTCATCCCTAGATATTATGCTTTACCACCATTTGAAGCAATCCGTGAGATATTCAAAAAAAACAATTTACTTGCAGTTGATGAGGGTCAAAAACTCACATATTTTAAGGAGGATTTAAGAGAATTTCAACTTAAGCTTAAAGAAGATATCCAAAATTTCAGAAATGCTATTTTGAAATCCCTCAAATTTATTGATCCTTCTGAAGAGATTTCTCAGATTTTACAAGAGTCTGAAGAGAATTTTAAAAGACTAGTAATTGTGCTATTAACAAAAGTAAAAACTTCAATTGAGAACCTTAAAGAAAAAGAGGAGATTACAAAAGCTGATCTTGAGACCATAATCGAGGGTATAATGAATACCTTATCAGAATCTGACACTATCGTTTCAAAAGTATTTGATCAAATTAATGGATTAATTGATGAGATTATGGATGAAGTTTTTAGCGAGGAAGTTGCTTTCAATGAAAATATTTTTGATGATATTCAAACTTCTATCAACGATCGAGTTCTCAATACCTTTAAAGATTTGATTTCAAAAAGTTCTGAGAGTGTAGATATTATTGAAGATTCGCTTCAAGAGGTCCTAAAATATTATTCTCTTAAAAATAAGGTTTATATAAAAGATTTGTGGCATATTAATAGTCATCTACTTATAAAAGAGGAGATTTCAAGGCTAAAGGACAATAAAGTTAAAAATCTTAAGATAATCATCCCTTCTATAGAGAAATTTCTTCCTCTTGAGAAGTTTGGAATAGATGCTAAAGAAGATGGTAAAGGCGATATTTTAGAGAAGGAAGAATTATTGAGGACCTATATGGTTGATAGTGAAAGTGAAATAAAATTAGCGGCACCTCACTCATTTGATCATTCAGAAGTTAAAGCTATCATTTCTAAAAATCCTGATATGGAGTATAGGTGTATAGAAAAAAGTAATACAGTCGCCATATCAGCTGATAATTTCTTAATTATGGGGATTTTTAGAGAAGAAAATGATACACTGAACGACTTCATAGGATTCGGAACAGATTACCTACCTGTCATTAATTTATTGAAACAATCTATTGATCACCTATGGAATGACGCATCACCTCCCCGAGAAGTCCAAATTACTCGTGGCTTTAATAAAATTATGACTAGTATTAATCATTGGAACGGAAATAAAATTGGGGAGTATTTAGAGCATATTCTGGAAACAGCGTTTGAAGAAAAGGGGATCTCATTGGAACTTATAGAACTTAAACTCTTGTTAAATACTTTAAATAAAAAACATACAACATTGACCACCAGCCTTAAAAAAAAAGTAATATCTCAAATTCAAGAGTTAAATGATAAATATTCTCCGCTTCAATTAGAAATACCCCCAGAACTAGATGTCTCTAAAATAAAAGAAAAAGAAGAACTTGAAAAAGAAATGGTAATACCTGATTCTGTTGAGCCTGTCTCAGAGGTGGAGATTGAATATGAGAAAATTAGCACACTCTTTGATATGTTTTTAGATAAAGTTGATTCATTTAAGGGTAAAAAAATAAGTGAGCAAATAGACAATTTTCTGGAAATTGTTTTAAGACTTCAAGGACACTCCTCAATATTGGAATGGAGATCGGAATTAAACGAAATGAATGATACACTCGATGAGCCTTTTCAGGAAAAGCTTAAGAACGATTTTCTAAGATGGAAAAAATCCATGCTAAAGCCTAAAACGCCAAAACCATCTAAGAAAGGCGAAATCGAAGCAAAGGATAAAGAAAAAACAGAACCTAAGACAATGGAGGATGAAAAAGAAGAGGAATATATAAGTCCTGGATTATCCCAATCTCAATTTAATGAGGAGGAAGTATCATCAGAAGGTAAAAAAGAAGATTCTTTAGCATATCATTTGAACTATTTAGAAGATAATCTGGATACAATAACCGGAAAGGATATAAGCGATCATCTCCAAGATGGAATGGATATTATTTTAGAAACAAAAGGATATTCTATGTCACTTAAAGGTATGAAAAATTGGATTAATAAATTCAAATTCTCAAACAGCCCTCTTAATGATGAAGAGAAAGAAGAATTCATTGAAGACTTAATGGAATGGCGGGAAACATATATAGAAAAAGGAAAAGAAGTTAGTCAAACAAATGTTGAAGGTAATGAGAATGAAGGCGAAAATACTCAAGTCCTATCTGAGGAAGAAGAAAAAGAGGAAATTCAAACAGAGAGTTTGGAAGCTAAATTTGAGAGTATTATAGAAAATATATCTACTTTAAAAGGTATTCAAATAAGTCAGAGATTATTGGGGATATCTGATATTATTCTCCAAAAAGAAGGTGCGATGGCCGCAAGAGGTATGAGAAATTGGATTAGTAAACTGCGAACCATACGTGAGCCTTTAGAGGAAGATATGAAAGAAAAGCTTCTAGAAGAGGCTAAAAGTTGGAAGGAAAAATTCTCTGAATAATTCACTAATCGGTTCAGCTTTTATTTAATTAATTTTTTATCTGTCTTATTAAAGGTCATTTTTGTTTTTTCTTAACACTAATCAACCCACTATTTTTCCCTAAATATTTTCTTGATACTTCTCCTAAGTTGATTAAAGTTACAAATCTAGGATTCTAACTTTAAAAAACCTTATTAAACCTTTGGAAACAATTAAATTAAAATTCCATTAAAAAATTATTAAAATGTGGATTTTGATAAGGATTATTTTGAGGATTCTCATTTTATAGGCGGATATGATCTCCTTACAAAAATTAATCAATGGCGTTTCAAAAAATATAGGAAAATCATTAAGAATACAATCAACCAAAAACATAACACTTTATTAGATATCGGATGCGGTTATGGACATTTTCTTCAAATATTAAAACTTGATTTCGATGTATATGGGATGGATATTTCCAATCATGCGATTGATATTGCTTCAAGTAGGACAAAATGTGAATGTATCATCGGAGATTTAAATGATGGAATTCCTTTTGATAAAAAGTTTGACATAATTACTGCGATCTCCATCATTGAGCACTTAGATCATCCCAAAAAGGGAATCAAATCAATATATGATTCTCTCAATCCAGGAGGGATTTTTTGTTGTGAATTACCAACTGTAAATAACAAAATGAGCTCTTTAATTTATAAACTTTTCTTTTCTTGGGACGAAACTCACGTTTTCATTACTTCTGTAGAAAAGATTGAATCTCTAATTCAGTCAGTTGGCTTTAAGAGAATTTCAACTTATTCATCCACATTTCCCATTTTTACCAAGATGAGAAAATTCGTAAGAAACTTTTCATTTATTTTTGGAGTATTTCAAAAACCTTGAAAGCCTTATTGAGAAGCTTCTCACTAATTAGGAATTTTCATTAACCATCTTAGGTTAAAAAGCCTACCAATAATAAAACATTACATTAATATAAAATGTCATTCTTGAACAATTACTAGTTTATCGTAATAATATGGATTTCGATTATTATTTTATAAGAAAATATTGACAAGCTATAAGAATTAGAAGAAATATTATAAGTTTATTCTTAGATTCTTAATCTAATTTCTTCTCTTATTTTCTGCTGAACTTGTTCATAGATCTCACTTGAATCTTTATGCCAAATTGTCACGACAAGACAATAAGGTTTTATTCTACCCATGTGTAGCTCCCGAGTTAACTTCATTAAATATGGATTTAGTGAAATTAAATAATGGGATTTAAGATTACCAAAAATTTTAGACCAAAGAGAAAATTTTAATAAATTTGCTGTCTCTAATCTATTTTAAGAAGATTAATCTTATATAATGTGATGATAATCTTGGACGAGTCGCTAACAGACTATATTTTTCTTAGTAGATGTATCCCACTTCCATTATCGGCTCTAAAAGTCATCAAAAGTCGGGTATCATTTCAAAATGTTTTAAAACTCACACTCAATCAGTTTGAAACGCTTCTTGAAAGCTTTAAAAAGGTTGACCATATTTCAATTAGACAAATCAATAAAAAAGTGGAAAATTTTAATAATCTGAATAATGAGAAAACCTTCGAAAATATTAGAAAGCAACTCTCAAAATGCGATAAAAACAACATTCAATGTCTTAGTTATTTCGATAAAGATTTTCCGCCTATATTGAAAGCGATAGGAAAACCGCCGAAGTTGATCTTCATCCAAGGGACTATAAAGTCCGAAGATTATAAGGCAGTAGCTATCATTGGAACAAGAAACCCAACAAAATACGGTGAAAAAATGGCAAGAGATATTGCCAAGAGATTGGTGGAAGAAGGGTTCACAATAGTCAGCGGTTTTGCGCGGGGGATTGATACCATAGCAATGAAAGGTGCCTTAGATTGCGGGGGCAGAGCAATTGGAGTTATTGCTTCGGGAATTTTAAATCTTTACCCAAAAGAGCATCAATACTTGGTTGAAAAATTAGTTTCAAACGGAGCTTTGATCTCGGAGAGATTCCCCCATAAAAACGTAACGAAGCAAGCATTACAAATTCGAAATAGAATTACAAGCGGATTTGGACTAGGAAACATCTTTGTTGAAGGTAATGAACGGAGCGGAACCCGATGGCAATATAAATTTGGAGCAAGACAAGGCAGACCTGCTTTTGCCGTTGAGCCAATTGATAATGATGTCGAACAAGCTTTTATTCCAAATTGGATTGTCAATGAAAAAGGAGGGGCCAAAATATCATCCCTACAGGACATCGATTGGGTTATTGAGATGCTTAATGATGAATATGAAAAAAGAATGGAAGTAAAAAATTTAAATAAAGGAACTAGAACCCACCAAAAAAGCATTTTAAAGTATTGAACTTAATGAATCACAGGGTAAAAAAAATGTCAAAAGTCAGAAAACAATTCAAATTGGACAATGAAATTACTATAGAAAGGATTCCTGAAAAATATTGCACGATGTGTTTAAATCAAATACATTCTGAGCAAAATTTATGCAATACCTGCAGAGACTTGCCTTCATATATAGGTGTATGGAATTTTAACAGCGTAAACGCGTTAGGCATATACCATAAGTTCAAACAAGAGGGATACAGTATACCAATTAATGTTCTTTCTGAGTTGATCCTTTTACTTAAATTTCGAAAGGGAAAAAAATTCAGAACATTTGCGGGTTCATTAATCGCAAAAGGATTATTTAAGGTTTTAGAGGAAAGAAGAGATATTTATAATGATGTCTCTCATGTCGTTATATCACCCAAGTTCAAAAGAACCGAGGAAAACCAAATCGAATATATCTTAAATCCCTTCATAAAGATTTTAAGCCAAAATGGTTACGATATCGAAAATATTTCGCAACGAGTTAAACGATTAAAGGATGTTGGAAAAAATAAAGAAAAAGGGTTTGAAAAGAGATTCAATTATATTAATGGTGTTCATGAAGTCAGAATAGATGATTTAGGGAAAGCTGATGTAATAATTTTAGATGATATCTTCACGACAGGATCAACTTCTTGGGATTTAGCACGAGCTCTTAAAGAAAAAAATGCCGGGAGAATTCACGTATTAGTTGCGGGCAGACATTGGCTGTTTGATGAATGGCCGATAAATACATTATACAGCAATGGCGATTTTAGTTTTGATTATTTGATCAATTATTTTTCAAGGACAGATTATAATAGAGACAGGAAAAAAATCTCTAAAGTAAAAATAATCAACTTAGACGTTCAAGAAAATCACATCTATGCCTTGATAAAAGGTTCAAGGGGAAATTATGATTTGGATATTGATCTTGATGACAATATTTTAAGCCATTCTTGTCCCGATTTTATAAATGACAAGAAAAAAAATAAAAAATTCTGTAAACACATCTCAAAAGTATTTCTCAACATTAGAAAAGAGAATGAAAAATTCTCAAGTCGCGTATTAAACTCAATTTATAGAGAATTAGATTCTTGGCAATTTGATATGAAGTAAGACATAATAAATTTTTTTTAGGTTAGATATTCCATTGAGAAATTATAACAAGACCTTTTTAACTTACAACAATTTAAGAATAACTTACAAGTATCTGAGTAAAAGTTATAACAAAAGATTTAAATTAGTTCTATTTATTAGGGAATTTTTTTTAGAGAATACTTGAATATATTTTAAGATATATTATTTATTTTCTTAGAGAGCCTTTTTATAAATTTATTAGTTTAACAAAAGAGGGGAATCTTAAATAACTTCCCGACGAAAAGGGTGATTATCTCCGGGGGAAAAGTGTCGGACTCCGTTGGAGGTCAGAAAAAAAGATTTCAAATCCCGCTTCTTTTGCCAGGTGAGGGAAAAACCGATAAAAATCTATGCCCTTTGACGTGGAAAAAATACGAGCTTGTCCAATTAAATCTGGACGCCCCAATTTATACGCGGTGAGGATTTTTAATAGATCTAAAATTAAAATGAGATAGCGATGCTTGGAAACCATTTCCCACCCCCTTACATTAGCCCGACGGGCGTGATATACCACGATATTGTGCGAAAATCGCCGTTCATTTTCGGTTCTTATGTTCATGAAGGTAATTAGTTCTTCTTGAATCCACTCTTCCGGTATAAAGTCCATATTTAGGCGATAAGAGTCGTTCAAGGGTATCACCTTGTGATTCTTTATAGAGCTTCTAGAGTTTATGAGGGAAATAATCCCCCGATCAAAGAACCAACGCATATTTTCGAGTGAATAAGGCCCCCCCATATGCCAGGATTACCAGGAGCATCTCATATCCCAGCGGAAAAAAAATGGGCAAACGTCTCGCGAAGGATGCTATATTCGTCCTTATTTCCCAGAAAAAGCTCACAATCGACGGAGATGATGCGGTCCCCGCAGTCGCATAGATTGTGGAAGCCTTATTTTCTATTAGTTTAATTTCAATTGCTTCTATTTTATATACTTCAGTTAATTCCATTATAGATTTAAGAGCTTTAAGATTAATTTTAGTAATTATAGAGGCTATTCCATAATCACTATACCGACTTATTAATTTACATTTAGATTTTTTTAAAATTTCTTCACATAAATCCATTCTTTTTTCAATAATTGGCTTACCTAACCACCAAAAATCTATTTGCTCTTATAAATTCCTCGGGAAATTTTTCTTTTTCATAATATACTTTTAAAGTTTTTCCTAAACGATGTTTAGGGAATCTAGGAAGAATGTCTTTAACATTATTAAATAATCCCGAAAATCGAGGTCTTACAAGTTTTTTTTTTACCCCTTTTTTTAATTTCTTTTTTATAAGTATGGAGGTTTTTTTTGAATTGAGCAACGTGCCCTTCTGTGGCAAAGACTATTATCCAATTCTCCCCTTCTTTTTCTAAAATTTCAATTCCCGCATTTGTTAAAGAAGTTTCATCTACTTCAAGCAATTCATCATTTTCAACTTCTTGATCAATAAT
>CAZZIC010000057.1:0-4727 GCA_964653985.1 uncultured archaeon | reverse complement strand
AAGAAGTTTCATCTACTTCAAGCAATTCATCATTTTCAACTTCTTGATCAATAATAAAGATCAATTGAGGTTTTAGATCTGGAGGATATATTTTTTTTCTTACCCGTTCTTGTTCTTTTTCTACTTCTTCCAGTCCTTTAGTTAATTTATTCCCATGTTTTTTCACATCTTGTTCTTTAGGAGGTTTACCAAATGTTTATATCGCTTGAAATTAATATCTCGACTCATTCTTTATCTTGATTGTTTAAAGCTTTATTTAATTTTGCCTTTTTCGTTAGGAATTCTTTAGATTTCTTTAATAATAAACTCTGATTAATGATTTTTATATTATTTAATACGGCAAATTTAATTGAGCTATGACATATATGCTCAATATCAGCATGGGATAAATCATTTAATTTATCAATGAGTTCTTGATAATCATTAACATCATATTTAAAATTCTTAAGCTTTAATTTGATTAATTTCTTGATTTCTTTAGATTTTGGTAAAGGAAACTCAACAATCTCATCAAACCTTCTCCATACGGCAATATCAAGAACTCTTGGATGATTTGTAGCTACGATTATCAAAATATTTTTAGGAGCATTTTCAATGAAATTCAATAAATTAGACACAGAACGCCTAATCTCACCGTGTTCTTGCGAATCCAACCTACTTTTAGCAATAGCATCAAATTCATCAAAAAATAGGATAGCTCGTTTTGAATTATGAACGCTCTCAAAAACTTTTCTTAGATTTACGGAGGTTTCTCCTAGTAATGAGGATACTAAGATATCTGTTTTAACTTCTAATAGTGGAATTTTCATTTCTCCCGCAAGAACTGAAGCGCATAAGGTCTTACCGCAACCAGGTGGGCCATAAAATAAGATCTTATTTATTGGATGCATTCCATATTTTGATAAATAAGTTCTTTCTTTCCACTCTTCCAAAATTTTCCTTATTATTTTCTCTGTTTCAATGTTGAGAATTATATCGTTTAAACTTTTCTTAGAGACATTTACTTGAAATAATTCTATCATCCTATCCCTATCTAAAGGAATGGTAGAAAACTCTTCAATCCAAGGTTCAGCAAGCGCAGTATTATCTTGTATTTGCTCTAATAGAGATGTTAGTGAATTTGCTAACTTATAATGATTTTTATTTTTTTCAGAATTAATAATTTTTAAAGATGTATTGATAAACCCTTCATTATCCTTATTTGCGATTCTTTTAAATAATTCTATTATTTCATTGGCTCTTACCATATAAATACATCTCTTCGCTCTGTTTTAATTCATTTAATTGATCCAATATCTTTTATCTTCTATTTAATATTACCTAATAAGATATTTAATTTTTCTTTATCCTCAATTTTTTGATTAAATGTTAAGTTTTTTGTGTGGAAATTTCATTATCATATAATCGTTCTTATTTGGGGAGATAGCATTATTATTCTGGAGATATTTTTTCTTTTTATTTAAACAAAATTAAAATGTAGTGCTAATAAATTGAACGAGACTCATACTTTATTGTAAAGTAAATTAAAATAAATTAAAATTCTTTAGCTTAAATTTATTAATAGCTTCGGTTCTTGTCTTTTTCCTTCATTTTACACTTTTTATGAATTTTATCTTGCTTTTCCCATTGTGCATCTAGTAGATCGTCTAAATCTTCCTCTGATAAATCATTCTTATTGTTAGACATGATATTATATTAGATATAATATATTCGTATTATTTTGAGTTAATTTGTAAAATCCTATAAGAATTACTGTTTTGAGCTATAAATTATGTAAAGGAACTCATAATTAAGTAGGAGGATTTGAATAATTCTATTTTCTAGACAATAACTAAACTCGTTGTTAATGTGTTGTTTACAAATAAACACAAAAGAAAAGAAAAATATTTAACAAAAGAAAATGGTGTTTAGAAATTTTCTTTAAAATAAAGTTCTTTTAATTCTAATTCCAATAATCGATCCTTAACTTCTTGGGGTGGGTTGTTCATTTTCAATAATTGGACAACCAAAGCATTTATCGCATTTAAATTATCAAACCCTGCAAGATAATAAATATCATCTACATTAAAATTAATTTTCAGAATATCAAAGATACCGAATAAACTTTCTCTTATTCTTTCATAGATCTTAAAACTATAATCCATCTTCGATGTATTCATTTCATTATTTTCGTTCATAATTTTTTAAAATGTAATGATTCCATTGTTTACTTATTCTTTAGATCTAATTATAAAAAGCAGTATTAAAAAATTGCAGAGTCCAATTCTTGATATAAATTTAAAAGTATTATGTAAGAATATATGATTCACCTAGAAACGATGATTTCACGAAGTGGAGCGATTATTCAATCTGGGGTAAGGTTTATCACTTTTGGAGTCCTTTTTTATTTAATCAGTGTAAAAAACCAAGAACTTTCTTGCAATTAGCTAAAAATATCAGCGATTTTCATATTCATTAGTGACACATTCTACATCTTCAATAGACTTCTTTTTTATATCTTTCAATTAGGGGTTATTCCGGATATACATATTTTTGGGATTATTGCGACCATATTTAGTGTCATCTTAGGCCTACTTCGTTTAATTTCGATTATCTTTTTTATAATCTATGCCTATAAAAATAATGATGATTAGCTCATATATGCGGGAATCGTGCTCATAATCCTTATATTTTATAGCTTTTTCTCAAGCCTTCTTTTGGTATTATTATTTGCATTATTCCCTCAACCCCCGATGAGTTAATATTATTAATTTTTATTTGATTTTTTTAAGATTCTTATTTAGGTAATCAGTAATATATAAGATTTTCTTGTTGGTTTCTCTTTTATAATCTACATACCGAAAATTAAATACACATAATGGACATGAGGAGATTAATAAATCGGTCTCCATTTCATTTAATAGAGTTTCTCCCATATTAATACATAGTTCTTTATCAACCCCTCTTACTCCCGAACCTGCTCCACAACAAGGTGTTGCATCCTTATTTTTAGATAACTCAAGAACCTCGGCACCCGATTGGGATAAAAGTTCTCTTGGTTCAGAGTAAATCCGGATATCGTTCAATTTACGCCCCATACGACAAGCATCATGGTATATAAGAGATTGATGATCCCGCTGAAAAGAAATTTTCCCTTCTTTATCTAAATCTGATATAACTTGGGTTATATGCTTTACATCAATATTAAAATTTTCAAGATATTTAGGATACACATTATTAAATGCATATAGACACCCCGCGCAAGTTACGATTATTTTTTTAATATTATTCTCATTAAGCATTCTATTGACTTTCTTGAAATAACTTTTTGCTTCTTTCAAATTACCCGCCGAATAGATGTACTCTCCGCAGCAAGGTTCGTTTTTTAGAATTTTAAAATCATAACCCGCAGCTTTTAAGAATTCATATGCAGAAGAAGCGCTCTCCTTAACTTTAAAAGATGACATACATCCTAAGAATAAGAGAGTGTCTGAATCTCTATCATCAAATTCCTCTTCAGTTCTGTACTTTTCAGGCAACCAATCGAGTCTCTTATTAGGATCTCCATTTACAGAATTATCTTTTTCTAAAATTCCTCCGATAATAGTGTCATGAATCTTATATTGCCCTTTTTCTGTTCCATATAATTTGAATTTTGCTTCATGAACAATATGAGATGTTTCTATTTCTTGGGGACATGTTTCATAGCATAAACTACACATTGTGCAGGTATATAGGCTTTTTCTCTCATTTTCTTCAATCTCATTATTTTCAAAAATTTTCTTCGCGATTTTTAATCTGCCAAATGGAGAGAATAATTCATCATTTGTTTCTTGATATGTTTGGCAAACTTTTAAGCATTCCTTACACTCAGCGCAATTATTTATTGATTCTAAAATAGAGTTTTCATTCATAATTCTTCATTTGCTAGTTCAACTATTTTTTCTAATGACATATATCCTACAATATCATCCCTTACATAAATTTCAAATGGTAATGATTTTTCTGCATAAGGCTCAATTACTTGATAGATATCAGAATGAGTCATTTCTTTAAATTTATCTTTAAATTCTTCACCTACTCCCTCTGAATATTGATATTGTTGGATAACATAGGTTCCACGGAAATTTCTATTTTCTAAAAATTTAATGATATCATGAATATCTTTTTGATCTAATAGTCCTTTCACATATGTAGTTCTTATTTCAAAATCAATTGATTTATTATTCTTTAGAATTTCAAATGTATTTATAATACTCTTTAAATTTACAAATGAGTTGGAAATTCGTTCATATTTTTTTTGGTTTAAAGGAGCTTTGAGATCTAATGCAACACGGTCAATAAATGGTAGAATTCTTTTAATAAATTCTGGATTCGTTCCATTTGTATCAATACTAATATATTTGTTCATTTTAGCAACTTTTTCAATAAGATTTATTATTTCGGGTTGGAGAGAAGGTTCTCCTCCTGTAATGCTTAAACTATTAACAAGGGAATTATTTTTTATCAGATTAATTAGTTTTTCGTCATCGATATTTTTGCCAGCATCTTGAAGTAGTAGGTGCTTATTATGACAAAATTCACAATGAAAATTACATCCAATTGTAAATATTACCATACAAACTTTTCCAGGGATATCTTTTGTCGATATTTCGACAGTACCACCGATTTTCATAAAATATGCTTTTTAGTTATTTAAGAGTTTGTTTAAAATTAATTTAACACCTCTATAAGAGAATGATCTCACC
>CAZZIC010000056.1:10700-21663 GCA_964653985.1 uncultured archaeon | reverse complement strand
ATTAGCCGCTGGATTTGGTATGATTTTATATGCCTATTCACAAAACTATATTCTCTGTATAATTTATGATGTTTTATTAATCGGTATTACGGCCAATGCGGTATCTGTAGCTTCAAGGGCATTAATTCCTGATGTGGTCGATTTAAAGCTGAGAGGGAGAGCCAATGGGATCGTTCAAGCCGTATCAAATGTAGGGCTCATAATGGGGCTTGTCATATTTCTTTTAAGCATGGATATGTTAGAATCATCCAATTATACAGTTTCACTTAACGGGCATATTACACTGTTAACTATGGGAGGAATTGTTTACGCCGTAGCGGGATTGATTGGGTTCGCTCTAATTAAAGAAAAACCAGTTTCGGAATTACCACCAAAGAAAAAGTTTTCTGAAGAACTCAAAGAACTGATTAATGTTGAATTGTTAACTGAACAAAAGAATTTTTTTAAGGTAATAGTCGCTTCTGCAGTATATCAAGCGGGAGTAGGATCTGTTATGGCACTATTATTTATATGGATACTTCAAGATCTACCATTTGGCACAATCGAATTATTCATCGCAATTGGTGTAGGGTTTCTGTTTCTCTTTCCAACTGTAATTGGATTAGGGAAATTAGCAGATAAATATGGTAGAAAGAAATTCATGCCAATTGTTGTCCTTGCAATTGCTATAGCTTTTTTCCTAATACCCATGGCTCAAGGACCTCCTGCTAATTATATTCTATTCTTGTTTCTGAATCCATTTCTACTACTTGGACTCCTTGGACTTAATACTTTGATAAATACATGGGCTCAAGATACATTGCCAGAAGGAAAGAAGGGTCAATTTTATGGGATCTTTAATATAACTTTAACAGTTCCGCAGATAATCGGAGGACTTCTTGGAGGATTGATATCCGTTACATTCGGTCGAGTAAATATTTTTATTTTGGCGGCAATATTCTTCTTGATGTCAATACCGCTCTTTATGTTAGTTAAAGAAACATTAGAATTTGAAGAATGAATAACTTAAGGTAGTTCAATCTCCTACCAATTTTTATTTTTTTAATTGTTTAAGAACTTTATTTTAACAATAACTAAAAAGAGTAAAAATAATTATTAGATAATCTACTTTTGAGGCTCTACGATAATTTTAATCCATTCTTTTCGATTATAATACTTAAAAGCGTCAACTGCTTCTTCAAGTGTAATGCGTTTAGTTATTAAACTATTTAGATCAAGTTTTTTGGATGAAATCATATCTAAAGCCTCGTCCCAGTAATCTTTACCTTGTTTAGAATTAACCATCGCTTCTGGGTATACTAATTCAACCCCTTTTTTCCGACAATTAACATAAGGAATGTATTGCATTTTCTGAGCTCCAAAAACGATTACACGATAACCCGATTTTACGAGATCTATACCATCAAGCAAGGTTTCGTTTTTACCGACCATCTCAAAAACTGCATGAGCTTCTCCAAACTTCTCTTTAATTTCATCAACAACAGTGTAATTTCCATGCATGGCTCTTGTAAAATCATTCGGGTTAAATGCTTTTGCACCCCATTTTTCTGCTAAATCTCTTTTATGATGGAATGGTTCTGAGGTTACTACTTTTATTCCATTATTCAAGAGAATCTGTGTAAGGATTAAACCAATAGGACCTAATCCAAGGACTACAGCCCTCTTTTCCCCTTCAATCCTCTCAAATTCAGCCCGTTCAAAACAATTTATCGCACATCCCACCGCATCTGCAAAGGAAATTTCGTCCATAGTCAAATCATTCCTGACAATAGGTAAAGCTCCCTTCTCTTCATCTTTTCCATGTCCGATTACATTCACATATTTGGAATATTCAGCATACCCTTGTCCCATTCGTGCTAGATGATCTCCAACAGATACATCGTTTACTTTTTTCCCTACATCCACCGCGATTGCTCCAGTTTCATGGCCATGCCCTCCTGGTTCCTTGGCTTCTATCCAATGATCCCCCTCAAAGATTCCTACATCACTTCCACATATTCCTACGGAGATCATTTTAGCTAAAACTTCATTAGGTCCACATTTTGGAACGGGTACTTCCACTAACTCTACTTGCCATGGTTCTGGAAATACAAGTGCTTTCATTTTTTCTTTCATTTTTTTTAACTCACTTTAACACTTTAATAAAGTATTTAATTTTCATTCAATTTTATAAGATTTTTATCTCCCTTTAATTCCATCAATAAGTAATCTCAAAAATGTTTTTAGTTTTAAATTTAAATCTGTTTCAGGGAGTTTTTCATCCTCTTTAGGATCAAAGTTTTGGTTTACTTTTCTAACCCATTCAATATAAGATAAATCAAATAATTCTGTTAGATCATTTTCTCTAATTATTTTTTGAATTTTATCCTCCAGATAAGAAAAATTATTGAAGACATTTGGATTACTTTTGGTACCTATGGAGATCAAAGGAGGTAAGGAAAAATGATCTGCAAATGACTGTATAGTTTGAGGTGGTTTATCTCCTTCATATGGTGCTATAATAAGGTCAAATTTCAAAGTTTTACCGCTAAATGTTGGAGCCGTTGAGTGAAACGTACCAAAAAGTTCTGGAATCAAATCTTGTGCATGACCAGTTCCTTCTGTCCAATAGTGAAACATTTCACCGAAGTATGTACCGAACGGATTGATTCTAAGTTGTTGATGGTTTTTTTTACAATCTTCAAATCCTTCCCCTCTCACTTTTATGGGGGAAAATGCAAAATTTGCTGCTTTTACTGAATTGAACCCGATTAACATTCCCATATTTCTATCAGAAACTGCCATCCATCCATCGGATATATTAGCAACTAGACAATCTAAATCTATGTTTTCAGAATCGATCTCAAAAAGATCCAGATCAAAATAGCTTTTTATACCAAAAAAATTACGCTTCCATATACGCAAGGGGTTATTCATCCCGAAAATTTTTGGTTTAACTTCACAAGGCATTATTTCCAACCATCTTGGGTCATATTTTTCTGCAACATATTGTGTACCATCAACACTCGTAGTTTCGCCTTTAATTTCTGGGATATTAATATTGACATTTACAAATAAAAAGGGAATTCCAGAATAGACAGTAAGGATTTTTTTACCTTCTAAGGACGCTCCCGATGTTATATAAAAGTTACTTTTTATCTCTATGGATGCCGAAAAATTATCCCTCCCATTGCGAAGTACTTTAATATCATTTTTTTCAGAATTGAACCTTTTTCCTTTATTTTTCTTACCGAATGTAACAGCCGTTTCGAGGAATTTAAGACAGCCATAACCTTTTCCATTTAGTTTAAAAGATTCAATAAATCCTTTCTCATTAAACTCAACAGATATGAATTCATTCTTTAAAATCTCTCGAGTAGCTTTTAATTTACCCATCCCTTGTCTTTTAGGCACATCATAAGGGGGATTTATGTTAGTTAGTAAAATATCATCTCCGTTTCTAAATAATTCATGAGAAATTAATAATTCCAAGGAATATTTCAAAGAATCAAGCTCATAATATCTTAGCTTAATTTTCCCTTCTTTAAATGATAAAGTTGAATTTTCGATACCCATCTTCTCCAAAGTTTCCCTATCGATTAAAGTTTTCACAATTAAATCCGAATCAACTGGTGTATACTCGGATTTTGAGTTACCCCTATTTATAATTGGTATGATTAGAATATAGGGCTCATCTTCTGATACTTTTTCAATTATAAGCTTATTTTTATATTCCGAAGCAATTTGAATTGATTTTTCAGCTGCTTTATATGCTTTAATTCCGTAAGTCAGCGCAGTTTTCCGCCTGTCCGGATGTTGAAACGGCATTGACATTCCGAAATTTGTAGTAGAAGTAAACAAGAGTTTATTTTTAATATAAGTGTCGGAACTATCATTCCCATTACGTAAATAATCATTGACATTTTCTTTAATCTGTTGATTTGGATTGTTTTTCTTGATAGTGTCTGCCATACATTTCAACCACCTTGCTTGTTGACCGATAGTCCAGAACTTTGTATTGGAATATTTTTGAGCCCAGTTGTAATAACCATTCCATAAACCATCTGCGACGTCTTGTTTTAAAATAGTCTCTCCATGCACCTCCAATTTCGGGATTATATCCAATAAATTTCCGAACTCGACATATTCATAGAGATCTACAGCTTCGGCAAATTCAGATAATCCTCTTGAATTAGGCATCCATTGCAAGAATTTTGGAAGTCTAACACCTAACCAATTATCATAATCCATATCAAAGTTTAGAAATAGTAATGCGTGGCCTTGAATCTCTCCACTCTCTTGTTTCGTTCTGATTAATTCAAACCAACGTTTAATTGAGCGGAAATCTAAAATGTCACCAAATGCATACATCGGAATCATTAACATTGAAGCTTCGGATATCATAGAATTCAATTTAACCAAACCATATCTCTGATTCCAGTCAAGTCTAGGATTTATGAATGGTCTTGAAACATCAAAAGGATAAACTGAATAATAAAGAGCAATTCCTTCTACTCCCACTTTGTTATAAAGTTCAATCATGCCTTGTGTATACATTGTTTCTTGAGTTCTCGCATAAGGAGCAACTCTTCCTTTGAATAACTGATTCACCCCAATGCCCAATTCATTCTCGAGAAACCAATTATGTTGAATGATAAATTCTTCTGTATTCAATAACGGTTGAGCAACATTCCCCCAAGAGCCTATAAGAACTTCATCCTTTCCTTGTTTACATCGTTCAATTACACGATCCAATACATCTTGTTGATATTCTTTTTGTAACTGGATAGACCAGAATGTATCAGCATAATCCCAGGTGATTCTCATATCCCCGAAATCATATCCTTTGTCTTCTATTTCATCTAACTTGTCTAAAATACCTCTCATAAGTTTGAGATCCTTTCCAAAACCAGACTTTCCACGTGAATCTCCACGGTAACTATGATAATAGTTTATATGAGGGGAGAGAATAAAGTAAATTTTTTTATCCTTAAGTTTCATTTCTTTTACAAGCTTTTCATTCATTCAAGATTTATATTTAATTTAAGCAAACTATTTACAATATTTATTCTACAATTTTACTCCAAAAAAAGTTTTAGAATTAAATTGATTCCAAGTGTTTGGAAATATTATCATAGACCTAATTTTTTATAGATTTGCAACTTATTTTTTATATGGTTCATGAAGAGATAGAACAAAAAATAAGAAAGAATTTAAATCCCGAATGGTTAGACGGTTGGAGTAAAGCATATGAAAAGGGATTTGATACTAACTTAAAAGAATTAAACCGCATTACGATTCATTATCCTATTCAACTTATTTCTTATTATATTGAGGAACAAATTGAGGGTAAAAAAGCTCTTGATTTAGCGACGGGTAATGGGAGAGTAGCATGTTTTTTGGCTCAATTAGGTTTCGATGTGATGGCGATAGATGCATTAAAAACTTCGGTTGAATTGACTAAAAAAAGAGCTAAAGCGTTGGGGGTAAGTGATAAGGTAAAAGTAAAACTAGGAGATATAGAAACTTTTCAGTTAAGACAAGAGGGCTACGATCTCGTTGCCGCAATGCAATGTTTGCAATATTTACGGAAAAATGCTCAATCCAGATTATTAGAACTAAAAAAGGCGGTGAGAACTGGAGGTTTTTTAGTTTACTCGGGTAATGTAAAGCCTCATTTTGATACCAACCCTCCAATTAAGCCTTACTTTATAGCCAGAGAGGATTTAAGGGATATATTTGAGAATTGGACAATTTTCAGCCTCGGAAAAGAAGAACGTTTAATGAAAGAGAACGACAGAAGGGGATACACATGGATAGTCGCTAAAAACGAAAGAGAATCTGATGATCATGAAATTAATTAGATTTAAATTAACATTTAATGTAAGCCGAATTCGATTTCAAATAAATATTTATTAATCATATCTAAACTTTATTAGATCATACTATTAGATTGATTATTATTAAAAATATATATAAAAAAGGCTTCTATATACTTTCGATGTCAATAAATTTTTTTACACCAAATTTTTTATATAACAATATCAGATAAATTTAAACTAATATTCAAAAAACACTTAAAAAGGATGCCAAATAAAATTAACGTCTGTTTAATCGGTATGGGAGATGTAGCCTCAGCTTTAGTTCAAGGCGTGGAAAATTACAAGAAAAATCCTGAGAATATTATTGGTATACTTCCAGAAATCACTCAATATTCGATAAATGATATAAATTTTGTGTTGGGTATTGATGTTAATGCCAATAAAGTAGGGAAAGATCTGAGCGAAGCGATCTGGGCAAAGCCAAATTGTAATATGAAACTTTATGAACCAGAATTCTTAGATGCTCCCGTAGTTAAAGGTCCAATATTGGATGGCTTAGATAGTAATATAAAAGATATTGTACCTGTCTCGAAAGATCAAAAAGAAGTAGATGTCATTCAAGAAATGAAAGAGAGACAAGTTGATGTAGCAGTTATTTTACTCCCAACAGGCGCTCATAAAGCAGTAAAGCATTATGCGATGAGTGGACTTGAAGCTGGAGCATGTGTAGTAAATGGTATGCCTACATATGTAGCCAAGGACCCAGAAATTGTTGAAAAAGCCAAGGAACTAAAACTTTCTTTGATCGGAGATGATGTAAAATCCCAAGTTGGAGCAACAATCATTCACAGATCTTTAGCTAATTTGTTTCCCATGCGAGGAGCACTTTTGGAGAGGACGATTCAATTAGATTGGGGTGGTTGTAGTGACTTTTGTAATTTGCTAACCCCTCAAGAGGATGGAAAGTTAAGATACGAAGAAGGAAAAAGACAATCTAAAACAGAATCTGTTATTGCAAACTTGCAGAATAAAGATACGGTAGATTGTCAAATTTCAGCAGTCGATTATATTCCTTTTTTGAAGAATCAAAAAGAAGCATACATGAGGTTAGAAGGTAGGATATTCGGAGGGGCTCCGGTAAGGATGGATATTACCTTATTTGTTCAAGATGGGAATAATAGCGCCGGGATCATTGTCGATAGTATTCGAATTTCAAAAATTGCGAAGGATAGGGGAGTTGGTGGAGTTTTGGAATCAGCTAGCTCGTTCTTTAATAAGCATCCCCCTGAACAACTAAGTGATAAAATAGCAAAACAACATCTAGTAGAATTCATCGAAGGAAAAAGAGAAAGATAAAATAAGAGCTTTTTATATTTTTCTTATTTATTTTTGCTTGATAATTACTCAGAGTTGCTTTACTTTTTGAGAAGACTTGTAGAAATATCCTTCTGAAACTATATAATTATAGATAAAATCTGAAATTAAACTTATTGCTTCAGGTATACTTCTAAAGCTGGGAAAATCGTTTATATCTACAATATACGGCTCTCCATCTTTTTGAATATAATCTACACCAAAAATGGGTAATTTAAACTTTCTTCCCAATCTGATTATTCTCCTTTTTAATTTTTTATCAACAGGCACCCTAAGATGGATTAATTCTAATGGAGAATAATTCTCAATATTAGCTAACCGATTTTTAGACGTGATAGAAACTATCCAATTATTAACTACGTAGATTTTATATACAACATCAAATTTACCGAGATATTCTTGAAAGAAAAGCTTATTTCTTTCGATTTTGGGTTTTTTAATTAATTCCTCAAATTCAGAAGGAGAGTTGGCAATGCCAATTATTCGTTCTTCTTTGGTTAGGAAAGGTGAATTATGAACATCATATTTAATAATAATTTTTATTCCATTCTGACACGCATTATATGCATCGTCCGCATTATAAAACGGTTTTGGAATTTTTAATTTCTTACATTTTTGCTCTATTGCCTTAAATGTTTTGAGTCTGCTTTCACACATTTCTATAGAATTAATACTGTTAAGTTTTGGAATCTGTGATGTATAGGTAGTGATCGCGTCATAAATCTGATTATTATTACTATTAGAAAGAAGTTTAACGATAATTAAAGAAAGGGGATACTTATTCAGTTTTTTTTTTAAATATTTGAGATTAAATTTTCCTTTTTTGAGTAAGTTAACAATCTTAATATTATAATTGACCTTACAAAATCGCTTTATTTCCTTAAAAATTTCCATATCTCTATTACAAATGGCTCCAATGTAAATCCTATCAGAAATAAGTTTCGACATAATACCCTTACCTTATGGAAATAAGGAGTAAAAGAACCTATATAAACATATGTATAGTATAGGATCTATATACATTTAAGTAAACCTACAAATACTATTTTTAAATTGTATTAAATCTTTCCTTTGTTTTGAAATAATTTAATATTTGATTATTCTTTCTAATAAGGTATTATAAGCTTAATTTTAAGTTACTTTTGGAATATATGACTTTAGAAATTGGCATTATTATTGACAGATACCACTTAGAACAAAAAATATCCCGGCTTTTAGATTACCTCAAAGGAAAGACTGAAATTAATCTTTATGTGGAGGAAGAACTCCTTTTTAATGAAAAAAGTATGAATTTTTCAGAGAATATATTTTTCGTGAAGGGTAAAGGAGATATTCTTTTAGGATTGATTAAATTTATAGAAAGAGAAACGCATATTCCAGTAATCAACTCATATAAAGGAAACCACCTTGCAATAAATCGTTTCTTGAATAGTATGATATTAGAAAGAGCGGGGATACCTTTACCAGAATTTTCACTCAATCCTGAGAAGATTAAACCTCCCTTTGAAAATTACATAATCAAAAATGTTATAGATCAAAAAAATTATAGGTTTGAACCCATAATAAAGAGAGAAAAGGGAGCTATTAAAGTTGCTGATAAAAGAGCAATAAAAGAAGCATCCAATTCAGAAGAAAAATATCATTATCTTTATTATCAAAGATTTATCGAAAGCCAATGGGAGTATAAAGTTTATGGGATTGGAGAAGAATTACATTTTTATAAGCAATTACCAGTTTTAGTAGATCCGGATAAAATGAAATCCCGACATAAAATCAAACCAATTAAACAGTTAGAGGAATATTCTCAAAAGGCAATGGAATTGTTAAATCTAAAGATTACCTCAATTGATTTTCTGAGATCAGAAGAAGGAGATTTCTATTTAACGGATATAAATTGTACTCCAAATTTTAATTATATGAAAAATGGACCAAAAATGGTTGGAGACTATCTAATCAGCCAAGCCAGGAAATAGAATCACTATGAAAATTGGAATCTTATCAAAAAGAACGACTGGTTTTGCAGGAATGATGCGAGATTACTTTGAAAAACAAGGACACAAGGCTTTTATCTATACTCTTGATAATTTGGTAATTAATAAAGATCTTTTTGAAAATGATGTCTATGTCCAAAAATCTAAGTCATTATTTTTTCTTTATGCGGGATATTTCCTTGAAGAAAATGGTATTCCCGTACTCCCCAAACCAAAAATTGCACACCATCATAAGAACAGAATTTTAGTACATCAGTATATTAAAGAAGCTAATTTATTATTTCCAGAATACTATTTTGGCACCTTTAAAGCCTTAAAAAATAATCTTGATAAAATTAACTTTCCTTTAATTAAGAAACCTCTAATGGGATCGAGAAGTTTTGGAGTGAAAATAATCAACAAAATTGAAGATCTCGAACCCTATTCTAATGAACAAATATATCTTGAGAGGTATCTAGAAGGTACACATTATCTGGTCTATTTCATTAAAGACAATATTTGTATGCTTGAAAAACCACCATTATCTTCTGAACATGTAGACATGAAATTAGTGAAAACAGAGCCTAAAGTCAGAGGGATTATAGAAAAATGGATAACATCATTCGAAGGAGATATTTTATTTGGTCATCTTGATATGGTTAAACAAGCTTCTACTAATCGGTATTATGTTGTTGATCCGGGATCCTTTCCGGAATTCGATAATTGGCAATGTAATCTAGATCCACTTAAAGAAATTAGTGAAATATTATTGAGTAAGTTCAATAAATTACTTGAGAATAAGTGATAAAAAATTTAAGGGTTAAAAATAGTTCTTAAGAAAGATTTTTATTCTTCTTTTTCCGTTTCTGGGGCAATGTTTGTTTCTGATTCCAATTCTAATTCTGAACCTGCTTCAACTTCTTCACTATATTCTTCTATTTTTTTCTTTACTGACTCTCCTGGTGATTCTGGAGCAGGCATTTTCTCGAAAATTTCTATAAATTTAACATCTTCCACTTCATCGCTCATATGTGTTTGGAGGTCCATAGCCAAGCCAAATTTCAAGTAAGTTAAATTTTGGAATAGAAAACTCTTTGGGACAGTTATTTCTACCATTTTTTCTTCCTCATTATAATTTGTTTCGAAATCTGAAACATTTTCTTGAGGAATTCCCTTGCTAATCATGAATTGTTTTATTTTTTCATTGAAATCTTCTACCTTATCCAAAATTTCAATATTATAATCAATACTTTGACCCGCTAAAGGATGGTTATAATCAATTATTACTCTTCCTTGAGTTATTCTAATAACTCTTCCTCTCTGAGGTTGCCCTTGTTTACTTTTCTTGATAAATTCTTGTCCTACTTCAGGATACTTTCCATCATTCAAACGTCGATATCTTCCAATGCTCATTCGTTCGAGTTTTTGCGGATCCCTTCTCCCAAATGCTTTAGTTGGAGGAATTCGTACGGATTTTTTTTCAAAATATTCCATATTCTCGACTACTTCTGTAAGACCTTCGTTCAAGAAACCAGGTTTTCCGACAACAACAAATTCTGGCCTATATTCTCCCTGTTTGGCTTCTTCCTCATTATAAATATCCGCTTTTTTAGCATCTTCTATTGAGGAAACTCTAAAAACATGACCTCTCTCCGTTTTTCCTGTAACTTTTAAGATAATAAAGTCTCCTTCTTCGACTGGTTTTCCTTCTAAGCGTTTTCTTTTTTCTTCGGAGGGTTCATACTTTACTTCTTCAATTTCCTCTTCAATTTCCTCTTCAATTTCCTCTTCTGCGACTTCTTCTTCCACTTCTTCTTC
>CAZZIC010000056.1:0-10600 GCA_964653985.1 uncultured archaeon | reverse complement strand
GCTATTGGTTCTTCCTTTTCTTCCTCACCAGCTTTTTCAAGCAAATCTTTTGCACCAGCAATATATTTTTCCGCCGACTTTTTGCCAATTCCAGAAAGTTTTGATAGGTCTTTAATCTCAGCATTTGCTAATTTTTCAACACTATCTATTCCAGCTTCTTTTAAAGTTTCAATTGTCTTACTTCCAAGTCCTTTGACTTTTTCCATTTCAAAGCTCATAAAATCATATCCGTTTTTAATTACATTACTTTTTATAATAATGAAAATAAGTTAAATTTTTCCTTTAAAAACTATAGAATGAGAATAACCTACTAATTTTTGATTTAAATTTCATTGCTTGTAAGAGGATATTTTGGAAAAATCAAGAAATTACTTACACAAACTATTGAAAATTCCATAGGGAAAAATGGAAATCCTAAAAATAAATTTTGAGAAATAAAAGAAATACTTATGAAACAGGTTTCCAAAGAAGCCCTAATTCTTCTGCATAGTTCTTAACTTCACGCATTTCCTCTGATGAGGGGGTCCTATTAATGTCGGAATATTTATATGCTTTATATTGTGGTCGATATTGCCCCATTATATTGACAGCAGCATTAGGAATTTCTTCTGCTATAAAGTTTAATATGGGCTTTGAGCAACATTCTACATGGTTAGGCATAACTAAATGTCTGATGATTATCTCACCACTCCCCTTATCATGAATTCTTTTAAAATTTCTTGTCAAGGTATCAAAATAATCAGAAGCACCTGAATACTTTTCTGCACATTTATTATTTCCAAATTTAAAGTCGGGTAGCCAAAAATCCATGAGATCAATAATTAATGACAAAGCCTCATTAGAAATGAAAAAATTCGAATTCCAGAGTTGACAAATATTGCTCTCTTGATAATTTAGACTTCCTAGTATGTTATGAATATGGGGGATAGGATCTCCACCAACGTAATTAATGTTCTTCGCCCCTTTATCAACAAGATTCTCGGCTAAGTTAGCTATATCTTTTTTATTCACTTTACGAGCAACGTCTTCAATATTTTTCTCATGTTTCCAAGATTGAGAAATATCATAATTTTGGCAAAATACACAACCAAAATTACAACTTTGAAAAAAAATCGTACCGGAGGGTATTAAAACAGATTCTTCTCCCATATGTAAAAAAGCTGAAGCAATATAAGAATCATCTGTTAAAAAACAATATCCTTTTTCTCCGGCAACTCTGTTAACTTCACATTTTCTTTCACAAAAAATACAAGATTTTAAATATTTACGGGCGAGTGTTTCGACGAGGTTGATATAATTTTGTCCTCTTTTCGGTTTAGATGGATCTTGTTTATCTAAAGAAGAGGATTTAAGCATTTCTTGAAATTCTTTAGATTTCTTGCTCAATAATTTTTCAAGCTTTTCAATAGGATCATCAGGAGCAAAAGTAGTTTCTAAATCCTTTGCAATTAGATAACGAGCTCGTTGTTTTTTATCTAAGATATCTCGATACCTCGAAAAGGCATTCTTAACCCGTTCATTTTTCCAAACCCCTTCCGCATCCGGTCTTAAGAATCTAAATGTCATTTTTAGCTTAATTATTTTTTAAAAAACTAAAGCAATGAGAGTAATTTTTTCGGGTACTTAATAATTTCTATTAAAAGAATAAGATTAAATTTCAAAAGCAAGCCATTTGACAATGTTTTTTAGAAATTTAATGTTATCTCCGGAGTCTATTCCAAAATCGGCAGATTCTTGTAAAAATCCTGAAGAACCTAATGTTACGGAACGCCCATTATAAAATTCAGAAGTAACACAAATCGGAACAGAACCAACTTGATCAACTTCATTGTCCGTAAAATATTCAAATTCTGCTTTATCGGAGGTCACAACTATATCTTCTACTTCCTCTTCAGTTATTGTGAAGAAAGTGGAATCGGGAAATACTACTTCTGTGACTCCTTTTGATATTGGATGAGAATACAGTTCATTTACCAGAACATTTTGCTTACGGACCAAAAAATTGGAAGATGTTTCTTGAATTACTCCATTCCAAAACCGTTTTACCCCAGTAATCTTATAAAGAACTCTTATTGACCCTTTTTTCATAGGAATATCACTATCTCCTCCAGCACCGCTCGTTAAAAGCATACTACCTCCCTCTCCTACATATTTCTTGATAGCTTTTAATTCAGCAGGAGTAAATTTATCTTTCTTGCCTTTTTCGGTGTGCTGAATGTTTCCCATAAATAAGATATCAAAATCTTCAAGTTTCTCAAATTCAATAGGCCCTTCATTTTTATCGATAAAATCGATCTCATAATCTTCTTCCCCAAGTGAAAATTCGGGAAATTCCTCAACTTGTTCATTATGTGATAAATCTACAATGATACTATAGTTCATCTTCATTCACGAAGTTTATTACTTTTATAGTTTTCTGAATATTCTTAATTAATGAAATAATTTTCTTACAATATAATGTAGGTTATTCTTTTAAACGTTTCCTATTCCTATTAAAATTACTGAAATTGAGACTTTTAAACTTTTTTCTTTATAATTATTTAGAGATAGAAAATAGGAAAAATAAGTTCCACAATGAAAAAAAACATTTTAATCATATAGGAATAAATTCTCTTTCCGCGGGTCCAGAGGATCTTACAACTGCTATATCAATTCCATTCCCTGATGCCATATCCCTTATAATTGAGGATTTTACAGCTCTTTTGACAATATCTTTTCCTTCCTCGATAGTTAAATCATCCCGATACCTCGCTTCTAAGACTCCATAGGAAAAGTTTTGCCCACTGCCAACAGCAACAATTTTTTCGGGTAAAAGAGACCCTAGGGCACCTACATCAATAAGAACAGGCCCTTCTTCTTCCGTAACCCCTCCTAAAATAAGCCCTACTTGATATGGGAATAATTTATTTCGAAATAGAACGTTCGCAAGCATTTTTGCGGCAGATTTTACGGGAACGGTCTTTTCTTTTTCATATTGATATAATGATGTATTAGCTTGTAAGATATCAACCAGATATTGGGCGTCTGCGACAGAACCTGCAATTGTCAAATAAAGATGCTCTTGGATTTTATGAAGCTTCTTGGCTTGTTTGCTAGAGACGAAATAAGCCATTGAAGCCCTCTTATCAGTACCTAGTATGACCGCATCTTTACAAGTTAATCCTACAGTAGTAGTTCCAGTTTGAAAGCTTTTTTGGTTTTTATTTTTGCCATTATTTCTCTCAGATCTGATGCGATCCTCGAGTGAATTATGGCTAAATTTTGAATTTGAACGCTTCAGTAAATCTTCCTTATTCATACTTAAAGTAAAACTAGAATCTTTTAATAACTTTTTTCTAAAGAATTATAAATCCCTCATATGAGGGCAATACTTCTTGGGCTACTTTTAAAAATTCTTCCAATTTACATACAAATATACTTCGTTATTATAAAATAGGTTCTTTTTAATTTCCCTTCTTGGAAAAGAAATTTGATTCTCCCGACTCGGTTAAAGAGCAGATTTTAAGAGAATAAGGGTGAAATATTTTCATCTTATAGCAGATTTTTAAAATATTAAAAGGTCAAAGTTTAAACGATTAGTCGGATTTTTCAAAAAAGATGGATCACATCTATTTTAGGGATCAGAAGATTCAGATAGTGGAAAACGATTTAATATTATCAGGTTTAGGCATTAAAACCCTTGAAAATGTTCAAGGACTCAACGATATCATTGATAAATTGGAATTGCTTGACTTAAGTGATAATGATTTACAAAATATTCAAGGAGTAGATAAATCTGAAAACTTGAAGTTCTTAGATCTAAGTAATAATAAGCTAAAGAAAATTGATAACATAGGATTCTTTCCTAATTTGGAACACTTATCTTTAAAGCATAATAATATCTCAGAAATACATTTTCTTAATACTATAAATAACCTTAAAATGTTAGATCTTGGATTTAACTTAGTTAAAGAAGTGACAAAAGTTGATCCTCTTCCCAGTTTAGAGGTTATTAGATTAGACCATAATAAAATCCAATATCTAGAGAATCTTGATAGTTTCGAGAATTTAAGAAAACTATTTCTAAGTCATAATCAGATAGGGCAGATTAAAGAATTAGAAAAGCTGGGAAAATTGAATATTTTACATTTAGATCATAATAAAATTGAAATCATCGAAAACCTCGATGATATATATCGTTTAGAAGCGTTGTCTCTGAGTAATAACTTCATATCTAAAATACAAAACTTATCTGAGACATTTAAATTGAAGTTATTAGATCTTAGCGGTAATAAGATATCGGTAGTATCAAATCTGGAGGAATTGACTGATTTAACCATTCTGAACCTTAGCAATAATCAAATTACCCAATTAAATGATTTTAAGACCCAAAGAAACCTTATTAACTTAAATCTAAGTAACAATCAAATTAAGACGATTGAGAAAATAAACAATTTGCCAAATCTAAAGATATTGAATTTAAGCTATAATAATATATCCAAGATAGAGAATCTTGAAAGATTTCCTGAACTCAACGTTCTTCATTTAAAAGGAAATCGTATCTCCTCTGAGAAGAAAAAAGAATTGATTTCGAAATATAAAATAATTATTAAATAAATCTCATCCTTTCCCACAATTATCAAATTTTTTTAGATTTTTAATATTCTTCCCCTTGCAATGGAAGCATATTTGTTTTACATATTCCCAATGATTTTTTTGGATTTTTTTGGCGCGAGTTTGGAGAGAACGTAATAATAAGCTTGGGTCTTTTACTTGCTCAAATAGGGACTGGATGGATGTTTTCAATCATATTTACGAAGACTCGAAGCATTATTCCTTGTATCATTGCCCATTATATCGTTGATTTCTTTCCATCAATTCTTGCTATAATTTTTTAATTTTTTTTCTTTCAATATTAATATTTTAGAATTCATTTTAAATTGTATCTATGGTAGATCTAATCGGTAGCCTATTAACCATTAATGCGATTTTTACTTGGGCGATCTCGAGCTTAGTCTATAAATTTGGGTTAGGGAAAACCGACCCTAAGGGTAATCTTTTATTTAGGCTCGTTATTGTCTCAATTCTTACATTTATTATTTCACTTCTCTTTAGTTCATATGCTTTTCTGTTAACTTTTAACAATAGAGAAATGATCAATTATTTAATTGCATGCGCGATTTCCGGAGTTTCAGTTACTATTGGAGATCTACTATATTTCTTTTCTCTTAAAAATATCGATGCCTCGAGAGCATATCCTTTAACTCAGTTATCTTTGGTATTTGTGTATCCACTTGCATTTATTTTTTTTGGAGAGAGGATCACACTTTCAATTCTAATTGGTGGAGCTCTCATTCTCTCGAGTGTAATATTCCTAAGTTCTAAGGATAAGCCTGAAGAGGCAAAACTTATTGATGCCCCCATAAAGCAAGAAGTTGGGGATCAACAATCTAATAACACGAATAATAAAACTACCCCCGAAACTCTTATTTTTGGAGTTCTGGAGGCGATTGGTACAGCCTTGTGCTGGGCAATAGCAATTGTCTCTTTTAATCAAGCAAGAAGTATATCGAATGATGTTTTTACAACGAACTTCTTTCGTATCTCATTTGGTACTGTTTTTATAGCGGTTTTAGGAATATTTCAAAGAGATTATTATTCAGGATATTTTAAAATCAATCGAAAGAATCTTAAGTATTATTTTTATATCGGAATCGCAGGATTTTTATCTTTGGGTTTAGCAGATGCCTTTTTCTACAAAGCTGCAGAAATAAATGGGTTAGTGTGGACCAGCACTTTGACAGCAAATACTCCTATGGTTCAACAAATTCTTACTATTTTTATATTAAAGGAGAAATTTAGAAAAAAGTTTTTAGTAGCCATCGGGTTAATTATTTTAGGAAACTATATAATAATTTTCTTTTAAAGAATGTGTTTAAAACTATGAAATTAAATATATCCATATTGAGCAACAATAGTGTTATTCCTTTTCAAAATAAAGTAAAACTTGACAAATCTTCCTCTTTCTCATTGAATAAACTTTTTACTACAAAATCACTCGCAGAACATGGGTTAGCGTATTTACTTACACTTTATGATTATTCTGAGAAAAAGGAACCGTGGAACCAAAAGTCCCTATATAAATTAGTTTTTGATCTTGGAGGTCAGAATGGGACTTTCTTGCACAATATCGATGTTAGAGGAATTCCTCTATATGATATTGACGGAATTGCACTCTCTCATTGGCATTATGATCATATGGGAGCTTTGGAAAAAACTCTAAAAAGAATTGAAAAAGAAATTCCCATTTATACTCATCCTTCCTCACGATTTGAAAGATATTTTAAACGTTCTACCGAGATTAAGAATGAATATTTAAAAAATAAGACCCGTAAAGAAATAGTACCTTATTTAAATGATTCTAAACTTGTAAGTCAACCACCTATAGATTTAAGTCAACTTGAAAAATTGAATGCTAAGGTTCATTTCTCTAAAACAATGATAAATCTCTTTGAAGATAATGAGATAAAGATTTATCTTAGTGGAGAGATCCCAAGAGTACATAAGATTGAAGATTTTTCAAGCTATTTTTCTTTACAAGGAGATTTTATAAAAGAAGATAATATCTTGGATGACAAATGCTTGATTATTGAATTCAAAGAACACATTATAATAGTGAATGGATGCTGTCACTCAGGACTTATGAATACAATAGATTATGTAAAGAAATCGGTGAGTCAAAAACGAATATCTCATATTATTGGGGGGTTTCACATGGCTAATGTTTCAGATCTCAGACTTGAGAAAACCATAGAATATTTGGAAAACCTAGAAAGAGTGAAGGATGGACAAGATCTCTATTTATTTCCTATTCATTGCACGGGCGAAAAATTCATTCAAATGATCCGAAAAAGAGGTAAAAAGAATTTAAAGGCATATAATATTAGTGTTGGAACTGTAATTAGCTTTGAAATTCTATAACTCACACTTTAGATTGATTATCATAGAATAGAAAGAAAAATTAGAAAAAATTGTATAAAATTACTTTTTAGAAGGGATTAAGACTTTTCTAAAAGATTTTGTATTCTGTCCATTCCTTCTATAATATTTTCGGTGGAAACACAATATGAAAATCTTACGTAAAGGTCGTCTTCATTTGGAAGTTTTGAACCAAAATATTCTCTTGATAATACCGCTACATCGATTTCCTCGAGTAAATAATTCTGGAATTCAAGGGAACTTCTAAATCCTAATTTTTTACAAGCGTCTGTTACATTCGCAAATATGTAAAATGCCCCTTTCGGCAATTTTGCTGAAATTCCGTCAATCTCATTTAATCTTTTATGAATAAGATCCCTTCTCTCCTCAAATGCTTTAACCATTTTTTCCGAGGGTTCTTTTTCCGCTTTCATTGCCTCAACACCAGCTTTTTGTGTAAATCCCGCGGTGCATGAAATTGTATTCGTCGCCCAACGACTAAAATAATCTGCTAATTCTTCATTAACAATAGCATATCCAAGTCTCCATCCTGTCATGGAAAAATATTTACTAAATCCGTCCAATATGATTGTTCTCTCTTGCATATTTGGATATGTAGCTATCGAAGTATATTTTAAATTCTCAAATATTATTTCTGAATAAATTTCATCGGATAATATCCATAAATCGTTTTCAACAGCAAGATCAACTAAGACTTGTAAATTCTCCTCATTTAACACTGAACCCGTAGGATTTTGAGGAGAGTTAATTATTATTAATTTTGTTTTATCGGTAATTTTGCTTTTCAAATCCTCGAGATTATAGTTCCAATTCTTAGTTTCTTTTAATTTAGCGGAAACAGGTTTACATCCATGGACATTAATTAAACTTTCATAGATAGGATAACCCGGATTTGGATAAATCACTTCATCTCCCGGATTCGTACAACTTAAAATCGAGAGATCCACAACAAATTTAGCACTCGGAAGAATAACAATATTGTCCGAGCTCACATCTATATTCTTAGTTTTTTTAACAAATCTCGCTACTGATTCTCTTAATTCTGGAATTCCCGCTGAAGGTGTGTAATTTGTAAAATCATCCTTAATTGCCTTTATACCCGCTTTCTTTATATGTTTTGGTGTAGGAAAATCAGGTTCCCCAATACTAAATGAAATCACGTTTTTTCTTCGTTTATCTGGGAAATTCTGAATCTTTTTAAGTACTTCGAAAGCTGTTTCAGTTCCTAGTTTCGCAAGGCGGTTTGCATATCTCATATATCATCATAAAATTTTTTAATTAATATTATTTGCGTATAAAATTTATACACGTGTTCAATTTATTTACAAGAATTATAATTATATTAATCTAACGAATGAGAGCGATAAATGGGATATTTTTGGGAAAGAAATAATATGGTTTCGGTGGTACATCATTCCTTGGGAAATAAAAAACTTAATGAAAACTTTATAAAAAGACTTCTTCAATAATTATATAAAACAGTACTATTTCAATAATTATATAAATAAGCGTTATAGTTTTATTTGTAAAAGTAAACAAATTTTTTTTAATATTATAGTATCCTAACTAAAAACGAGAAAAAAAATTATGTCTGATAATTTAAAGAATAAGTTAGATCAAATTGAATCAAGTGAGAAAAAAACTGCTGTTCTTCAGGAAAAGATTGATAAATTACAATCTATGATACAAAAACAAAAGACAATAATTAGTGAACAAGAGGAGATCATAGAAAATCAAAAAACAAAACTGGGAGATAAAGTTGATGTTCCTGATGATGTCAGAGAATTAAAAGAGCTAATCGGTACTCAACGGGCTTTATTAAATGAAAGGGAAAATGAGTTAGAGCATACAAAAGGAGAATTGATTCAAACCAAAAAAGAACTCGAATTATATCAGCAACAAACCAAACCATTAGAAGAAAAATTAAATCAATCATATGAAACTATTGGAGACTTAAAAACCAGAGTTGCTGAAAAAGAATCAGAAATGCTTCTAAAAAATGAAAAAATCAAAAACCTCGAAAATAAAGTTCAAGAACTAGACGCTTTTTCTGATAAATTACAAGATGAACAAGTAAAGTTATTATCTGAGATGGATGAAAAATCCTCAGGAGATGTAAAGGACCTTAGAGAAAAATATACAAATGAGATCGAAGAACTCAAAGAACAACACAGTAACAAACTCGAGAAGATTAATGAAGAACATAGAAATGAGCTAGAGAGCTTAAAAGAAAAACATATCAACGAAAAACAGGAATTAATGACCAAGATAAATGAATTAGAACAAAAAATTATGGATATGAAATTAGAAACTTCAGAAAAACTCTCCGAAGCTAAAGATATTACTTCTCGATTTGACACTTTGAAAGATAAACAAGAAGATCTAATTGATAAAAATGAGGAGCTCAGGGATCAGCTAAGGGAAAGGGAAGAAAAGGTTGAAGAACTTAAACAAAAGAAGGAACAAATGAAAAAGGAACTGAAAGAAGAGAAACAAGAGGCTATTGAAAATTTAAAAGAACAAATGCAGGATCTTCGAGAATTTAAAGTTGAAAACATCGATAAAATCCAACAATATGATAAGCTTAAAGATTTAATGACGAAAGAACCGATGTTTAAAACATTCTTCTTAATTAAAGATCTGGGTGAGGGAGGAATTTTTATTGATGATCTTCGAAAATCAGTAGGCTCTCCTATGGTTATGGTCAAAAAATTTGTAAAAACTCTCGAAGAGCAGAACCTCGTAGAATTAAATGAAGAAGGTAAGGTTAAGGTTAAAAAGGCTGATCTCAGCGAGGATTTAGAAGAGAAGGAAGAAAAAGAAGAATAATTTCTTTAATTTTTTAATTTACTCTTTTTAAAAACAATTATTTCAAATTGTGTAAACATCCCAGTCAAAACTATTAATAATCAAAAGAAAAAGATAAGGACTCTAGTTTTAAACGCTTGCTAATTCCTGATACAAGTCTGGTAAAATTTCTTGATATTTATCATCTTCAATTTTATCAAGAATTTCTGCTGCGATGGTCTTCAAAACTTCACGGTATTTATGTGGTTTTTCATCTCTTCGAAGGAGAAGTGCAACAACGTAATTCTCCACGCTTATATGATCATCTCCAACGCCAGAAAAGAAAGAGACAATCTTATTATTCCTTAGAGAGATGGAGGCGAATCCGGGTTTAAGAGATTGATATCGATGTGAACTATAGACCTGTGTAAGTAAATTGTTGGTGATTTTAAGATTATCCGGGTAAAATCCCTCATTTATTGGACCAATCTCATTGTCCCAACGAATTACAAGTATCCCTAATGGCAAATTAATTACACCTTGAAAAAAATTTAACGGTAATGTTATATTAAGTTTATATTAAATTTAAATGAATAATTCCAATATATTTTAATAATAAATATATTATAGGTTTTTATTCTTATGGAATTTTTAAACTTTTAAATCCCATAAACATATCTTAATGTTAGTATAGTCTTCTCTTATTTAATTTTTCTGTTTCTTACCATATCTCGATTATTTCAAGGTATATAACCTTTTTAGATTATTTAGATAATAGTGGATTTCGAATACTTTTCAATGAAATTTCTAAATTATTATTAAAGAAATGAGAAAT
>CAZZIC010000055.1:13663-22454 GCA_964653985.1 uncultured archaeon | reverse complement strand
TTTTTTTTAGTTTAAATCTTTGTTCTGGATGTAGTTTTACTCCTTGAATGTTAAGGTTTTCCTTCTGTTTTTCTAAAAGTTCAAGATTAAAGATCTTATCCTTCGTAAAATCTAAACACCCAAACACTTTAATCTTCTCCTTAAATTTCTCATAAATTGGCTTAGTTCTTTCAATATAAGACAAGATATCTATAAAGTCATTTTCTATTACAGTAGGCATTATACAAAATTTCTTTATATTAAAACGTTTAATATCCCTCTCAAAACTCTCAATATCTCTAAAGTGTCTATGAAAATCAAAGATCTCCAATTTTGAATGGTTAACCTTGAGTATGCTTTCCATTAGTTTCTCAATTTTTTATTTATATTCTCTTTTGATAGTAAAAAATTTCAAGAGAATAGGTTTAATAAAAATTATCTTTACGTGTATATAAAAGTTAAAGATAACCTGATCTATATTTTAGTAGAGAATTTAGTCAACTAAAAATAATAAATTAAGAAATTTCTGGATAAGTTTGATGCTTACTATACTTATCTAGAGCGTCTTCTAATTCTTTAGATTTCTTTTGAGTATATCCTCCTTTTGTTGACCAGAGGATTTTACCACTTCTTTTAATAAGAAACAGATAAATTGTATTTTCATCTTCAATCCCTAAGCTTTCTTTAAAGGGATTTTTGTTAATATATAATGTTATAGTTCTTTCTCGGGTATCCTTATCTGGAATTCCACTTCTCATACCTCCATCGATGACAAAACTCATTAGTTTATAGGTAGAGTTCAAGGTTGGAATCTCATAAAACTCAAAAAAATTGTACTTTTCTTTGATTTCTTCAAGAAAAGGAACCCACTGATTAACTAGAGCTTGTTGGGATCGTTTGAATGGAATAATCATTAAATTTAGATCTTCTTCTAAATCATTTGGCAATAAGAAACTCCTTCCTTCCAAATTATCTCCTTCAACTTGTGGAAATCTTAATTTACCCATTGCTTTAGAAATCACCGCATTTTCTGTTCACTTTTCTCTTAGTATAACCATTTATTCCCATATTTAAGAATTCTTCTAATAGTTAATAAAAATCTACATCACTTTACATTTAAATTCAAATATATATAATATATAAAATTTTTTAGTAAAAAGAAAAAAACAGTCGACCTATTATTTTTTTTGAAAAGATTGTTTTCCATAGACCTTAAAAATCAAATTTAGTACCAATTTTCTCTATGTTATCGTTTCTTATATTTAAATAGCTAACAAACTAACAAACTAACATCTAATCATCTTTATAATTTATTTTTGATTCTCTATCCTAATTCAATATTTTCAAATTTAATTTAAAAATCAAGTTTACTTATGAGGAACAAAAAATTTATTGTTTTTGCATTTTTAATTGTATCTGCCGCAATTTTCCCTGCTTTTTCATTAATTCGAAGTAATAAGGAGGATGTAAATCTTCCCAATCTCAACATAAATGGATTAAAAACGTCTGATCCTAAGGGTTTTAATATATTAGATTTCTGGGATAAAGAGAGAGAAAGAGTAGAAAATACTGATCTTAACATTCAATTTGTTAAAAATCATTCCATCGTATTAAAAGACCCCTATTCGGAGAAAAGCTATACTTTTACCGCTCAAGAAATTTATTTTCAATCACCTAATTGGGTTAACGGAGATCCTGCTGTTTTAAGCCTTCATGGATTTATCTTATATCCTAACAATTTAAAGGATAAAAATCCTGCTTCTCTAATTATGCATGGGTTAGGAAAGAGTGCAAATAGTTCTTTTGAATTTGCTTTCTCCTATTTGAAAAAAGGCTTCATTGTTTTATCTCATTCTCATCCAGGGCATGGTCAATCAGAAGGTGCATTACCAACATCTGATAATTTTTATTATCAAGGTGCCTTCAATGAAACCTCTCATAATTATTTAACAATTTGTGGTGCCATTCAAGGGCTTAGGGTTCTGGAAACCTTGAATTATGTCAATAAATCACAGATTATGGTAACTGGTACAAGCTATGGAGCCATGAATACAATGTGGCTTTCAGGGATATGCGGTGATCGAATCGCTGGAGCATTGCCCTATATCGCTCTAGGAGATAATAAAAAGTTACTAGAAGATCCCAATAAACTTTTATTTTGGTTATGGAATATGAGCGCAACAGAAATTCCTGAATCTTTTTGGGAGAATCAGAACCTAAGAATCGATCCAAAATATTATCTACAATCTGAAAAGATACCAATTATCATGTGGCAAATCGGAACAACAGATGAATTCTTCCATTATCTCTCAATAAATGGAACTTTGGGAGATTTATCTAATCAGAAGTTCATTCAAATCTATCCAGACGGACACCATGGTTTATCTGATTACCAGAATACAACCCAATTCTTTATAGACTATATTCTCAATCAAGGACCAGAACCGCCAACTATAAATATAGAATTGAACGAAAAAAAACAATATCTTATTGGGAATACGATTCATTTTGATATTTCAGTAAATTGCGATATTCAAGTAGAATATGTAGAAGTAGTGTATAAATATTTAGATATAATTGGCCAAACATGGCAATCTAAAAAATTAAGCAAGTATTCTCCTAATATGTATTCAGGTGTGATAGAACCGGGCTCTCTTTCTTCTGAAGTGGATTATTATTTTATTGTTCATTTAGAAGGCGATGAAAACGTTTGGTTTAGTTCTACAATATATAATGGTGGTACAGTTCATAGTACCTTCACCTCTTTTGTTATTGCAATGATAATAATTGGTACCGCTTTTCCATTAGTATACTTGATCAGAAAAGACTTTCGGAAAAATTTGGAGGAAATAGAAGGACTAAATCTTAAAAGAGAAATTCAGCAAAAGCTTATTTTTAAAAACCTACTAATCATTTTCGGAGAGGGGATTTTATATATCTCCTTTTTTCTTCCATTTGTAACAATGAATAGCGTTAGTTGGTCCACAATATATCTTTTAAACAATATTTATACCTGGCAAGCAATCTTTGGGGTAATCTCATCAGTTCTACCTTATTTAATAATAATAATTTCTATTTTGAGTAGTTTCCTCAGCTTAGAAAAGCCTATAATTGGAGGTATCTTGAAAATGTTATATTTTGGTTATATGACATTATTTTACCTGGTTTTCATGGGACTACTGGCAGGTTCATCTGATTTAGATGGTTTTGCGCCTATTTTGTTAGGGTCAGGCTATTATCTAATCCTTATTTCTGGAATTATTTTGATTCTCACAGGAGTTTGGAATCGGATGCTTCTAATAAATTTGGCTACAAGAAAAGAATAAGAGAGGAATTTTTTTACCCCTTCTTTCAATTTTCTTTTTTAACTTGGTTAAAATTCTCTAAAACTCTTTTTAAAACATTATAAACCTTTCCAACGTCTTCTATCCGGACTTTTTCTGTTGGAGAATGCTCCCCTTCCACAGTAGGCCCTAAAGAAGCCATTGTGATACCTGGGATTTTTTGACTAATCATTCCCGTTTCTAATCCTCCATGAACAACATTAAGTTTTACTCTTCCTTTTATAACCGTTTCATATTGTTTTTTAATATATTTTAGGAATGGAGAATCTGGTTTGGGAGTCCATTCAGGGAGAATCCCAAATAGTTTGGTTTCCCAATTTTTTAAATCAGCCAACTGGATAAATCTACGGACAATATTATGTAATTCTGGACGCCTTAAACTTCTTGGATAAGTACGAATTTCAAATTTACTATCTTCTGTAACGATTACACCTAAATTACATGAAGTTTCTACGAAATTTTCAAAAAATGGAGAATATCTAATAACACCACTAGGAATAATATGCGAATAAGAGAGTATTTCTTTAGAATCTTGATGTGATAGATAAGGTCTTGATTCAACTTGCTTCCACTCAATTGATAAATCGGGTTCCAGTGGTTCTGAATCATCTCCAGATTGCTTATAATATTCATATAAATTTTTTCTTTCTTTAGAAATTTCTTCCTCAAAAATTTCTAACCCTTCATCTATTACTGCAAAAGAGAGTGAAGATTGACGCGGTATAACATTGGTAACAGTTCCACCGTTCCATTCGCAAATATGAACTTTCAATTTTTCACTTATGGCTGATAACATCCTACTTATTAATTTATTAGCATTTGCTCTGGGCAGATGGATATCTCCTCCAGAGTGCCCACCTTTCAAACCATTTATTTCAAGCTCATAAAATATTAGATTTGTTTCTGAACCACACTTTAGATGAGTGAATTCTTTTGAAAAGTATACCCTTCGTCCGCAGACAGAACCCATTACCACATCTCCTAAAGGACCACTATCCAGATTAATCATATATCTGCTTTCAATTTCCAATTCTTCTGGGTTAAGATTGCTGGCTCCTGTAAATCCATTTTCTTCATTTACCGTAAATAAAACTTCTATGGGTCCATGCTTTAAGTCTGGGTCTGTTAAAAGAGCCAGAGCAAAGGCAAGCCCAATTCCATCATCTGCTCCTAAAGTTGTTCCTTCAGCATCAACCCATTCACCATTCTCTTGAATTCGAAGCGGGATACCTTTTTCTTCGAAATCAAAATCCTCCTCTCTATCAGATTCACAAACCATATCCATATGAGCTTGAAGAAGTATTTCAGGAAATCCTTCCTTTCCCTCTGATGGAGGTTTTTTAATCAATATATTGCCTATATCTGATTCAAGTACCCTAAAATTGATTCCCATATCCTTTCCTTTTTGTTCAATCCAACTTTTAATTACTTTACGGATTTTTTCTTCTTTTTTAGAGAGTCTCGGTGTCTTAGCTACAACATTTTCAAAAATATCCCACACTATTTGTGGCTCAAGCTTTTCAAGGACCATTTCCATCATTCAGTTTATTATATTGTAATTTGATTATATACTAAGGAATTTTCAGTATCATTTTAATAATTTTGCTTTAATTATTATGGTGAAATTGAAGTATTGAATGAAAACAGATTTATTGGTTCAAAACACTTTCTTACTAAAGAAAAAAAAAAATAATTAATTGAGGTTTATTTTAATGGTTCATGAAGAAAATACCACTTTAAGCATCAAATTGGAAAAAGATATGATTTTCAAAAGTTTGTTTAACTTTAAAAAGACATCTTCTATTTTTATCGATGAAACAGTAGAAGAAAAGCTAGAAACTGAGAAAGTTGGTCCTGATGCAGCAACTTTATTGGGGATGGGGATAGTAAGTTGCCTAAGTGCGAGCTTTTTATTTTGCCTACAAAAGCGAAATTTAACCTTGGACGATCTCGAAGGAAAAGTAGACATATCCTTCTATAAAACCGAAAAAGGTTATACCAGAATAAAAAAGGTAATTGTTAAACTAATTCCAAAAACAGAAAATAATGAAGTGAGGAGAAGAATAGAAACTTGTATGCGAGAAGTTAAAAATGGAAATATGTTATTTGAAGAAACTTGTATAATCACTCCTTCTGTCAAAGAGGGGTTAGATATTATTGTAAATGTTGAGCTTTAAAGCTATTAGTAAAATCAAATCTCATTTAAAGGAGGAAACTAAAATTGGAAGAATATGATGTCCTAATTATAGGAGGATCTATAGCAGGTTCTGTCTGTGCCAAAGTTTTATCTAAAAATAATTTAAATGTTTTGATGGTCGAAGTTGCAGAGACCCCCAGAGAGAAAGCTTGCAGCGGAATTCAATTTCCTTATTTTGAAAAATTAATCGGAAAAAAAATTCCCACGAATAAACTTTGTAGCAATAAATTGAATAACCTTTACATAGAATATCCGAATAAAAAAAAGTTTGATATTGGATTTAAAATGTTAAATTTTACTCGAGATATTTTTGATGCTTGGCTTAATCAATTAGCTATCAATGAAGGGACTATATTTCGGGATAAGACTAGAGTTATTGATTTTCAAAAAAATAGCGATGATTTTAAAGTAGCTCTTCATCCCAAAAGGAGTAGTGTTGAATATGTAAAATGTAGATATTTGATTGCTGCCGGTGGATTGATGTCATTAGTCCATCGAAGATTAAGACCTAAGCATTTTTTAGATAAACCGTTAGCACCAACAATGAATTATTATATAAAAGCTCCAAATGATGGAGATTTAGATCCAAATACATTATATCAATTCTGGAATTTAGATTTTTCAAATACAATGTTTGCATGGACTTATAAAAAAAATGATTTATGGGTTATCGGAACTGGACATACAAATGATTACATTAAAAAATGCAACAATCTTTTGAATTATATCAAGAAAAGTTTTAACTTAAAAGGAGAAATTGTGAAAAAGGAAGGATTTGCCTCAACATTAAACTTACTTGATCCTGATCATGTCTTTTTAGGGCAAGGAAATCTATTGATAATAGGAGATGCTGCAGGACTTGTAGATATGTATCGTGGATTAGGAATGGATGCAGCTGCTCTGAGTGGTCGTCTTGCCGCTAAAGCTATATTAAACACAAAAAATACAAATAAACCCGCTATAAAGTATTATCAAGACCATATGAATCGTGTGGTTAAAAGAATTGAAAAGAATACTGAGAGATTAATATATTATTGTAAAGATAATAAAGAACTTCTTGAATATCTTAATAAAAAATCCCTTAAGAGTGGTCTTTATACATTATTTGGAAATTTATTAAATAAAATATTACCAACTAACCGTATGCTACTCTTACCATATTAGTTATATCAGAAACTTTATACTTCTTTTAAAATATGTATTTTTTACTTAATTGGAGTTAGTCTTATGGCGCAATGTTAAAATTATTTTTGAAATCTTTAAATTTATTAAACCGTGCAAAAATACTAATTTATAGAAATTATTATATGAATCTTAAGTATTCAGGACATTAATTGTTTATAGAATGGGAAAAACCAAAAATGCTTGAAGAGAGTATCATTGATTTAATTCTTGTTTGTCATTCTGTAGTTTTAGTTATCATTTATGGAATTATGTATAAGAATAGAAGAATCTCATCATTATGGATGATAATCTCAATAATGTTTTTATTTGCTTCCGTTTTTTTTTATTTCCGATTTATTGGTTCGATTTATCGAATTATTGGAAATGTTTTTTATACGTTTGCAGGAATTACTCTTAGTTTTTCCATTTTCAAAGAATATAAAGAGATCTTTTCGTCTAAAAATAAAAAAAATGAAAAAAGGATATTAAATCCTCTAAAAAACTCCTTTTTTCCTATCTCTTTTTCTTTCATCATAATTAATTCTATTCAAATTTTCCTATACATATTATTATTAATTACGACTATTTTGATGGTACGAATTCTACTAAAAAGAAGGTCTATAACTCATTTCTTCATGTTATTAGCACAAATTACCGGATTCTTGACCTTATTTTTTTCCTTATTACATAATTTTGATATTAATGGAACTTGGGAACTCGCCTATTATATGAAAATTATTTTATATGGTGCTCTTTTAGTGGTTGGCTTAACAGCTCCTACAGAAAATAAACTCAATAGATCGGAAAGAAAATTTAAGATCTCGTACAATCGTGCTGAATTTTATAAAGACATTTTTGCTCATGATATTAGCAATATCTTGCAAAACATCCAATCTGCAATGGAACTTTTATCTCTATACTCTGAAGATCCTCCCGATGAAGAGGAAATCCCTCAATTATTGAATATGGTTAAAAGTCAAATAATTAGAGGTGGTGATTTAGTTTCAAATATTAGAAAACTATCTGAAATTGAAGAAATGAAAGAATCTTTATCCTTAATTGAGGTAAATAATGTCCTACAACATTCTATCAAGGAATTAAAAAGGCATTACGATGATAAACAAATTAATATTCAAGTTTATGGTGAAAATCAAAAATATAAAGTAGTGGCAAATGAATGGTTAATTGATGTATTTGAAAATATTATATTTAATGCGGTAGAACATAATAATAATGATAAGATTGAGCTTTTAATTAAGGTCTCAAAAGTTCGAATTGACCGTATTGACTATATCAAATTAGAATTTATTGATAATGGTATTGGAATTCCAGATCAAATAAAGAAGAAAGTGTTTCAGAGAGAAGTAATGAAAGGTAAGAACATAAGTGGAAGAGGGTTGGGGTTGTCGCTGGTAAGGAAAATAATAGAGCGATATAAAGGTAGAATTTGGGTAGAGGATAGAATAAAGGGAGACTATTCAAAAGGCAGTAACTTTATTCTCTTAATTCCAACTGCTGAAAAATCATCTGGAAGATAGGATCTTTGAAAAAAATTATTACCATGATTTGGATAATGTCTCTAAGCTTATTGTTTTTTTTTGAATATGTAAATTTTAAATAATGAGATTAAATTTAACTCTCATTTTTGTCTTCTTTATTTTCTTTTTCATCAAGATTACTCATATCGGTAAAAAACCAAAAGGCAAGAGTAACGATGATTCCCGCTATTGCCGAATAAAGAAATAGAGGGATTATTCCTAAAAATTCAGCAAGGGTCCCTGATATCAATACTGAAATAGGTGTAATTGTAGATGATAACGCTATAGAAATTGACATTACTCTTCCTTGTTTGTCAGGAGCAATTCTTGTTTGAAATATTGTCATTATAAGAGTATTTACAATAGGAAAGCTAAATCCAAATATGAGAGAACCAACAGCGATTATAAAGAAGTTGCCTATAGGGGCTAAAGCAATAATTAATAAACCGATAGATTCATTAATAACACCGACCAAGATAGTTAAACCTTTTCTTTTCCAACTCTTTTTCACAGTAGCGAAGATAGCTCCAATAAATAACCCTCCTTGGAAAGCAGCTGAGATAATAGAA
>CAZZIC010000055.1:7619-13563 GCA_964653985.1 uncultured archaeon | reverse complement strand
AAAATACTGAAATTTTCCTTATGCTTATCCTAATTTTGATTATATCTTTAACGCCATTCTGCTCCACACTCGCCGCATTTAAATTTTGTCCCGTACATTTTAGGGTAGGCAGAAATAATTTTTGTTCTATCGATCATCTCTCTGATAGTTCGTTTATTTGAATTACCACATCTAGGACATTCTCTTTTTCCCTCTTCAGTAATAATCACCTTTTCCTTTCCTCCGGGTTCCGTAGATGGTTTCCTTTCCTTACTTATAGGATGTTCTGTTTCCTCTTGTATTTCTATAACTTCTTCCTCCTTAGATATAATATTTTCTTTTTTTTGTTCTCCCTGTTCCTGACCAGAACCTTCTTCTTCAATCTCTTCTTCGATTCTATCTACAACCAGTTCATTCGTTTCTGGAGTCGGTTCAGAAATCTTAGAATCCTCTTGTGTTCTTTCAGTTGATTCTATAGCTTCATTTCGTTTATTAATCATCGCTTGGACTTTCCCTTTCGTAATCGCCGTTTTTTCTCTTTCTACTTTTCCCACTTGGGGTTTTTCTTTTAACTCCTCTTCAACAAATTCTTTTTCTATTAATTGATCCTCAGTGATATCCTCTTCTATCATTTCATCGTTTATCAAACCTTTCTCACTCTCTAACTCGGTAGGTACTTCCATTGGCCTTCTTTGCTTTTTAGAACTTTTTATGACGGTTTTAGGTGAAATTAATGTATCTGTGGAAGTTATTTCATCCATTAATTGCTCGACTTCCTTTTCTAACTTTTGATTTCTCTCTTTTAAACTATCAATTTTCCTATTAAGCTTTAAGATGGTAAATTTATTTTTCTTAACTTGACTTTTATATTTCTCTATTTCAGAGCTTTCAGGATTGGATGTTTCTAAATCAGAAATTTTTTCCTTCAATTTCCTAATTTGATTTTCAAATTTGTTTTTCATTTCCGAGTTCTCGGTCTTTAAATTATTGATGGTATTTTGAAAATCTTTATTTTCTCTATTCAAGTTAGAGATAATATCTCTCTGATCAGTAATTTTCTGTTTTAAATCTTCTAATTTGATATTTTCCTCTTGTTCATTCATATTTATATTTCAACCAAAAATGTAAATTTAATATCCTAAAAAACATATGAATTCGGAGTTAAAAAATATGCTGCATAAAGTTGATAGATTCTTATTTTGAAATAATTGATTAGAATAAACAAATATATCACACTAATTTTAAACTTAGATTAATCTTAAAATAAAAATTAGTTCGAAAGATTTATTAGTATGTTAACCACTAATATGATTTATGATATTTACCAAAAACTTTTATCGAAAATTATATCCCGAAATCATAATACTTTCCATCATTTTCTTGTTTTTTCTTCAATTGATCTCGAATTTGATTGAATCTATTTACATGTTGGATTTATTAAATTTAACTTTGGATGAAAAAGCGTTAGGTCTTCTGTTTTTACTTACTCCTTTTTTACTACTTATATTTAAAAAAGGATTACCTAAATATACTGTTGAAACTTTAGCGATTGTCATTATTATCACAAGAATCATCACTCCTTTAGTAGAACCATCAACAAAGATCATAATCGCGGGTATTGGTGTAGGAAGTTTCATGTTTTATTTCCCAAGCTATTTACTTAAAAAAAGTAGTGAACCAGATGCTTTTAGTGTAAAATTTGGAACCGGACTCGGATTTGCAGTAATCATTTCAATAATATTTAGAGTTTTAGGATCTACTCTCGATATTTCTATGTATGGAGCTTTTCAAGCCATAGGATGGATTTTAAGCGCCTTAGCTTTATTTTTAATTTTTGGAAAAGTAAAATTTAGTGAGACCTTGGTAAGAGAACAAGAAGGAACAGAGCCGACAAAAGAAGAAAAATCTCCTCAAAAAAAATTAGAATTTGGAAAAACTTTACTTTTGAGCTTAGCCCTTATAAGTATTTTAATCCTTATTTATTTTGCATTTTCAAGCCCAACAGTAATATCCAGATGGACTGAAGGGGATTATACTTTCATAACAATTTCTTTAATAGCTATGATCTCAATAAGTATCGGAATAATCAGCTATCAAGAAAATCTACTATCAAAATTGGAGATTAAATATGTATGGATTTTGAATCTTCTTTTCGTTCTCTCTCTGTTTTTTACGATATTTGTTCACACAATCTCGTTTCCAGCAGAGCCTAGTTCAGATCCAGTTATAGTAAACCATCCCCCTCCCTTATTTTTCCAAATTCCATTATTTATGATGATCCTTTTAAGTCCGATCGTATTCATAGATTTTACTTTACTTACTAAAGAGATTACAGTCAAGAGAACTTCCCAGAAATATTTGGGGATAAGTTTCGGCGTTGGTGGAATCCTTTTTATTTTATTGGTTCTTATTTTAATTTTCACAAATGTCTGGGGGTATATAGAGCCTGTTAGTAATATTTTTCGAAACCTTTTCTGGTTGCCATTCCTAATAATTGGATTATTCCTTTTTGGAGGAGTGTTATTCATAAAAAACCGAAGAGAGATCCAAACTTTTATTAAATCTAAGAAAGAATTCAGAAATTTGTTAGGTTTACTGACGATTATCCTTCTTGGAACTATGGTGATTAACTATATAATTCAACCCAAACCTTGGGAAGGAAATCTTTCTGATATGGAAATAGGCTCAGAGGATTCTAATTCCTATACATTGACAGTTATGACTTACAATATACAGCAAGGTGTAAATATATCAGGGGATAAGAACTACATAAAACAACTAGAACTCATAAAGGAAGTAAATCCAGATATAATTGGGCTACAAGAGAGCGATACAGCGAGAATCTCTGGCGGTAATTCTGATATCGTTCGCTTTTTTGCCGAAAAGCTTAATTATTATTCATATTATGGTCCAAAAACGGTAACAGGAACATATGGATGTGCTGTTTTATCAAGATATCCAATCCTTCATGCAGAAACTATATTTACATACAGTAATGTAGACGAGATCGGTACAGCTTATGTTCAGATAGAATTTTTAAACTTCGAGAGTGATCTTAATGGTGTTGGATACAGAACGGAAACTGCTAATGTGTATATAAGTCACCCTGCTGGAAGCCATGAAGCAAAACTGGCACATATTGAAGCAATAATGAATCACATTGATGGAAAAGATAATGTTATTTCAATGGGCGATTTTAACAGTCGACCAAATTCAATCTATTATAATTATTCAGTCGCGGAATTAAAAGACACTTGGGTTGTAGCCAATGAGAGCACTATTATTGGAAGTACAGAAGATTTTGAAATAGAGCGGAGAATTGACCATATATTCGTTTCAAATCATTTTGAAGTTTTGAAAACACAATATATTACAGAACCTCAATCAGATCATCCAGCCCTCTGGACAGAAATAGACATCGACTATTAGATTTAATTTAAATTTCCTTTTTTTTCTTTATTCTTTTCTCTTTATTTTTAGCTTAAGAATCAAATTTTCATCCAATCTTAAGACCCTTCAAGATTTCAGGTGATTAAATTATTATTGTTTCATTCAGAAACATTATTTTCAAATTATTAATTATCTTCATTATACTTCTCGGTGGATGATTAATGAATATTTTATGCTCTGGATTAAATGAATTAAATTCTGGAAAAACTACATTAACTGTCGCTCTAATAAGATACTTTAAAGAATTAAATAAAAACGTCTGTGGATTTAAACCAAGATCGGGAAATAATGTATGGCGCCATTGGCCATTAGTTTCTCAAATATTAGAAAAAGGAAAGCTTTATGGAAAAGACGCCAAAATCTTGTTTGAAGAATCTCAACAAGATCTTGATATTTATGCTTTAAACCCGGTTCATAGATTATGGGGTCCTCGATCAAGTGAAATTTCTTGGGGGACCCTTCCCAATTTCCTATTGGACAGAATTTCTACTGGAGAAAATAATTATATTGCCATAAATAAGAAGATTGACTTTCCTGTTCATGTTTCTTATTTTGAAAAGCTGCTAGACAATTCTGAAATTATTCCTATTACAACTACTAAGGATTTAAATGAATTAAATGAACTTTATATGAAAGCCGACCATTGGGGATATGCTAAAATTCGTGAAAAATGTGATACGATTATTTATGAAAGTTATTCCGATATCGGATTACCATCAGCGGGAATTAATGAATTAGACTATGCTTTTGTTATAGAACCTTTCACAATATTAATTTACCAAGGAGATCGTTATTTAAAGGCATTAGAGTATGCATCCACAATTTCATATGAAATTAAAACTATAAGAATAATCGAATTGCTAAAACCGATCAAAAAACTTTCCATTCCTCCTTTTGCTAAACATATTGAAGAGAATTTGAAAGAATATCTTAAATCGGAACTCGATTTATTATTTGGAATTTAAAATTAGAAAAATAAGAAAAATAATTTTCCAAAAAGATAGATACTATGAGAAATATGAGTAAGAGAATTCTTAAGGTTAAAAATGATTTCGATTAATAATTTCGAAAGGAGGATTTGATTCAATCGTGACATTTGCAGATAGTAATTTTTAAATATAAATAACATACATCTTAATCTAATAACGGGATAAGGATTAAAAATGATCTATGATATAATTTCATTTTCGGATCTCTCACTAGAAGCTATTTTTCAAGTCTTTTTTGTTCAAGGCTTTTTATTCTTCTTATTTCTGACATTTGGTATCAAATTATTATCGCGTGGAACAAAGAGAATCAATATATTTTTTAGTGGTTTCTATATCTCAATATCCATAGGCTTTTTATTCAATTTCATCCTTGTATTTATTAGAAATGACTTTTTGAATGTCCTCTTTTACTTTTTAATATTATTTTTTCTCTTTCTTGGAACGTTCTTTTTAGCTATGTTTACAGTTCTTCTAAAATTAGGGGAGAAAATTGGCTCAATGAATCAATATCTTCTCTTAACAGCTTATGTCATTCTCCTCTTTATTATACTATTGCTTACGCCAGATGGACTGACTCTCAATAAATCGACAGATTGGCACCCTGTATATACTGACCTTTATTTCATCTATATCATGATTACTCTCAGCATTCCTTTCGTAATTACATTTTATTTTTCCGTACAAATTTATAAATCCTTTCAGAATGAAGATTTAAGGAGAAAATGGAAATATTTTGGGTTTGGAATAACTGGATTATATATATTTGCTTATAGTACCCTAATAATCTATAAGATGTTAAGCGGTGTAATCGTCTTGATAATGTCTATGATAGATTTTGTTTTAATAATAATTTCTTCATTTTTAGTATATTATGGAGCAATTAAAAAGATTTAAAGTCTCTCCCTATTCATAAGCGAGTAGATATTTTCTATTATTAGAAAGACAAAAACTTATTTATTTTATACCTTATTGACAAATAATATGGATTGTGAAGAAAGAGTATTAGCAGCATTGAATAGAGAAGAGCCCGATAAAGTTCCAACTCATATTATCACCGTAGACGGCAAAATCTGTGATCAAGTATTAGGAAAACCTCCTAGAACAACTTTCGATGTAATGGATGAACTTTCAGAACAATATTCCGATGATTGGGTTGACCGAGTGAATGGAATCTTAACTAATATTGAAGTTTCTATATTTCAAAGATCTGCAGAAACTGCTGCACAATTAGGGATTGATACAGTAGGTGCGGGATATATCCCCTTTATTTTTAAGGGAAAAGAAGAAATGATTGACGTTTTTGGAAGAAAATATAAAATCGTGAACACGCATGGCCACATCATGCCTTACTATATTGATGGAATGATTAAAAACCGTAAGGATTGGGAAAATTTTCCAAAACCTGACAAAAAAGATATATTTAAACAAGCAAAAAAGCTTTTTCGTACCGTTCAAAGACGAACTAAGGATAAGGATGTTTATTTGATGGCACAAGATGACTATGTGTCAGTGTTCCCTCCCGTTTG
>CAZZIC010000055.1:3642-7519 GCA_964653985.1 uncultured archaeon | reverse complement strand
ATAAACTCTGTTTCTTGGGTAACATTGATACCTCTCATATTTTAGTTGATGGTACTAAGCAAGAAGTAGAAAATGCAGTTAAATATGCAATTAAAACATTAGGACCAGGCGGTGGATTAATTATATCTCCTACAAATACACATCCTGCTATGAACTTAAAACAAATCAAATGGATGTTGGAAGCAGTAAAGAAATTTGGAACCTATCCTATAAATCTTTAAATCCTATTGCTTTTAACAAATTTGCTATAAGGTATATTATTCTTTTTAAATTTCTATTTTTAAGTTTTGGAAAATAAAGTCTATTTAACTGATATTAATTCAACAAAATTTATGGAGTTTAGAAAATAACCAATTTTTTTGTTTTAAAACCTTGTTCTTGCAATAGGCTTAGTAGAACGATATTAGAACGATATCCACTAAATTTAAAATGCATCTTTGGTGTTTAATCAAACAATGAAGGTCTAAATATTATAGAATCGGATGAAATTTTTCATCTCTTCCTCAAAATTAACTCTAATTAAGCGATCTTTTAAATTTAGATTTTTAAAATCTACATTTTCTGCTTCTTTTTTATAATGGTTAATAAGAGTAATCGCTTTCTGGATTTTAGTATTAATTCGGGAGATGTTTAATTTTTGTGAAATTCTTGATGCCTCTTGAATTAACTTGTTAGCTCTTTTGATATCATTTTGAATTAAAGCGATTTTAGAAGATAAAATATTTGTTTCGATTAATTCATGAGATAAATGAAACTCCTGAGAGATTGATGCCAAGTTATGAAGATACTTTTTCAGATCTTCGATATTTTGTTCATCATATGTTATTAGTGTCTCTTTCAACAATAAATCACATAGATGCATCAAGGCAGCATGAGAAAGGTGATGTTGGATAATCTTTTCCTCCACAACTTGTTCTAATAGGAAAATGGATTTCATTCGTTGTCTGGGATTTGAATTATAGGTTAAGATAAGTGCTTTAACCAATCTACTCGCTTGATATATAATATCACTATTCGTTTTTCTCTGTAGCTTTAATAATCTAGTTGCATATTTCCTTGCTTTATCAAAATCCGTGTTCAACAACAAAGAAACTAATTTATAAAGAATCCAATAAGATTCTAGAATATTTCCTTCATTTCCAAATGATTCTAAGCCAAGTCTGTAATGTTTTAAAGCTTTTTGCTTGTTATCTAATGCTTGATATAATACTCCTATTTCCCCGTATGTTATCCCCAAAAATTGCAAGTGATTAATATCTTCAAAATATGATAAGGCTTCATGATATAATTCAAGGGCTTGATCCAAATGAAGTGCTTGGGCTTTAATTTGCGCCTTCCGAGTTAAACTTATTCCAATACTTTCCTTATCATCGATATTCCTTGCTAATTGTTCACATTTCTCATAATAATTCAGGGCATCAGTTGATTTTCCTTTTCCTTTAAAAATATCCCCCATTACATAATAAAGCCGAGTTAATTCAATTCCTTCGTTATATTTTTCAAGGATTTTTTTAGAAGTTTCATAATAAGTTAAAATCTTTCCAAAATCCACTTGTTGAAAAGATAAAATATAACACATTCGCATATAGCTCTTAGCTAATAAAATTTCCCGATCTCTGTCAATGTTGATTTTCTGGATTTCAAATATGCTATGTTGAAATTTCTCTGTCGTTTCTTTTATAAATCCATTATGTAAGTAATTCCATCCTTGTCTTTGAAGGATCCAAGCAATATAATATTGTTTAAGATTTGTGGGTATTTGTGATGTTAAGTCAAAAGCATTTTCCAACAATTTGGTGGATTTTTGATATTCTTGTAAAATTTCATAAGCAAGCGAGATAATAACTCGATTTTGGATAAGGACGGTTGTAAAGGGATATTCTTTCAAAGACTTATAACTTTCGTCTAATAAATTGATTGCTTCCTCAACTATGGATAAATCTTTACCCGTTTTAGATATTAAAATTTTTAATTTTCCCAAATACATTAAAAAAATAGCACGACGAATTTTTATGTCGGGTCTAGAGATATCACATTGCTCTAAGAGCTCCAAGCCTTGTTCCAGGAGAGTATAAAATTTGCTATAATTACGTAAGATAAAGTTACTTAAACCGCTGGATCCATCGAAAATAGTCAGAGCTGTCTCAAATATCATGATCATTCCCAAATGAGATCCACATTCAATCAGTAATAGAATTGCGTCAAGGTGTAATTCGTAAAATTCAGATTTTTTAGATAATTCTAGAGCAGATTCCGCTAATTGATACGCAGATTCAAATTCCTCTAATTTTAAAGAAAGAAAAGCGCCTATTAAAAAATATTTGATTCTATTCTCTTCTCTTTTAATCAATACTTCATCGAACTCCTTCCAAGAAGAATACGCAGAATCAAATTTAGAACGATTGATACGTATCAGAAGATCTCTAAATAAATCTATTTCATTTTCGAAGGAGATCCAATTTTCATATGAATTAATTAATGTATCTTCTTTATAACGGAAAAAACCGGGGATAATCATTGGAAGGACTTCAATACTGATTCCGGGTATCTTTTTGATTTCATTGTACAAATTACTTATGAGTGTCGTAAAATTTGTTTCCATTGCATTCATTTCTTCCTTTTCTAAGTTTTTCGTCGTAAGAAGAAGATATAATTTAGGTATATGCTTAATAATTCCTACATACTTCTCCAATTTTTCATAGATTTCTTCTTGCTTTTTACTTTCTTTTTCTAAACAAATGGAAAGCATACATAAAAGAGTTCTCCCTCTCGAAGCAGGGGATTCGATATAAAACATATAATTAAATGTTTTAATCTCTTGAAAACTATATTCAAATTTGGAATCATCGATATCTATATCCATTAATTTATTTATTCGTTTCTGGAGCGATTGCTTCATTAATGGTTTAACCATATATGTTACCGGACCTATTTGAGTATTAAAATATGAAAACAACACCCAGATCCCGGTAAGCTCCATAACCTTAATTATAATTTATTTTTTATAACATTTTCCAAATCAAAAAATTCATATAAGGGTAATTTTTTATGGTTTTAGTAGTATTTACTTGATTTTCTTCATATTAATTTAAAGAAATGATTAAAGCCTATCTTTAAATACTTCTTATTATCTTCTTCAATCTAAGAACGTAAGAGTAAAATTTAGAAGAATAACTTTTGATGAAATTATTAATTTAAGCTATTAAGGAAAAATAAATGATGGAAACTCATTGGAAAAATAAGGATAAAGTTAACCATTTTGTTCAATCTGCCCAGAAACGAATCTCTTCTAAATATGAACCTTTTGCTGAGTTAATATTGACGAAGATGGAAAAACATGATCTCAATGAAAACTCTGCCATCCTTGACTTAGGATGTGGACCGGGTTTTCTCTTATTTGAACTTAAAAGTAAATCTCATCAATTAAAAATATATGGCTTAGATCCTTCTAAGCAAATGTTAAATGCTGCAAGAGAAAAAGCGAGAGAATATAATATTACGGATTATACCCTTAAAACGGGTATTGCCGAAGATATCCTTTTCCCGAACGATTTTTTTGAAGCGGTAACCTGTCTAAGCAGTCTTCACGATTTTAGTGACCCCTTGAAAACAATCCAAGAAGTGTTCCGAGTATTAAAAACAAATGGGATTTTCATATTAAAGGATAGAAATAGATCCTATCCGCGATGGAAGCTTTTTTTCCAACTCTGGAAATTAATGTATTGGGCAGGTATAAAAGGAGCAATAAAACACATTAAATCGAGATCAAGGTGGCTTAATCCTTCAGAGGTTATCTCTTGGATGGAAGATGAAGGTTTTGAGGTAGAACTGTTAGAAGACCGGTTGGAATATATAATTATGGGAATTAAATAATGAA
>CAZZIC010000055.1:0-3542 GCA_964653985.1 uncultured archaeon | reverse complement strand
ATTCTTTGTATGTTGCGATAGCACGTAAAAGACTTTTATTAATATAGTTTTTATAGTTTCTAACTCCTTTTAAGTGTAAGAAGTACGAATGGAATCCCTAAATTCGAATAAAACATTGGATTTCGCCCTCTCTTAGATTTTCGAAAAAATTCGAAAATTTATCTTCTCAAACCTTAAAAATATATTCGAATTGAAGGGCTCCTTTCGGATCTCTTTTTTTACTTATAACTTAACTTTCAAGTCTACTTTTCGAGACTTTTTTAAAATGAGAGTTTTCTGAAATAGTGCAAATAAAAAATTTATTGGAGAAACCATTCTTTTACTTCGGTATTTACACCTTTTGTAAGTGATGTGAATTTTTCATCGTAAGATTCAGGTTCCTCTTCTAATTTTTTCATATATACGACTGCCATTTTGTTCACCTTCAGAAATTATAAATTAGGACAAACTTCCTCTCATTGATAAAGTCTTTTATTAAAGAATTAAAGAATTAAAAATTTCTTACAAATTTGACAATTTTAGAAATGTTAATAATTTTATTGAAATCAGCTTTTATATCAATATTATGTATTCCAAGTAGAATCAATATTATTCTTAAATAGTGTTGGAATAAGCAGAATAAGCAGAATTCAAGAGAAAAACCTAAATCGGATTAAGTAAAACACTAATAGTTCTTTCTCATAAAATTCTAATATCCCAGAAGGTAAGTATATTTGGCTAAATCAAATTCCTCGATTTTTAGTTGTTTTTCAGCATTTTCTTCTGATTTAATCGGTATCTTTACAACTATCTTATGATCTTCCAGATATAGATTGTTATAAAAGATGTCATTTCTTTTATCAAAATCAAGAAACATACTTACATCATTTTCCTCCCTTTTAACTGGATTTACTAATGTAATTGATTTATTCCCCTCTTTTATAATATATCCTTTATTCATTAGTCCCGTATTTAGAATTCATCTAAGATTTAATAATTTTCAATGGACTTCCTATGTTTAGGATTAATGAGGATGCATTATTTATTTGCAAAATAGCCTATATAAATCTTTTGGTAAATTCTAATATGTACATATTTTTATAACAAAATAGATTGAATCATTTTATTCCCAAGTGCGAGGTATGAGATAAAAGATATCAATACAATAATTTCTATGAATATTTTCTATTTTTTTACAATATAGATGATAATTGAAGTCGACATTATTTGAAAAAACGCGTGTGTGAAATAAAAAATTATTTATTGTATATTTAAGATAAAGCTCATTAATTTCCCCTCCCTAAAAAGAACTTTGCTTACTTTCTATACCTTTCCGAATTTTTTCCTAATTTAAATCGACGATTAAGGATTATTCAAAATCAAATTGGCTTAATTTTCTCTTTTATTATAAAGAATTAAATAATAATATTACAAATAATTGTCTTTTTAAAATTAAAGGTTAATAAATTTGAAAATAGTGAGTTTTATGAGAAAAAATAGACTCAGAAAAGATATTCTTAATGAATTTGGAGAAAATGCTCAAAAATTGAGAGGGGACTTCCCTCCTTTATCCATTAAAGAAAACGACCAGATCTTGACAATGAAAATAAAGAATATTTATAGACTCGATGATCTCTCCAATCGTATAATCTTAATTAATGTTTATAATTATGATGGTCCTCCAAAATACCTCAATTTTCTTAGTATAATTGCCACAAGTCAGAGTTCGGATTTAATAGTTGAATTATCGAAAGATTTAGCCATTGAAATGCACTTTAATCTTGTCCAATATCCAATATTTCAAGGAAATTATCGTGTCAGTTTATTAGCTCTAAGAAGGCTTACCAAATTGGACGAAATAAATACTCTTATACCCAAATTAAATCAATTTAAAAAAGATCTTCAACGAAGGCTAAAGAAAGTTAAAGAGTTAGTAATGAAATAAATAAAATTAAATCAAAGATCTAATATAAGAATCATAACGAAATGTATATGTGAAATAATTAAATTAAATAAAAAATTGAAATGATATGTCTTTTCGAGAAAATACAGTTAAGATTATAGCCACTGTGGGTCCCGCGTCTGAATCAGCTTCAATGCTCAAAAAGTTAATCCAAGCAGGTGTTGATATATTTCGTTTAAATTTTTCTCATGGCACTCATGAGGAGATGAAAACACTTTTCAAAAGAATTCGAGATGTTGATGAATATATTGGAATTCTGACAGATATTCAAGGACCTAAGATACGAGTTGGAGAAATGAAAGGAGATGAAAGCTTTAATCTCAATATAGGCGAAGAAGTAAAAGTTTACGAGGAAGAGATAGAAGGTGATGAACATAAATTCTCTATTTCTTTAGGTGGGTTCTTAGAATCTATTAAGATAGGAGATTTTTTCTATGTTAATGATGGCATTATCAAAATTCAAGTAAAAGATAAAAGAAAAGATCATCTCATCGGAGAAGTAATAACTGGGGGAAGAATATCTTCCCACAAAGGAGTGAATATTCCATCTCGAGATTTAAAGCAAAGTGTTCCAACGAGTAAGGATAAAAAGGATTTAAAACTTATTGCAGAGTTGGATCCTGAATTTCTTGCTATCTCTTTTGTTTCTGACAGTAATGATGTATTGAAGGTAAAACGCCTTTTAGAGAATTATGGAAACGATCAAATAAAGTTAATCTCGAAAATCGAACGACCAGTGGCTCTTGAAAACTTTGATAGAATTTTAGAAGTTTCCGATGGTATTATGGTTGCAAGAGGGGATTTAGGTGTCGAGATCTCTCCAGATAAGGTTCCTATCAGACAAAAAGAGATGATCTATAAATGTAATAAGGAAGGAAAACAAGTTATTGTTGCAACTCAAATGTTAGAATCTATGACGAATGCACCCATTCCAACTAGGGCGGAAGCTAGTGACGTCTATAACAGCGTCTATGATGGTGCCGATTGCTTAATGCTCTCAGCAGAAACTGCTGTAGGGGATTATCCCATTAATTCAGTTCTTTATATGAATAAAATTGCTTATACCGCAACGGAATATATGCCATTAAGGGTTCCAGATGAATACGATTCAGAAAGGCTTACCCACACACAGACTTTGGGTCATGCAATTCATTCTTTGTCAAAAGAAATGAATGAATTAAATTTTAGAGGAAAAATAATGGTTATTACACGAGGAGGTTACGGAGCTCGTATGATTTCTAAATATCGTCCACCTTTGCCTATAATTGCTATAACTCCACATAAGAGAACAGCAAGAGAATTGAATTTAATATGGGGAGTTCATAAATATCATATTAAAAACATTGACTTCTTTAACTTAGATGCGGAAAGCATAATTGAACAATCAGTACGATTCGCAGTAGATAAAGGCGCAGTAGATGAGAATGAACATGTGGTTATTCTATTAGTCTCAAGAAAGTTCCAAAGGCGTGGAAATTTGATCGGATTATACTATGTAGGAGAAATACTGAAAAAGTCGGAACAAGAAAGAATAATATAATTTTCTTTTCCAAGAAGGGAAATTAAAAATACCCTTTCATCATTGTAATGTAAAATTTTT
>CAZZIC010000054.1:3422-22493 GCA_964653985.1 uncultured archaeon | reverse complement strand
TTAAATCAACTTCTTAAAATCGTTCATAATTCATATATTAATCCCGTTTAATAAGTATTTATAAATTCTCGGCTTTTGCTGAAAATACAAGAAATGTATCAATAAAGAAAACTAATTAAATTACTCCCAATCATATTATCTTATTGGAAAAAAGATTCTTAATTATTACTTATATAAGTCTTAAAATGAAATGAAATATTCTGGAATAAAGCTATACAGAATAGTATTAGCAAAAATGGTTAAAAATACCAGACATTTCCTTAAAAATTCTTAGCTAAATGCTTATCATCACCTTGAATCATCATTTAATATATTTTCAAATATCTCATTATATTCACTACATTACTATTTAAAAACTATAGAGAACTATTTTCTCCTATTTTCTATTATTTAAGCATTTAAAGCTATTTTGGATTGGTAATATAAAACGTCAGAAACGGGAATTTAGAAAAACCTTTAAAAAAGCATTTTCTATCGTTTGGAAATATTGGCTTCTTTTCAAGAATATTCTTCTGGCTTGAAACTTTCCTTAAAGGAGTGAAGATTTTTTCATTGAAAGTAAGCAAAGAAATACAAAAAAGATATGAAGTCGATAATACTAAACTTTCAAATGATTAAGATCAATAATTATTTCGGAAAATTATAAAATATGCTTGAAATCCGTTATCTAATTCATTCATAAATCAATAAGCTTTATTTTTCTCTAGTTATTTAAATTACATAATTTAAAACTTAATTTGATAAATAATTAAAGAAGATAAAAAGGATACCATGACTGTTGAAGAACAGAAAGGCGAAGAAGCTAAGCATGATAAAAGTGATTATGAATACTCCTTTGATTACATTCAAAAAAAACTCCATGGATCTAAAGATAGCTATGGATTATTGATGAAAGAGATTATTCGAACGGGCGTGTGCACCGAATGTGGAACATGTGCAGCCGTTTGTCCAGTTCTTGAGTGGGATCATGTAAAGGCTCAGCCTAAATTAGTTGGTAAATGTACGGGATGTGGAATCTGCTATAATCAGTGCCCCCGCACAATTACCGATCCAGAACAATTAATTGGCGAAATCAAAACCGGTTATGTAGCAAAAACAAAAGTACCCGAATTTAGTTCGGGACAAGATGGAGGAACAGTTACATCTTTATTATGTTATTTATTCGATGAGCATCTCATTGATGCCGCAGTAGTTACTGCGAAAGATCCTAATAATCCATGGCATCCAATAGCTAAGATTGTAAAAAGCAAAGATGAAGCAATTGAAGCAGCAGGATCTATTTATTGTCATTCTCAAACCGTTGAAGCACTTATGGAAGCCATTAGGCAAGAATCTAGATCAATAGCTTTTGTAGGAACTCCTTGTAATATCAACGCAGTTAAGAAGATGGTGGATAGTCCATCAGGTATGCTTAAATATTTCATGAGAGCTCATGTATTGACAATTGGTCTATTTTGCATGGATTCCTTCGCGCCAGAGGCATTATATTCTCGGTTTAGAAACGATGGGATTAAGCTCGAAGATGTAGTAAAAATGGACATCAGCAAAGGGAAATTCCACCTTTATTACGATGATGATGCAGATCCGGTAAAATCCTATACAATAAAACAATTGGACAAGTATAAATCCTCGAGTTGTAATTTCTGTATTGATCTTACTGCTGAGAAGGCTGATATATCTATCGGTTCTGTTGGAAGTGGAGCAGAGGAGAATACCGTCTTAACAAGAAGTGGAATTGGTACTGAAATAATGGAAGATGCCGCAGAAAAGGGATATATCGATATAAAACCTTTCAATGAAATTAAAATGAATTCTGTGTTGTTTCTTTCAAAATTGAAGAAAGTAACCCAATATAATATACAGAAACGAAAGGTTTATGTTGTCAGAGATTTCGAGGAGAAACAAGAAAAACCTGAAACAAAACCCGAAAAGAAAGAGAAGATTCGCCCAATAATAGGTTCTAGGCGAGCATTAAGTGTAAAAAAGAAGTTAAATGAAGAGGATGGAATATTAGAGGTCAATGTTAGCAATACCATTGGATACACACTTGATAACTTAAAAATTAGAATAGCTGGAATTGAAGATATGTTTGAAAGAAATGTATGGGTTACCACGATAAAGGAGATCTTTCCATTCGAGGCAGTTGAGATCAATTATCCCTTAGAAACGAAAGATGGAGAACCTTTGTTAGGTGAAATCCTTATTGAGGCATCTACCGAACGGTACGGCAAAATATTATCAAAAACATATGATCTGAGTAAATAAGATATTAAAAAGAAGAAAACCATTTATTTAATAAAAAGATTAAATGAAATGAATTATTATTAAACACATTCTATATAGAGAATGGTTGACCAATATATTAATTTAAAGCAATAAAAAATAAAAAAGGTTGAAGAGTTTTGAAGATTAGCTTAGTGGGACTTTCTGGTTGTGGAAAAACCTCAATATATTCTGTAGCGTTTGCGGCAAAGAGTCCTGAAGATACAAGATCTCTAAGCCCAACAATATTATATGAGACACGTAGACATCCATTTCTCGGGTTACAGATTGGGATATTCGATTTTGGTGGTCAAGAACAATACCGTCAAGAATATTTAGAAAAACCTGAAATATTTCGAGGTACTGATATTTTAATTCCAATTGTAGATCTCCATGCTCCTGGTAAATTTGATGAGGCAAAAGAGTATTTCAAAAATCTATTAGATATCTATAGAAAAAGTAATGAGAAGCCCCGAATTTATCTATTCTTTCATAAGTATGATACTGAAGATTATGAAAAAGAGCTTCTCGATACAAATGTGAAAAATGCAAAAGAATTTTTCGGAGAAGTGTTTGAAGCATATGACTTCAAATCTTATCTTACCAGTATATATGATCAAGATAAACTTGCAAAAATCTTTAGAGATATTTTGATCGAATCTTATGAAGAGTTAAAGGGTCATGTAGAGAAAGCTGAAAAACAACTTGAGGAAATAGATGCGAAAGTTATTGTATCGGATATTTCGGGAAATGTAATTGTTCACAACGTAAAAGGGGTAAGTAGTGGGCTAACATTGCGAGGAGATCTTAGAGATTTTATAAATGCATGTAATACAGTTAGAGAAAACATATTCATGTCTGATTCCGCAGATTTCAAAGGGCGAAATGAGGATGGAAAAGAAATTGAACTCCATATCTTTAAATACATCATCTCAGTATTAATTATGAAAGATGGGGAGATCTCAATGGATTCACAAGACAAAATCAATGATTTACTAAACGATATGAAGTTATTCGCTGACTTAATCATTAGTGCTCATTCAGAATAATTAATATTATTATTAATTTCTATTTTTATTATTTATTTCGCTATTTAACTGATTATATTCAAGAGGAACTTCTATCAATTTCTAATCTAAACATGCTTTTTATCTGGATAATTTTCTATTTATCAGTAAATTAATGTGATTTAACTAAATTCTAATTAGAATATTTTCTTATATTTCCTAAGGTAAATTTTCTTAATCGGAGTTGGATGAGATGAGGATTGATTTTCATTGCCATATATTTCAAGAACTAAACTCAATAAATTCTTTAGTATCTCATTTTCAAAACTTTTTGGGATACGGATTTTATGAAAGAATAAAAAATGGAATTAGGAAAATAGAAAAGGGGAATTTTAATGATATAATTGAGAAATGTCTCTTTTATATAAATAGAAATAACATAGATAAAGTTATTCTCCTTCCTTTGAGTTTAAAAGAAAATAAACTTGTTTTAGAATGGCAAAAGAGAGCACCAGATATTTTTGTACCTTTCTATAATCCTCCAGAAGGAAAACTAACGATAAAAGAATTAAAAAATGAGATAACTACTTCAGTAACTCAGAGAGAATATAAAGGGTTTAAAATCACCTCAACTTTTAGGCAGAAATTCTTAAACGACAAAACTCTAATGGATATTTTTGAAATTGCATATAACTATGGTTTAGTGGTCCTATTTCATGCCGGATATCCCCCTCCAGGTACAAAAAAAAATGTACTTACCTATTCAAATCCCCTCTATATTGAAGAGATCATCCAATCATTCCCAAAATTAAACATTGTAATAGCACATATGGGGTATCCTTGGGTTGATATTGCTCTTTCATTAGCGGTACAATATACAAATGTGTATTTAGACATTAGTAATTTAATTTATATGATGCCAAACAGACTTAAGGAATTCCTTTTGAGAGCAAAGGAATTAATAGGACTAGATAAAATTTTATTCGGTTCAGATGGTTTTATACCCGAGATGATTGAAATGAGTGTTCATATGTTTGAAAATGCAAATTATCTAATAAAAATGGAGCTAAATAAAATTATGGGGTTAAACGCTCAGAAACTTTTAGGATTATAATATGAAACTTTCTCACTTATTGATTTACATATTTCACTTAAAGAAGTGAAAATTTTAACCTCTAATCTAAGCCGGAATTTTTTTTTGAAAATATATTAGAATCAATTTAAAAGAGAAGAGGAGGGGGCATTTCATACTTTAAAAGTTAAAAAGTTTAAAAATGAAAGATAGAATTTCTATGATATAACATGTTGAATTATCTCTAAAATTTACTAAAAGATTTTTTATAAATGCATGTTTTTAGGAATTAACTTGCTCACATATTAATGTAATTTATTAAATAGATACTTTAATTACAAAGAAAATGTATGAATAATGAATTTCCCTCTTTTAGTAATTAATTTCATAATTTTCGCAATAGTTATTATTTCTTTTATTGTTAAAAAAGTTGACTATTTAGCGATATCCTTATTGGCTGCTTTTATTGCTGCCACACTCACCAGCATAATTCAGGATGTTGAAATGGAAGCTTTTTTAATTCATGTAGAATGGAAAGCGATTATTATTATTTTTAGTATGAGTCTAATAACCAATATAGCTGTAGATTCGGATATACTTGAGTATTTAGCCGTAAAGTTATTTCAACTTACCAAAGGAAAACAGAGGATGTTCTTTATTTTATTAATACTATTAACAACAATGTTGGCAGCAATCATAAATGATGTAGTAGTAATAATTATATTGGCCCCAGTTATTATACGCCTTTGCAATCAACTTAGAATGAGGGCTGGAACCTTTTTGGCGGGAATGACATTCAGTGTTAAGATTGGTTCTATAATCACTCCTTTTGCGAGCAGTGAAAATATAATCATATCTACTCATTTCAATTTAGGCTTTTTGTATTTTATTCAGAATTACTGGATCTTTTCCTTCTTTTTACTGTTCATTACGGTTCTTTTACTTGATAGATTTATCCTTCGAAAAGAACCCACGATAGATCCTCAACAAAAGAAATTTATGATGGAATTAATAGATAAAGATGTTTTAATCAAGAATAAAAAGAAGTTTTATTTTAACAGTATCGCAATTATCATAATTATTTCTCTATTTATACTTTTACCTGAGCTTTATTTGACAGCTATGATTGCCTCAATGATTTTAATTTTAATTAATAAAAAATTTAGTAAAATTTCACTACATGATATGTTAGACGATATTGAATGGGATATAATCTTCTTTCTTATAGCATTATATATTATAGTAGGTGCCATCTTAGAGGCAGGTTTTGGAGAAATATTTACTCAAATTCAATTTGAAACTATTAATCCTATTTTGTTATACTTTATTTTATTAATTACCATAAGTTTAATGTCTGCCTTCGTAGCAAACACGCCCACAACACTTATCTTCATTCCAGTTATTGAAGCGTTAATAAATGCGGGATTATCTCCGATTATTCTTTTAACAATATTTATTTTTGGAATACATTTAGGAGGAAATATTGTTCCGCAAGGAGCTGCCGCTCATATTACAACTCTAAATATTGCCGAAAGATCTGGGGTGAATGATTTAAACTATCGGAGATTGCTAAAAATCGGACTTATTCTTACTACGGTTCATCTCGTGTTAATTTTAGGGTACATATACTTTTTACTTCTTTTCAACTAAGTGTTTATCGGGAATCTTGTCACGTTAAATCTTTAATCTTAGAATATAAGTTTTAAATAGTGAAAGGGCAGTAGGATAACGATATGAAAAATAAAACAATTTTAATTTCTATTACTGTATTCGAAATTTAACCCCAACTTTTGCTGAAATTATGAAATTATGAAATTATGAAATTATTTTTAAAAAAAGAGAAGGGGAAAAGATTATTTATTTATCCTTTTTTTCTAGTTTAAGCTGGTTAGAGTATAAAACTGTCCCTCTTTTAGGGTTTTCCAATTTTGCGTTTATACAATCTTCGCAATATCGAACCCATATATCTTCATTACGTTTTGGAGGTTGTTTCATTTAAAACCATAAAAATTATGATGTAATTGTTTAAATATCGTTCTTACCATTTATAAGTTTTTTGCTTTTTCTGTTAATTTGTGATCATATCAATTATTTAAATTTAAAAATTAGGATTAATCGGCGTCATATTATAAGATATTCCGTTGATGGAAAAGACAAATAATTACTTAATATTTTATCTAAGCTCTATTTAGGCTATAAAATTTTTAAAGATATGATTCACGATTTTTGAAAGGAATTCCTAAAAATGTTTATGATAGAACAAATCATTTAAGATTTGCATTTTATAGATACTTAACTATTGAATACTTTATAGAGGTATAATTTTAATGATTAAAGAGGAAAATCAGTTTAAAAACTATTACATGGCAATATTTTCGACCAATTATTTATTTCAAGGGGTAGTTCAGAGCGTTTTTGCTGTTATTGTCCCTATTTATATGCTACAGTTGATACCCAATCTTGAAGTAACCGTCCTTACATTTTTAGGAACCATCATTTTCTTACCATGGGTTTTAAAGGTTTTCTATGGAATTTTGGGGGATAAAGTAGGTTCTAAAAGGTTTGGAAGGAGAAGAATATGGATAATTGGTATGTTTTCCTTTGCGGGGTTGATTTTCATCATTATGGGGTTTCCTGGATTTTTAACTCCTCAAAACGCAATAAATATATTCGTCTTTGCGGGATTATTGATATTTTTTGGAGTTTCTTTTGCTGATACGATCACTGATGGATTAATCTTAGATATTGTTCCAAAAGAAAAATTAGGGAGAACGAGTGGACTAACATGGGGGCTACGTTCTGTAGGCGCGATTGCAGGAGGACCAATCTTTGCGATTCTTGTTGTTTTTGGAGGTTTTAGTATTCCTCTAGTATTTATCATAGTCGGTATCTTCATGATATTAAGCTCACTTTTGACAATATTGATTAATGAGCCAAAAGAATATCCTGAAGTAAAATTAGGTTTACATCTTAAACAAATGTTGAATAACAAAAGAGATTTAAAAACTTATTTCTTTTCGATGTTTGCTGCGATTTTAGATGGAGTTGTTGTTCTCTTAGTTTCAATTTTTCTCCTAATTCAACTTAATCTGATTCAAACCGATGGAATAACTCTTTCTCTTACCACAACAGACCCTCAAATCTATTTATATCAAGCATATTTGAATCTAATTATTTCTTTGGGGATTGTTATTGGATCGATTGCAGGAGGCTTAATGAGTGATAAATCATCACGAAAAATTAGCGTATATTTGGCCTATATCATAACTACAGTTAGTTTATTGCTAATGATTATCCCTACCTTCTGGTTTATCTTACTTTTCTTTGCATCTCTAATAGGGTTATCAATTGGATGGAGGCATAGTTCATATAGTGCTATAGCAACTCAAATCTCGAAACAACATCCTGAAATGGACAGTACATATTATTCCCTTTGCAACGCATTTGCCAACCTCGGGACAACAGTAGGCTTATCATTAACTGGAGTGGTTTTAGATTTAACAACTTCTTTTAACATAGCGTTTATATTCCTAGCAATAATTTCTAACATTGGTCTTTTAGTACTATTCGTCATGAAACCCAAGGATTATGAACTCAGCAAGAATCTTAGTTCCTCGATTGATTCTGGAAAATAACCCCAATATATATCATCAAATTAAATTAATTCTTTTTATTCTTTTTTTTGTAAAAGGAGAATTTCTTTAGAATCATAATATATTAAGATAGATTATAGATCAAAATAAAAGAAATAGGTAATTTATGGGTTTAAACCTTATGATGCTTACTTTTCTCAACTAAAAGACTTTTAATAATAAATAAAAGAGAAAAAAGTTATTATTTTTCAGCTAAAGCTTGAATGCTCTTAACTCCTTCTACAGCATCTTCCGCATAATCATCAGCACCAAGTTTTTTGGCCAGATTCTCATTTAAGGGAGCTCCCCCTACTATGAGTTTAACACTATCTCGGACTCCAGCCTTCTTTAAGCTTTCATGAACCTTCTTAATTTCTTCAACTGTCATAGTTAAAAGAGAACTTAAGGCAACGATATCAGCATCAGTTTCTTTTACTTTTTCCACAATTATATTAGCATCCACATCCATTCCTAAATCATGGATTTCAAAACCGCTACTCAATAAAAGTGAAGCAAGGATATTTTTTCCGATGTCATGATTATCTCCCTTGACAGTAGCTAGGATAACTTTAACTTTCTCCTCTGCTCTATCTTCTGCTTCTAAGGCGGGTTGAAGGATTTTAAAAGCTTCTTTCATTGTTTCTCCCGCTAAAACTAATTCGGTCAGATAGTATTCTTTTTCCTCATATCTTCTCCCGACCTCATCCATGCCTTTCGTTAAAGCGTTGAGAACATCAAATGCCTTCTTTCCCTCATCCAATGCTTCTTTTACAGCATCTGCAACATCATCGACTTCTAATTCAATAACGAGTTCTGTTAATTTTTCGTAATCCATATATAACACCTAATTTATATTTGTAATAAATTTTCATTTTCTTTTTAAGATTTTTAAAATTTTATTTACTATTAGGATTTTTAATTGGGTATATTCCATACTTTACATTTATGTCTTGCAACACTTTACAATTCTCAGGAGGGACAGCGGGGTTAATACTATTTCTTGAATTAAAAATATATCCCCTCCAAGTGCTAATTCCAAAATAAGGTTTTTAGCATAGGATTCAATTTCCGATATTCTTCCAGTTGCTAGTAATGTTGGGCTTAAGTTGCTAGAAAAGGTTAACTTATCACCATATTTTTGATTCAATTCAAAGATATCATATTCAGTGTTTTGCAATTGTTGGTTCAATTGGATTAAAATATCTACACCGCATTCGAGTAAATCTTCAAAAGCATCTATTTTTAAGGCTTTTTTAAAAAAATTCTATATCCAAACCGAATATTTAATAGAACATTTAATATTCAATTACAATAAAATATACTTAAATATGAATTCAAAAGAATTGGTTAAAGCCGCCCTCCACTTTAATGATCCTTTAAGAGTCCCTATCTTCAACGATGTGAGAGAGGATATTTGTCCTTTGATTACTACTCCCTCTAAAGATTGGAAACCTGGATGGGGTGAGGGAGAAGAAGGTCTTTTTCCTCATATAAGAACATCTTTCAAATGGGAAAAACCCGATTGGGCAAAAAATAATCCCAAATATGAAGCTGATAAATGGAAAGCTATACCTCATGAAGAGATTGATGAATGGGGATGTATTTGGAACATGAGAGGAAAAGATGATAATATGGGGCATCCGGGAAGACCCGTTTTAAAAAACTGGGAAAACTATGATGATTTCATTGAACGATATAACCCTGATCCCATGGATAAAACTCGTTATGAATTCGCTTTGGAATTAAAAAAGGCATTTGGTAATAATAAATATAGAATGGGACATATTGTTGACTTTGGACCTTTCCAAAGAGCTACGAATATTCGGGGATTTAGTAATTTCTTAATTGATCACCGAAAGCATCCTGAGCAAGTCAAAAAGTTATTAAAACGAGAAACCGATTGGCATGTTGATGCCATGAAAGCTTGTTTTAAATATGAATTGGATCCACATGGATTCTGGATCGTTGACGATTTAGGTGAACAATCCGGACCTTATTTCAGTCCAAAGACTTTTGAGAAGTTTTATAAAGATGTTTATAAAACCTTATGTGATGAGGCTCACAAATTGGGTACTGAAATTCACCTTCATTGCTGTGGAAAGATCGATAAATTATTACCATTATTAATAGATTGGGGGTTAGATGCAATTGAGTTAGATTCTCCCAGAATGACGGGTTATAATGATTTACGTCCTTTTAAAGGTAAAATTATGTTCTGGGGATGTGTAAATATTCAATCGATTTATACTATTGGCACACCAGAAGAATGTGAAAGAGAAGTTTGGCATATGGTCAGAAATCTCGGGACTACACATGGAGGATATGGAGCTTATTTCTATCCAACCCCAACAGACTTGAAAGTTCCTAAAAAGAATATTAAAGCATTTCAAAAAGGATTAAAAAAGTATGGAAATTATTCTGAGATTCCAGATGAATGGTGGGAAGTTTCAGTTCCAAAAGAATGGGATGATAATGTAGTTCCTCCATTACCCTCTCAGAAGTAGCATTTCTACAAATCTTTGGTTTGAAAATTAGAGAATTTCTAATAAGTCTATTAATTTTCCCTTATAAGTCGGCTCGGGAATATTTTTCCCTATTTTCTTATCATTTTCAACCCAAAAGGTCTTACAACCAAGTTTAGCTGCCACCAAATCTTTTTCATCATCTCCGACCATTAATGCCCTTTCTGGTTTGCAATCAATCTTTTCCAAAATTTCTTCATAATAATATAAATTCGGTTTAGTCGCATGACTATCTTCGTAGGAAGTTACAAATTCATATGGAAAATCTCCTAAACCTGCCCAATCAAGCCGTTGTAATGCTGCAGTTTTAGGAAGTAATGGTGTTGTCGCAATTACAACAATGTAACCCTCATCGAAGGCTTTTTGAACTACTTTTCTTGCCCCAGAAACCTTATCTGTATATTTCTTTAGCTTGGAAAAATCGGTTTCATAGAAATCATCAAAAATTGGTTTTAGGTCTTCCCATTGATACCCGTTAATCGGAAAAAACTTTTCTTTAAATGCCTCTTCATTAAGTTTCTCACCATTATTATTTTCGATCGCTTTAGACGCCTTCATTATTTTTGAAATAAATTCTTTTGGCTCAACCATGTCAGACAATTTTTCAGATAATAACTTAAAATAGCGAGCAATAAACGTGTTCATATTAACATCAATCAAGGTACCATCTAAATCAAATAATATCGCTTTAAAATTGTTCTTCATTAGGGAATCATTTTATAAGAGTTATAGAATACTATAATCTAGAAATTTAAAAGAATTTTTGGTAAGGAATTCATAGTTTTTTGTAATTTTCATTAAAAAGATTTTCAGCAAGGATAACCTCTTCCCAATGTTTAAAGCAATATTAATGTAAGTGAGGGAAATTTTATTTTTTTGAATTTATTGATAAAATTGTTGTTGTTTTTCTTCAATTATCTTATGTAAATTAACAAAGATACCCATAATAATCAAAATTCTTTTTCAGTTTCCGAACCTTCCAATTTTAGATGGTAATAAAAAACATTAATAAAATTTCATCCTTTACTATAAATATAATAAATTTCATTAATTCTCGCTAATTTGGATAAATTATGCAATTGCGATTAAAGGATTTAAATAAAGGTACTGTCTACATCGGAGATAAGCTTCGAGTTAGGACAACATTTCATTTTGAGGAAGATGAAAAGATATTATGGAGCGGTGTTAGGCTTCTCACTTCCCCTCCTTGTAAGAAAGATTTGCAAATTGCTAAAAAAGATGTATTCTCTCGCGGGAGATTTGAAGCAGGAGAATACATACGGGATAAATCTGTGTTAATAAAAAATAATGTTGTTCCAACGATTAAAAAAAGGGATTTAGAGTATAAAATTCAATTACTCCTAAGAAAGGAAAATCCTTTGAATAAAGATGAAGATATCATTATTCAGAAGAACCAAGATATAACAATTAATGATAAAGAGTCTAGAAACCAACCAAACCCTAATCCAATCTCATTTTCGCTTTCTGGTTTACATGTGGAGTTAAAAAAGGATGTATTTAAACCAGCCGAAACAATAAAAATTAACTATACCTCCGAAGGATTTAGAGAATTAGAAATACGACTAATGCAGAAAGCTAATCTGGTATGTCATTGCGAACCTTACGGAAATAAATGTCAAAATGTAGAAGAATTACCCGCCGCCATTGCGGGAGACGTGAAAACTAAATCCACTGAAGAAGGATACCTTTTATTGAAAGTACCAGAAATGGCAGAACCAAGCCATAATTATCTATGGGAGCCCAGTGAAAAGGAACATTGGGGTCTTAAGTATGGAGATTATTGTGAATGGTCCTTAATGGTTATTGGTCGCAAAAAACCAGAATTTGGAAGAGAACCTATTAAATTTGAATTACCGATTACTGTAGTCTCAAAACCAATTAGTGAGAAGAAAAAAGGGATTGATCTTTTTTCTGGAACCCAATCGGAAGCTCCATCACTGTTCGGTCAAGTCACATCAAAATTCCAAAAACGATTTGATATTCTATCGATAAAAGAATTAGAAACAAAACAAAAAGAATTTAGTAAATATGAGATCGAACTGGAAAACATTTCAGGACAAGACTTAGAGGGCATTACAGTAAAGGTTGCAGGCTTACAAGAAGGGCTCTTTGAAACTTCTCCCGAATTAACCGGGTTAAGTTCTTGGAAAAAAGATGCGAAAAAGAAGATACACTTCCACACAAAACAAAAGGTTACTGGATTATCTTTAAGAATTGAAGATAATTCACAAAAAGTAATAAGCATCCAAAAACCCTTATAAGTCTCAAAAATCTATTTATTGTTAATGAAGGATTCTGAGATTTTTCATTTGCCTTCTCATAAAATAGCAAAATCATTAATGAATTCATTCTATTTTGATGATCCCTCAGAAAATAGAATTGAAAAAACCCTAGATCGCGTAACTTTAGAATATTTTTATTTTGAGAATACTCTTACTTTAGAAAGTCCGAAAGACCAAGTCTTATGCGGTTGTCTTCTTTCTGGGAAGGCGTCAATAAATTATAATGGTGAAGAGAAATATTTTGAACAGTTTGATTTTTTCTTCCTCCCTGAAGAAAAGAATGTTTCTGTAAAGTCAACTTCTTCAGAGAAATGTAAGATCTGTACCCTATATAGCCCTATAATGAGCAGAAAACAGATGAATTTTATCTTGGAATCATATAAGCACGCTAATTTTATTGAAAGAGGAGAAATGGGATCAAAACAGAAAATGGCTACATTTCGAAAAGTTTGGACGGCAATTAAAAACGGATATTTTATGGCAGGGATCACAAGCATTCCAAATCAATCTCTTCGACAAGGAGTAGTGACGAGCGTTAATATTGAGAAAGGTGAAGGAAATGAAGAATCAGAAGAATCGAATGGATCTGAAGGAATATCTTATAAAGTTTTACCGCACATACACCCTGATTATCCCGAAGTCTACATCTTTGCGATTGATGATGAAAACTATGCAATCACTCAATATTTAATAAATCAAGACGGGGAAACTATTTGTAAAGATCTCACAGATGGGCAAGGACTATTCTTTCTCGGAAATCTGGGACATATAAATTTTGGTAGGCCTTTTTATAAAGATTTACAATATTGTTATTATATCTGGATTATTCCTACATTTGGATTAAAAAATACCGTAGAACCCATCACCTTACCTGTTTAAATCCCTCTATTATACCTTCGCATATAGTGGCTTAAATCTTTGAACAGAATAGATGTCCTTGAAAATCATACTTAAAATTGTTTCAAAACAAATCAAGATACTTTCACCATTTAGGGCAATCGTAAAAAAGTGCTCTTTATGGTCCAAACTCTCATAGGAAATCTTATCTAAAAACTTTCGATAATCAAATTTATTTATTACGTCTTGTTTATTAAACGCAATTATTTTAGGAATAGAATTAAGCTTTTCATCTAATAAAATCTTTAATTCCCTCCAAGAAATAAGATTACGGGAAAAAGCTGAAGCTTGAGAGTCTACCACAAAAATTATCCCATCCAATGCTTTCATTGTAATCGGACGGGTCATTTTATAAAAATCTTGACCAGTAGTTGAATAAAGATGTATTTTGAGTTTCCATTTTTTATTTTGAAACATTATGTTGCCGTAATCAAAAAATAAAGTTCTTTTTGTGGAACTTTCTATACTACAAACCTCCTTTTTTTTACCGAAATGATTGAAAAGAGCATTTAAAGAGGTAGTTTTACCCGATAAAGCGGGACCATAATATACCACCTTGATATGAATTATTTTCTCGAATCCATCTATAATCATAAATAAGTACCTTTATGATATTTATTGTGAGTATGTATAAAAACTGCACATCAAATTAAAATTAGAAAATATCATATATAGTATCATCTAAAGGAGTCAGAATAAGAATTACTAATCTTTCCAAAAATCTTGGAATGAATCTACTATTGCCTAAAATTGGCTTGAAAAAGATGAAGAAGATAATAGTGAATCATTCATCCAATTTAATATAGTCTCCCTCTAACTTGCCTTCCAAAGCTCCACGGAGGATTAATAGTTCAATTTCCCTTTTTAATGTGGATCTATCGAGAGAAAGCGATTCTTTATTACTTAATGCGTTATATAATTCCTCAATTTCAATTGAGTTATCATCATCCGATTTTTCTCGTATCATATCTAATATGATTTTCTGATTAGATAAGGATTCAGTATTAGAAATTAGTTGATACAGTTTATGTGTAAGGTTATAATTAAAATCCTCTTCACTTTCGATTTTCCTTAGCTCGTTTAACAATTCCATGGCATCCTTATATTTTTCATCTTGTACTAATTTTTGTGCCCTCGTCAATTCATTAACAAATTTTTCCTCTTTCATGATGATTCAATTCTTAATGTTTATCCAAAGCTATTTTTTTGTAAAAATTGTCCTAACTATTAGAACTTTTGATTCTATTTTTATTTTATTAGTGAAAAAACCCTTTTGAGAACAAAAGATAAATCATTTGAATAGAAATTCATATAATATAAAACAAACGCTTTAAATACATCTATTACTATTTATCTTAAGTTTAATAACTAACGAGAAATGATTAAATATGGTAGATGAAGAAAAGGTAAAAAAAATTTTAAATAAGATAAGGCCTCAATTGCAAATGGATGGTGGGGACGTTGAATTGATCGAAATCACCGACGATGGAATTGTAAAGGTTAGACTTCAAGGACATTGTGCCGGATGTGTTCATGCACAACAAACTTTGAAACTCGGGATTGAAAGAGCGATTAAGCAATTCGTTCCTGAAGTAGAGAAAGTTGTAAATGTCTAATGTCCTTTCTTTTATTTTTATATTTTGTTTTCTTTAATTCTTTTTAATTCATAAAAGTCAATTTTAGGTTAATATTAGACGATTAACATATATTTTCTTGAAACATATTATAGAAACTCTAATCTTGGAATATCTTTCATGATTTCTTAAACCAAAACCTTAAAAGCCACTAATTCGACATTTTTTAATAAATTTAATTAGAATAGGAAAATTCTATAAACTAATTTTAAACAAAAATATTTGAACTATCGAAAAATTATGAGCGATAAAGATAACGTAAGAGACTTGAAAGAAGCTGACACCATGAAACTGGGACAATCGGAAGAAGAATCGGAAGAAAAAGAGGAAAAATCCGAAGAAGAATTAATGAAAGAGGCAATCGGACTTTCTGAAGAAGATAGTAAGAAAGTGGAGAGAAAACTCTTTTTAGCGAGATTCCTTGACTACTTTTCTGAAGAGACGCTCGACTTCATTTACAAAGATAAAACCTTCAATAAATATAAAGAAGAGCTCAATAGCGTAATTACTGCTCTTGAACAAGAAGGTGATGAAGAAGATAAGCTTTTAATAAAAAGTATGGAAGATAAGCGTGTTATTGAAACGCTAGACAGATTAAAATCAAATGCAGAATCACTGGCAAAGAGTGAAGGGATCGAGCAAGCGTATGATAAAAAGATGAGAAAATGGAGTATTATAATAACGATTCCTATGTTTGGTTTATTAATTGTGTTAATCCTTTTTGGGAATGCGATTCCTATTGATCCTTTATTCTTATTCCCTCTATTATGTGTATTTTGTATGGCTCCGAGCTTGATTCGGGGGCAGTTAATGAAAAAGTGGTTTCAATTTAAAGAAGAACACAAAAAGGAGTTTTACCAGCAAAATAGAAATGATATCCTAGTATTAAAAGACTATGTCGGGGAAGTACTTAACAACCTACGAGCAAAATTAATTGATAAAAAAGTACCTCTTCAATTGATCAAGTTTGTTTTACATAGCAGGGATTATGAAAACTTAAATCTATTGAACCAAAAATCTGGAAAGGGAGCGACCCAATATGTATTTAATTTTGCATATCCAGAAGGTATGGAACCTTTTCCTGTTCCTAAGGAACTTATGCAAAAATATCAGAAACCAGAAGAAGTTAAAAAACAAATCAGTGAAGAACCTGAAAAGAATTTTATTGTTTTGACGGATGTCAAGGCTAAGGATGGAATTATTGAGGATTTTGTTCCAACGTTAAAAGACAGACTTGCAGATAAGATCAATGACATGTTAAATGAATGCGAATTCCAAAAAGCACAGAAAGATTTTAGCGTTATAATGCCAAACTACTCACCTAAAAATGCGATATACTGTGTATGTGGTGAGGTTCTGGAAGTGAGTAGCGTACAGCTTTGTAATTGGAGAGATGAATTTAAATTTTACTTATTTGAAGGCGAGGAATGCGATTGTGGAGAAAAAGTGTATGCTCTTTCAGTGATGGACGATTCTGATCAAATTCCGGCAAAGTTAAAAGATATCTTTAGAAGTTAATTTTTTCTTTTTCTTTATTTTAGTTTTTCTTTATTTTAGAGTAGTAATCATATAATAATTTATACCCTCTAACTGCCCTCTCAATCTCATTTTCAAACACAGGGATTTTTAATTCCGAAGCAGATTCTATAACACGTCTTGAACCTTCACTCTCGGCTTGAATGAGTACTACGATAATCGGTTTATTAGGATATGCTTCTTTTATTTTCTTATAAATACTGAAATCAAATTCTATTTCAATAAAGAATTCTAAGGCTAAAATTAACCCATCTACAGAATCATCTTTCAATAGTGTTTGAGAAGAGGTGCTATAGATTTCGCATATTTTGGTACCAATAAACCGCTCTGGAGGCCAATAATCTACCGGGTTTCCCGCAAGACATGTAGAACCACCAACCTTTTCTAAAATAATATTTCGAGACTCTTTTTTAATTTTAGCGAGGGATAAGTTATTTTCTCTCATCTCTTTGGCAATCATATAAATTGCTCCTGAGCTTGGTCCAATTATTCCTAAGTTAGAACCATCAGGTTTTGGACACCAGAGAAAAAGCTTTCCAATCTCAAATAATTCTATATAGTTTCGAACCTTGATTCCTCCTGAATTTGAAAGATTTTTTTCCTTTTCCGTATCTTTCCCTACATAATAAAAGAGGATTGGTTTCCTTTTCGAATATTTCTCTACAGCATTAATTAAATCTGGAGTTATTTCTCTAAGAAAGAGCGATATAACCTTTGTTTGAGGGTCCTTATTAAAATAAGACAATACGTCTGATTCCTTTATGTCTACATTTTCTCCTAAATGAACGACTTTCGAGATAGGTACATTTTGCGGTGGAGCCCACCATCCCATAGCTCCCGCTAAACCACCGGATTGAGCCAAAAAACTTAAACCAGAATCTACATTTCGATTCCGCTGCATAATATGATGACGTACTGGTATGATGGAGGTCGTGAAATTGTTTAAGTAGTTTATTATCCCGATCATTGAAGGGCCCATAAAAGCAATCTCATATTTATTACTGAGTTTTTCTAATTTTTGTACTAGGCTATCTACATCTAAAGTATCATTTTTGGAACCATAGTGGATGTCAATTTCCGATTCAATCGCTACATTTTTAACCCCAAAATTGGCTAACTTTTCAAACACTTCTAAAATATTTTTGCCCAATAGAATTACCGCAAGTTGGGGTACTTCGGGTAATTCCTCCAAGGTGTGATATGATTTTATACCTAAAATCTCATCCGCGTTTGGGTTTAAGATGTAGATTTTCCCCTTGTAGAAGATTTCAAGGAGGTTCTTTAAAATGGTATAATTGAAAGTAAACTCCTTCCTTGAGGCACCGATTATAAGCACGCTTTTGGGATTAAAGAAAGGTTCGAGATTTTTCAATTAATTTCTCACTTCTTAACAATTTTTTCCATTATTTTTTCTTAATTCTTTACTCTTATTTTATAAAAAAATATATGCTTAAATAGGTTTATTTAAAAAATTCCTCTCATCTAAATTATAAAGAGAATCTTCTAAGCAAAAAGCATATCTTCACTTGCTAAATATTAGTCAAATTTAAGTTGAATAACAAGAAAAATTTAAAAATTAGAGAATAAACCAGAAAATTAGGTAAAAATGAAGGTTTGAAATTACTAACAAAATATTTAAAATACTGTATGAAGGGGTACTTCTCTTCTTTTTTCGGCATTATAAAGAGGTAAGCCTGAACGTTTCAAGAATTCGGGTTCTTTATATCTTAACAAGACCGTTGATGCTGTACAAGGAAGTTTTCTGTTCGCAATTCGCATTCTTTTCTTGACAAAATCGAGATCTCTGAAGTTTATTCCAACGTCACTAATAACTTGACCCGCTTTGACTCTTGCGGCCACTCCAGTTGCCCTTCCGAAGGAATTTCTCATTCCCGATTGTACTCTGTCTGCTCCGGCAAATGCAAGCATTCTATTTTCTCGGATTTTATGAAAAGGTTTCGGTCTCATTCTCATTCGGTAATTTTGTCTTCCTAACTTTTTTAAGCATTGACCGTTTATGGTTACTCTGACAGCTTCCAAGGCATTGGATGAGATTTGAACTTTTTCTTCGACTTTCAATCCAATTACGACGTCCCATTCGTCCCAATCTTTGAATTTATTTCCGCCCCAGAATCGCGCAATCTTCGATTGTGAACCTCCACGCGCATATTCACGCCTGTGGTTCTGACTTCGCTTGTGCTGGTAA
>CAZZIC010000054.1:0-3322 GCA_964653985.1 uncultured archaeon | reverse complement strand
TAAGGTTTTATCAATAAATTTAATTTTTCAGATTCTATTTAATATAATGTATCAAGAATAGGTTAATGTATACTGATTTTCACGATATCAGATAATAAGGAAATTATAAAAAGGCATTGAAATTATCTAATTACTGAGAGTATAAAAACTTGTTACCGATAAAAACCCAAGAAACTATTGAAAGAAATATTTACAAATTATTAAAAATGCTGCCTATTATTATATTATTATATATTAAATAGAATCATAAATAAGATTATTAGAGTTGAATTTATATTAAAGTTAAAGATATAGAGGGTATTGGCGATAAGTACGGTAAAGTCTTGGAAGAGAATGGCGTTGATGAAGTTGAGGATTTTTTGGGACTAAGCAATAAAGAGCTTAAGGATATAGCCGAAAAGACTGACATCTCCTTAAAACTTCTTGATAAATGGCAAGAGCACGCAGATCTTATGAGGATTAAAGGTGTAGGGCCTGAGTATGCCGATCTTCTTAATCAAATCGGCATTGATTCCGTGAAAGAATTCGCACAAAGAAATCCAGAAAACACTTTGGAAAGAGTGGAAGAACTTGACAAGAAGAAGCCTGATGTCATACGGAGATTACCATTATTAGACGAGATCAAGGATTGGATTGCCCAAGCAAAAAAACTATAATTAAATTTCTAATAAATTACTAATCGAAATATGAGATAATAATTAAATAATTCAATTTTTGTTATCTTTTTTTTTATAATCTGTTGTTGTAAGTAATAACTTTTTGTCAAGACTATCAGTAATTTATTTTGTCACGAAATATCACTATTTTCAGTTTGCGTGAAAAATATTTCTTTTCTAATACAATACAAGAATTCTTATAGGAAAAAAGAGATTATTAAGGTTAAAATTTATAATTCTAATGTTTTCAGTAGTATATCGTCGAGGTAGACCAAGAGAACTGTCCCGTTATTAATCTCTTGGCTTCACAAATTCATAATATTAATGTAAATTTGTAAACTAACCATTATTTTTATATTTCGAGCGCAAATTCGATTATTTGATAAATCTTCTACCCATTCCTAAGCATTAAAAAATCAAGTTTTTTTTCAATTAATTTGATAGAATAAGCTGGTAATATCCAGGGTTTACTCATATAAGAGATTAGAGGATAACGAATATCTAATTGGAAGAAATTAAAATTAAAATTAAAAAGTAATATCATCAAGCTAACCATAAAAAAAGTATTACTTAATTATCTATATAAAAGAGGAGAGCATAAATAGAAATTAAATTAATAAAAAAAATTAATAAAAAAAAAAATTGATTTGAATTATTTAAAATTTATTAATATGTTGCCGGTCTCCAATTTCTGCGTTCCCCAATTTTGTACATTACACATGCACCAACTATAAACGAGGGAATAAGGAGAAAAAGGAATAGTCTCCCTCTTATCAATGGATTTATATTGTGGAAAGGTGCCCAAGGAGCTTGAAAGAGCAAATAACCAGATAAAAACCATATTATTACCCCGAAACCTACCCCCCCCATTATCGTCATAATGATTTTGAATAGTATTTTATTATCAGTCGCCTCTACTCGTTTTAGGTAGTATATAAATATAATCGCAATCGGATAGAATAGGGTTAGCGCGACCGCATTAATAAGCCTTATTATTTCAATGAAATATAAATACCATAGTAAAGGTAAGTTTGCAAGAAAGCTCCCGGTTAAAACCCAAATAAAATTATTTTTTAATTCTTGAAATACGGTTTTGACTTTTTCTTTTAATCCCAATTTACTCACCTAGCTTTTATTTTATGGACAACATCCGGCAAATTGACATGTGATATATGTACTTCCAGTGATATGGTATAATTCTACGAATTCAGCACAGAAAAGACCAGCACCAGCAGAAAAAGCAATTATAATTATGCATGCCACAATAGAGCCCGCTGCAACAGCTAATTCACACCAGAAACAATCCTCTTCTGGATCACCCCCAAAGCAACCTGTCTCGCCGCCACCACCACCTTCAGGTGGAGGTTCTATTGGATCTATAATAATAGCAGAACTCTCTTCAGTATAAAAATCGTATGCATAAAGATCCTTGTTTATAAATTGTGAAAACTCTCTCATTTCTTTGCTAATAGTCCGATAATTCTCCGAGAATTTCTTTAAAGTTTCATCTTCACTTTTCCTGTATTCTTTTGCTAGTTGTTTCGCTACTTTTCCGATATCTTTATAATATTCAGACACCTTAATCTCTTTTTTAAAATCTATTAAATCAATGGTAGTTAATTTAGATTCTCCTTTTGGAATATACATAATCACTGTCTCTATTTTTTCATAAAAATCATTGGTTGAAGGTGTCAATATAGATGTTATTGAAAAGTTGTAATCTTTATTCTCATTATGGTAGCTCAATAAATAAAATCTCCGATTGTAATCGAGAGTACTAATCTCATAATAATAAAGCTCATAGTACTTATCTACTTCATTACTATGCGACTCAGAAGAAAACAATAACGTTTTTTCATAAGAGTTTCATAACTAATTTCATCGATCTCGTATTCAATAAGAACCTCTGTATAGGTTTCATTTTCTTCTAAAACGTTGAATTCAACCGAAATCGCAATATCACTCTGGGGATCATTGATATCTTCCTCTGGACACCCACAACTACAAGATTCGATGATTCTGGGAGTAATTTCAATATTTCCCTTATCCTTAACGACTACGTTATGAGAAATTGACCAAACGGGGTACCCCGCATCAATCCAAGCTAAAATGCCACCTTCCATATTATAAACATTAGAAAATCCCTCATCCACGAGTATCTGACTAGAATTTTTACTTCTCGCTCCCGATTTGCAATATACAATTACTATATTATCCTTATATTCTTCTATTTTAGAAATGCTATCTTCTAAATCATCTAAAGAAAGTTGAACAGCATCGTATAAGTGGGTCATCGAATACTCCGCTTCTGTTCTTACATCTAAAATTAGCAGGTCGGAATGCTTATTTTTCTTAATCATCTTACGAGCCGTTTTTACCGAGATGTTATTATAAGACTCTGAATAAGCAAAGACTTGGGGAATAAAGAGAAATCCGGGGAGTAATAACAAGATTACTAGGATTGGCGTAATTCCCTTTATATTTAGATTGTTTTTTTGTATTTTCATCTTAATGATTTTCTCCAATTCGAATTAATTGAAATTTACTTTTGGTTTTTATATATAGATTTTTGTTAAGAAATGAGATGTTAGTTTAGTATTTAAATATTATGTTCTTCATTTGGAATTTTTTTTGTTAAATTAAAGATAATTATATTTATGAATTAT
>CAZZIC010000053.1:0-22687 GCA_964653985.1 uncultured archaeon | reverse complement strand
TATTTTGGAGATATGAAGAAAGATCTCTTAACGGGAAAGAATGCAGGGGTAGAAAGCCATTTAGTCACAGACCTAATCGAATACGTGGAAACTCATAAAAAAAGGAATAATTTTGAATAAAAATTACATATAAGTAACTACTACATTATACTTTTTGATTTCCGATTGTTCTTTTGCCTCACCAATTGGAGTAAGGGAAATTATATCATTACTTTTCAGTTCTAAATCTGATTTTAATTTAATATCTGGATCTTTAAATCGTGGTTTCGTGGGATCCCATAGAATCATTTTTGAAGTCTGATGAGTTATAATCCAATTTTCTGAGTTTAATTCAAATCCGCTAATTTTCATTGCTTTAAATATATATTTTACATCCGCGTCAAATGGAACAACAATCTGAACATTTTCCTCTCCTTCAACATCGCCACAAGCGATACAATCGTCTCTTTTTGATACTTGTAATGGATCAAATTGCCCATATACTCCATTATAGTTTAAATACGGAGGGTTCATGGGTGGACCGATATTTCTTCCTTTTACTCGGAATAATAATTTTAACGCTTCTTGAGATTCAATGCTTGAGATTATAGAACTGACGGTCTGAATTGCGGGGATTTTATTACCCAGTATATTTTCCATTTCTTCAAATTTAAAATCCGGTCCAAACGTTTTTTTAATATTTTCTCTCCATTCCTTAATTTCCTGTTCATTTAAGGCTTTTAGATCTTCCGGCGGAACATTCTCATTAAAAACTCGTTCTCTTAGTTTTTCCAACTCATTTTGTGCTATTTCCTTTAATTTCAATACTTCCTCATCCTTAGTTAAATCTGGTTTATGCCCATATTCCTTGTCAAATTCTACCTCTGCTTTGATAACGCAATGGTTTCTATTCCTTGGTAATCCTTTCAATGTACAAGCCGCTACTAATTTATCATCTGGTGGCGGTATTGGTACTAAACACCGATAGCATGCTGTTTGATTCATAACTTCTGGAGCATACTTCTCATCGAAAACTTCTTCAACTTCATTCCTTATTTTTTCTTTAACCGGATCTATTTTTTCTTCTGTTAACTGATTAATTTTTTCTTCTAATCGTTCAATCTCTCTCTGAGCTTGAAAATATCCAGAATACTCCTCCTCAGAAAGACTCCATAATTTAGTATCGACAATTTTCGTAATCTCTTCATCTCTATTTTTATAATTTATTTCAGATCCTTCCGGAATGACCACTTGGACATGCCCTTCGAATCCTACTGTTCCTCCCTCGATCATCGGTTTTTTTAATCGTAGACAGATTTTATTCAAATCAAGTCTCGCATTAAAATTATCTAGAGCAGCAATAATGACATCCGATTCCTCGTATACTTCCATTGGTAAGTTTTGCAGTTTATCAAAATAATACTCAACGGATAAGAACGGATTCATTTCCTTTAATCTTTCGGCTGCAACTTCGGCCTTTGGTCTCCCTTCATCACCAGGTCTGAAAAGCATCTGTCGGGATAAATTTGAAGTCTCTACCTTGTCTAAATCTACAATTATAATTTTCCCAATTCCCATTAATGCAAAATCTTTTGCGATTTCACATCCTAAAGCTCCAGCACCAGCAATAAATATACACGATTTATTTAATGTCTCTTGATTCCAACCCTCTAAAAGGGTTTGTCTTGCAAACATTTTAGATTTGAAAATTTCCTTCTCTTCGGTCATATCTAATCATTCAACGATTTCTTATACTATTATAATTCTTATTCATAAATTTAAATTATCGCCAAAATATTGATAAATTATTTATTGGAACTCTTAAAGAACCAAAAATCTAATAGAACCTCATTAAGTACGTTTTAAAACAATTCAATATAGTTTTAGGGGTTTATTGAAAAATAAAAATAAGTAGGTAAATCCTGTAAATTAAGGATTAAAAAGAAACTGTTATTCCAATTGTTAAACCTAAGTTTTCTTTATTTATCTTTTTTCTTTTTAGCTGCTTTTATCATATCTTTAATATCGCTTAACTCTTGCATTTCCTTTTCTTTTTGAAGTTTTTCCGCTTCTTGCTTCTTCCGTTCATCTTCTTCTTCTAACTCTTTATGAAGTTCTTCCTTTATTTTTATCAGTTGACTCATATCCTTCTTGAAAGATTTGGCATCCTTCTTTAAATCTTCTCTTTCAAGTTTTTTCCTCTGTTGGAGTTCCGTTTTTTTCTTTTCAATAAGATCAGAAACATCATGGGTTAAATCTCCTACTTGAGATACAGCTTCTTCTTTTTTTTTCTCTTTAAGTACTTTTCGAACCTGTTCAATTTCTCTCTTCTTTCTTATTTCTTCTCTTAATTTTTGAGATTCTGATTTCTCTTGATTTACCTTCTCTTCTAATTTTTTGACTCTTTTAATCTCATCTTCTATATAGGGAATTTGGTTATTCCAACCCAGTCGTTTAAAATTTTCGATAACTTGATTAAATGTCTGATAAGCTTTTTCAAATTCATTTACTTTTGAAAATTTCTGTGCTTCATCAATTAATTTCAAGCTTTGGTCTCTTGCTTGTTTCAAAGCCTCTTTTTGTTTCTTAAATTCTTCTAATTCTAATTCTTTTTCTTTTTTCTTTTTAAGTTCTTGCTCCCTTCTCTTCTTTAACTCCTTTTCGAATCTCTCCCTTTCCTTTATTCTTTGTGTTTCTTCTTCTCTTTCTGAACGTTTCTTTTCCAGAAATTTGTCTCTTTCTTCCTGCAAATCGTGTATTAATTCATTTAAGTTTTTTATTTCTGGACTCCAGCCAATTTTTTCTGATAGTATATCTCTTGCCTCCGAATAAAGAGAAATAGCTTTTTCATATTCTGGCTCAACCTTTTTCAAATAATTTTGTGCTTCCTCTAATAAATTGTATGCTGCTTCTCTATAACTTTGTTGTTCTTGGATCATTTTTTCCCGCTGGGCAAGCACCAATTGATGAGCCTTTTTCTTCTCTCTTTCATACTGTTTTCTTTGTTCAATTAGATGTGAAAATTCTTTTTCTTGTTCTAATTCTTTTAACTGCTCTTCATATCCCTTATGTTTTTCTTTTTCCTTTTCATCCTTTAATTTTTGAATTCGGTCTATAGTCTCTTCAATAGATTGAGTGGGATATTGAATTTCTGTTAGGATAAGTTGAGCTTTTCTATAGTGAATAAGTGCTTGGTCATAATTTAATCCTTTTAGAAACTCTTCGGCTTTTTCCAATAAGAAAAATGCTTTTTGTTTTTTTTCTTCAAGAATTTGCTTTTTTCTTTGCTTTTCTTGAATCCGAATCTGTTTCTGCTGCAAACGTTTTTGTTCTGACTGAATTCTATTAGCCATTGTTTGTTGAAACTTTTTCTCTTCTTTCTTTCTTTGAACTTTTCTCTCTAAATTTTTTTGTTTTTCTTGTTCTTCTCTTCTGATTTTAGTTCTAACTTTATTGATCATTTGTTTTATTGATGTTGTTGGATAATGAATTTCATTCAAAATCAATTCTGCTTTTCGATAAAAATCTAAAGATTTTCTATAATTCCCTTGTTTTAAATATATTTCCGCATCTTCAAGAATATCGAAGGCATGATTTTTTCTTCTTTCTACATAATCTTGATAATTCTCCCGTTGTTTGACTTTCAACTGCTTTTCTTTAAGTCTTTCTTTTTCAAATTCCATCTCTTCATGAATTCTTTTTTGAAATAATTTATTTTCTTGCTCCTTTTTATACTTCCTTTCTTTTTCTTTGTTTTTACTTTTTTCTCTTAGTTTCTTTTGTTGATTAATTTTTTCAATCATTTCTTTAACTATTGTGGTTGGATATTGAATTTCGCTTAAAATCAATTCTGCTTTACGATAATTTTCAATTGCTTCATCAAAGTTTCCTTGATCCAATAAGATCTCTGCTTTATCCATAATACTAAATGCCCTTTCTTTCTGTTGTTCTATTGCTGCCTCCTGCTTTTGAATTTCTATTTTTTTCTGCTTAATTCTATCCTTTTGTCTTTCCATTTTTTCAGCAATGGAGCTCTGGAACGATTTTCTTTCTTGCTTTCTCTGTTCCAATGTAAGCTGTTCTTTTTGGTTTTCTTGTTCTTTTTCTTCCTTTTTAGTTCTTATTGTATTCAAATTCTCTCTCAAAACCTTTAAATATCCCTCTGACCAACCAATTTCTTTTAAAGTTTGAATTGCATCTTTATATTTTTTTAACGCATCTTGATAATTACCTTCTCTTAGATTTATATCAGCAGTTTCAAGTAAATTAAAAGCTTTATTCTGTTTTTCCAACTTTTGAGTTGAAAGTTCCTTTCTCTTTTGTTCAAGTTCCTTTTCTTTTAATTTTTTTATTCTTTCTTTTTCTTTTAAGCGGTTAATTTTTTGAAGTAATGCCAAATTTTCTGTTTCTCTTCTTATTTCCTTTTGTTTTTTAACTTGTTGCCATTCTTCCTTTTGTTTTTTTTTCTTTTTGATTTCTTCAATTGCGTCTTGAATAATTGGTATTTCATCTGTCCATTGGATTTGTGCAAAGATATTTGAAACTTTATGATATAAATTTAAAGTATGATCCAGGTTGTTTTCTTGGAGGGATTTTTGAGCTTTCTCTAATAGGCGAAAGGCTTCTTCTCTCTTGATCTCTCTATGTTCAAGTTCCTTTTCTTGTTTTCTTTGGATAATTTCTTCTCTTTCCAGTTTACTCCTATGAGAACGCATTTCATTAGCTATTTTTTCTTGAAATTGAAGTTCTTGTTCTTCTTGTTCTAATGATTTTTCTAACTCCTCTCGTTCCTCTTTTAGTGCTTCTTCTTTTTGCGCTTCAATTTCATAAATCGCTTTTTCAATAGTATCTACTTCTTCATTCCAACCAATATTAGCAAATATGTTTGCTACATTGTGATATAAATCAATAGCTCTATCAAAATTTTTCTTATTAAGTTCCTCTTGCGCTTCTGAAAGTAAACTAAATGCTTTATCCCGTTTTTGTTGCTTTTGAGTAAATTCTTCCTCTTTTTGTTTAAGTTCAATTTCTTTTTCCTTTAATTTTTCTCTTTCTTCTCTTAAATTCTGTGCAATAAGCTCTTGAAATTCCTTTTCTTCTTGATATTTTTGTATCTTCTCTTTTAGGACTCTCTCTTCTTTTTCTTTTTCCTCGCTTTTCCGTTTTTCTAAAGATTCAATAGCTTCTTCAATAATCTGAATTTCATCGGACCATTCAATTTGAGCGAAGATTTTACTTGCTTCTTTATATGCATAAATCGCTCTTTCGTAATTCCCTCGGTTAGTATATTCTCTGGCTGTGTCTAAAAATTTAAATGCTTTTTCTTTAAGTTTTTTCCTAATTTCTTTCTCTTCTTCTTTCTCTTTAATCTCTATTTCCTTTTCTCTTAACTTATGACGTTCCTCTTCTAATTTACTAAGAATTTTTTCTTGAAATTCTATTTCCCTTTCTTTTGCCTTTTCTCTTCTTTTTTGCTCTTCCAATTGCTGTTCAAGTACTTCATCTTGCCTGTTTTTAATACGTTCGATTGTTGATTCAATAAGTGGGATATATGAATCCCATCCGCTTCCTAAATTGCTTAATAATTCCAATGATTTCTTGTATTTTTCTAATGCATTTTCATGTTCCCCATTTTTAAGTTTTTCATCCGCTTCATTCAAAATATTAAAGAATTTCTGCTCTTTTTGAATTTGTTTCAATCTATTCTTTTCAAATTCAATTCTATTTTTTTCTAGCTTTTGAGAAGCTTCGACAAACTTTTCTTTTTGCCTTTTCTTAAAGCGTTCTTGAATCTGAGATAATTCTTTCTCTCGTTTTTCTCTAAGTTGCTTTAATTTTTGTTCTCGTTCCTTTTTTAAGGTAATTTGTGAGATAAATTCTTGAACGGGTTGGATATATGAATCCCAGTTAATTTCTCTAAGAAGTTGAATAGCCTCCTTGAAGTTTTTTCTTGCTTGATCATACTTTTTTTCTTTTTCTAATCTTTTCCCTTCATCTATCAAGTCAAATGCTTTCTTTTGAGTCCGCCCTTCTTGTTTTCTTTTTTCCTCAAAGCTAATAAGATCCGTACTTTTACTCATATCAGTCTCTTCAGACGCTAACTTATTCATTAAAACATCCTGAAGATAATTATCTGATTGTTTTTTTTGCGATTGAACTTGCTGATATTTTCTTTCCTCTTGCCTAAGTCTCTCTATTTCAGTTTGAATGTTTTTGGTTTGTTGTTTCCAACCGATAGAATTTAATAACCTTACGGCTTTCTCATAGCTCATTATCGCCTCCTCGAAATTTTTTTCTTGCTCATACTCTTTAGCTTTATCAATAAGACTAAAAGCTTCATTTTGAATATCTTGCTCTTTTCTTTTCTTCTCCTGAAAAACTTCTGTTTTCTGTTTTTTTTCTTGCTTTTGCTCTTGAGCATGACTAGATGGTCGCCGCTGAAAATCACTCCTCACTGGTTTTTCCGTTGGTTCAATTCCTAATTGCTGCAAATCGATTTTTTCAATTTTTCCTTCTTCGGCTATATCATTTCTATTTTGAATGAGATTAATTAGTTGAGTATCATCCCAGCCCGATTTCGCCAATTTCAAAATGGCTTGATCATAAAAGGTAATCGCATTTGGAATTTGATTGTTTTTAACATGCTTTTGAGCCTTATCCAAAAGTGAAAAGGCATCCAACTGTAATTGATCTGCTTCAGCTTGATTTTCTAATTGTCCATAAACTTGATTTTGCTCTATTTTTGTGTTAAGTTCTTTTATTCGTTTTCTGATATCTTCTACTCTATGGGGCATATACCCGCTTCTTTCTAAATATTCCGCAGCCTTTCTATAATAATCGATGGCTTTAGTTGGGTTATTTTCATCCTCATCGAATTTATTTGCTTTCTCCAACATCTCTATTGCTTTTCGAGCATACTCTTCGGGATTCAGGTTTTCATGCATATTGATTTATCCTCTCAAATTGTTTATAATAATAAAGAAATATGTAACTAAAAACATAATACTCATTTTAAAATATACTTGAAATGAAATTATATTTTTGTTTTATAAATTATTGCTAAAAAGGTACTTTAATGGACTAACTAGTTAAAAAAATTTGAGATTACCAGAATGAATGGACAAATTACCCATTAAAATATTGTCTCATCAGTTTTCTAATATAATATGTAAAAAGTTTTGTTCTATATGCTTAATTAAAAACTGATATATTAAAATAGAAACGATTTTTCTACTAGTTAATGGGGTTTAATACTGATAAAATCATTGTAGATTTTGAACCCATATCGAGAAGGGTTATTCTATCACTTGAAAAAACTTTTTACGAGACTCTCGTAGATATGGGAGTAAAAATCCAATCTCTTTGTGGTGGTCAAGGAACATGTGGAAAATGTAAACTTAAGATTCAAAAAGGTCTTGAGTTCTTAACTCCTCCCACCCAATCGGAAAAGAAGTTTATAAACAAGGAGCAATTTGACGATGGATGGAGATTAGCTTGTCAAGTTAAGGTAGACAAACAGTTTCAAAATGAGCTTATAAAGAAGAGCGCGCCACATATTCGGGTATTTCTTTCTGAAGAACTTCTTGTTGAGGATTTCAAAATTTTAACTCAAGGAATCTCCAAAGAAATTAATTTTAAGCCAAATATAAAAAAATTTTTTCTTGAAGTTCGAGAACCCTCTCTTGAACATCACATTGCTGATTTCGAAAGAATAATTACATCATTAAAATTACAAAATCTCGAGTCATTAAAGCTCGAAGTTCCGGAAATAGAACTGAATCTATTAAAGAATCTAAATACAAAAATTAGAAAAAGTAATCATAACATAACTGTTACTATTGAGGATAATCGAAAAATCATCGATATTGAACCCGAAAATACGGAAGAGAATAATTTCGGGATTGCCTTTGATATTGGGACAACCACTATTGTTGGATACCTAATTAATCTTAATAATGGTAAAATCTACGCAACTTCTTCAAAACTGAATCCTCAGACTGCGTTCGGGGAGGATTTAATAACTCGAATTAATTACATCAAAGAACATCAGAATGGGTTAGAAAAGTTAAATAAATCTGTACTCGAAGCGGTTAATGATATTATTGGGAAACTTATTAAAAAAGCTCAAATCAAAAAGTCTAATATTTATGAGACAACCGTCGATGGAAACGCTGTAATGCATCATATTTTCCTTGGGTTAAACCCATTAAACATAGGCTTAAGTCCTTATGTTCCCATCCTCCAGCATGGAATAAATATAAATGCTAATAAATTAAATTTAAATGTGGCTAAGAATGCCAATACGTATGTTTTACCGACTATCGCGGGTTTTGTAGGCGCTGATACCATGGGTGTAATTTTAGCCTCACAGATTGACCAAGAGGAAAAATTAACTTTAGCGCTTGATATTGGTACAAATGGAGAATTAGTGATTGGCAATAAAGACCTCTTAATAACGGGATCATGTGCGGCAGGTTCTGCATTGGAAGGAGCTCATATTAAACATGGTATGAGGGCAGCAGCGGGTTCAATTGATTCCTTAAAAATTGATTCTGACCCGATAAATATATCATATACGACTATTAAAAATAAAAAACCTCTCGGAATTTGTGGTTCAGGATTAATAGATGCAATCGCGGAACTTATCCGAAATAAAATCATAACCCGTAGCGGTAGTTTCAATAAGAAAATGAGAGATTCACAGTATCTACAGAAAAATGATGGTCAATATGAGTTTATTTTAGTTGACAAAACTGATACTTTAATTGATGAAAATATTGTTATTACTCAAGATGATATTAGACAAATTCAAATGGCTAAAGCAGCCTTTTATTCGGGAGCTAAATTGATGGTGAATTCAATTAAAAATGATAATTTAGAGATTGAACAGATATTTTTAGCGGGAGCATTCGGAAATTATATCGATAAGAGAAATGCGAAATTCATAGGAATGATCCCCGATATTCCCGATGATGAGATCTTTCAGATTGGAAATGCCGCAGGGATTGGTGCTCAACATTGCTTGATAAACAAAGATTTGAGAGAGAAATGTCATGATATTCTTAAAAAAGTTAATTATGTGGAAATCGCTATTCAAGAGAAGTTCCAAAGAGAATATGCTGAAGCTATGTATTTCCCACATATGAAACTTGAAAATTTTCCAAGTTTAGAAGCTTATGAGGATATTCCCATTAAATGATTATCATCTTTCCTTTAGCCTTTAATATTTTTTGTAAAATATGAAAAATTTGAATCCTCATTCCATTTAAACATCATATCGATTAAGTTATAATAACATTTGACTGATCCTCGTGATTTTGATAACCGCTGGTTATTTGATAGTTTAATTAATATTCACATTAGTTTTACTTTAATCTGAACTATTTTGCTAAACTAAAAATATAAAAAGAAAAAAATTTATTTAAACTATAATTAAGATAATTTAAAATAGTATTTACAATATGCATTTTATATAAATTTATAAACATTAAATGTGTTGATTTTAATAAAATATTAAATTAAAATAACTATGTCTAGCTTCAAATTAAAAGTATTACTAACTGGAGCTGCTGCTGTAGGTAAAACATCTTTAGTACAAAGATTCATAAAGAATCGTTTCGCCGCAAATTATAAATTAACTGTCGGTGTAGACATACTTACTAAAGACGTAGAATTCCGTCCGGGTGAAGTCGCAACCTTATCCATTTGGGATATAGGTGGGCATTTTTAAGAACATCTCGTTCTAAACCCAAAACAAAGATTTGAATTTATCCGGAGCACATTCTACAAAGGAGCAGCAGGAGCTTTATTAGTATTTGATTTAACGAGAGAACAAACATACACAGAAACAAGAAAATGGTTGACAGAAATTCGTCAATTTGCCGGAGAGGATATTCCTTTTGTATTGATTGGAAATAAAGCAGACTTAATTGAAGATGTGGGAAGAGTCATCGATCAAAAGGAAGCCAGGCAATTTGCGGAAGGAGAAGGGAGTTTATATATTGAAACTTCCGCAAAGACTGGTGAAAATGTTGATGAGGCGTTTACTGAGCTTACCCGACGTATCATCGACTCTAAAACTCAAGGATAATAACAATTTCTTTAAATATACTTTACCTATTTTTGAATCTGTCTTAAAACTATTTTAATCTAATCTTTCTTCTTTAATCTGTCTTTAAGAGATATACTTAGTTTTTTATTAATCTAGTCAGTGTCACAGATTTTTACATCAAATTCTTCGCATAATTCATCATGTATCAAATTAATCGCTTTAAAAAGATCTTTTGGATCAATTACTATTGAAAGATTTAATTCCTCCGAGCTTTGGGATAACGCTTTCACATGGATATCATCTTTATCTAAAGCATTAAAGACCATTGCCTTTGTTTTATTTTCAAGAATTTTTGTGCCTGTTATATTAATAACTGCCACATTCTCATGAGTAAATTCAAAAAATTCTGAAAAATACTCCTCTTTACTTAAAGCTTTTAACGCTTTCTCTGAATGATTTTTTTCTACCACAAATGAAGTACTGATTTCGGAAGAACTCTGGGAAACTAAGGAAACACTTATATTATTCTTTCCCATAACTTTAAAAATCTCGGCCAAAACACCCGGAACATCTACTAGGCTTCCAGAAGATACTGTGATAATTGTTGCTTCTTCGATTGCTGAAATGCCTTTTATCTGCTCTTTATCGGTATGATGGGATATTTTTGTAAAATTAACATTTTCTTCGGGGTTATCAAAATTCCTTATTTCTAGAGGTATTTGTTGCTTTTCTATTGCTTCCAAGCATTTAGGGTGAAGGACTTTTGCTCCAAAATTGGCAATTTCTTTAGCTTCATCATAATCCAAGTGTTTAATAAGAGTCGCATTTGATATATACTTGGGATTTATTGCTAATAGCCCATCAACATCTTTCCATAGTATAACTTTCACATCTTTATCTTCCCCAACTTCATAGATTGACCTGGCAAGTATAGTTGCTGTATAGTCAGATCCGCCCCTTCCCAAGGTGGTAATATATCCAATTTTATTTCGGGCTATGAAGCCAGTGATACAAATTATCGTATCTTCTTTCGGATTTTCAATAAGGGGTAAAATTCTATTCTTAACTCGATTATTCGTGAGATCAAATATTGGATAAGCGTTATTAAATTCATCATTTGTTATAATGATATCATTTGAGGCGAAAAATTCGGAATCTAAGCCTCTTTTTAATAGATATTGATACAAGATATAGGTGGAGATTCTTTCTCCAAAACTAAGCACATAATCCTTGTAATATGGTTCTAATCCAAATTCTTCTATATCTCCGAACACATCATCAAGTTCACTAAGCTTATCATCAATCCAATCACGAGAATTTGAATAATAGGGAGTGTCTTGATCGAAGATTTCAGCTATTATATTCATATGTTTCTGTTCTAAAAGTGTGAGATTTTTATTAACTTCCTCTGGATTATCTAAATTCTCCGCAGTTTTTAATAATAAATCCGTAATTCCATTAAAGGCAGAAGCTACTAAAATCTTTTTTGAATCCTGGTAAATTTTTAAGATATTATAGATTTTTTCGAATGCTTTCTTATCTTTCAAACAGCTTCCACCAAATTTCATAATTGTTATTGCCATTTCAAATACCCCTAAGCGTAAATTATTTATAAATAAAACGAAATTTCCCTAAAATAATTTATGAAAATGTTAATTTTTCCTCATTTAAATGCCTAAAATAAAAGGGTTATAAAAGAAATAATTATAATACTTTTTACCTTATTACTAGTGAATTTTTTAGTATTTCTTAAAACATATTCCATTAAAGATTCCATTAAAGATCAAAAGAGTTTAATATGAATTTTCAAGAAATGTCTTTAGTTAGGGTTTCTGGTTTGTTTTCACTTATCTCCATCTTAATCGGATTTTTTTTTGGAGCCATTGTGATTTATAAAGCGGTTAAGAAGCGAGAGAAGATGCTCGTCTTATTCTTCTTTACGATTATATTTATGCTTTCACCATGGTTTCCAAGCGGATTCGGATATTTATATTGGCTTATTACGACGCAAGATCTTCCTTATACCATATACGTTTTAATCGGTACGGCAGGAGTTCCCGCTGCCATAATTTCATGGATTTCGATTTATTCAAATACAATTTTTCCTGAGAAAAAGAAACTTTTTGTCCTAATCTATGTTGTTTTTTCTATGATATTTGAAGTCTATTTGATATACTTTCTCTTCTTAGCTCCATCTGCACCTGTTGAACTATTAATAGGTATCATTACAAATCCCGCTAATCCAATGGATATTGATTATAAGGGGTTTATCTTTGTCTATTTATTAATCAGTATAATAACGGCCGTCGGAACTGGCTTACATTTTTCTCTAATTTCCATAAATATAAAGGAGGACCCTCTAATCGTCTGGAAAGGGAGATTTCTTTTTCTAGCCTTCGCCCTATTTTGCTTCAGTGCCGTTTTTGACGCCCTTTTTGAAATAAATTTAATTCTTCTTATCATCATTAGGATTAGTTTGATATTATCTGTATTCTTCTTTTACGTTGGATTTATTTCACCAAAATGGCTTAAAAAAATCCTATCAATATCATCGAAATCGTGAAATATACACCCTAAATTTACTGAATAGTATTAAAAAACTTTTTTAGGGATTAATTTCAAATTAAGACTAAAAGATAATAAACATTTTAAAGATTTAAACAGCTCAATTACGTGACTAATGTTGAAATTGGCTTTAGTTGATGGTGCTCTGGGTCATACGGGATCGTATTTAGTTAAATATTTAATAGAAGATGGCTGGGAAGTGATTGCTACGGATCTAGATAAGCAAAAAAGAGAAAAAATCATGACGAAAGAAAAGCTCTTTAATACTGATCTCAAGCACTTAGATTGCAGAGAATGGTCACATGTTAAATATATTCCAGCAGATCTTACCAAAAAAGATTCTTTAAGCCCGTTATTTTCAGAAGAATTATTTGATAAATATGGAAAAAACAATTATGATGTGATTTATCATCCTGCCTCCCTGTATGATTATGGAGCTTCATACGAATTACTTCATTTGGTAAATTATCAAGGTTTAAAGAATCTGTTAAAAGTAGCACGAGAATATTCAGAGAAGGTAAATAGTAATCTCCCTAAATTCATACATTGGTCCACATGTGGTGTTTATGGAGAACCGAACTATAAAATTGATGATGATGGCATAATTTTTCCTGTAGATGAATCTGCTCCTTATAATCCTCCAAATAATTATTCACAAACAAAAGTAGAGCAAGAAAAGTTAATTTTCGAATTTGCTAATGAAAAACCTGATTTTGATTATATTATTCTAAGATCTGCTCCCATTTACGGACCATATCAAGCATATGGAATGTATCATATCTTTTTTACTGCTTATATCATGGGACATTCTGTATTAGTGAAAATTTTTCCCAAGAAAAAAAAATTGATGATGCCCATGATTCATGTTGTTGATTTGGTAAGAGCAGCAATTTATTTGGCTAATAATGAAAATATTAAAAATGAAGTCTTCAATATTGTTAATGATTCTCCTCTACAAGAGCAATTTATGCAACTTGTTTATAAAGAGACTGATATAACTTTTTCCACTTTGCCACTCCCTTGGTTCCTCTATAAGCAACTGGCTAAATTTACTTACTTTTTAGCAAGAAGACGCCAAAAAAAAGCTAAAGAATATGGGATGCGTCCTACATATGACCTGCCTATGGTTGGATATTTAACCCATCAGTATTACTTTTCCAATAAGAAATTAAAGGATTTGGGATTTGAATTTTTATACAATGATTTTAAGAAAGGAGTGTCAGAAACCATAAGCTGGTATAAAGAGAATGGATGGTTTCCCTTAGAAGATTTGAAGAAACCAGAATATATCAATGAAGTACCTAAAACTCCTTTCGAACCCAGAGAAGAATATAAAACACCAATGGAAGGGGGGGATATTTTCTAATGGGATTTTTAGGATCTTTTCTTTTAATTTGCCTTTTAGGCTTTTTTTCCCATCTTTGGTATCATAAGTATGGTCTAAGCAAGGGAAAATTAGCTTGGATTTTCTATTTTAGCGTAGTTTCTGTTGGGAGTATATTGATTTTTAACATATTAGTTTATATTGGAAGTTTTGACTTTATTTTTCCTTTATTGAATAAGATTCCATGGATAATTATTGATTCTGGAAAAGATTTTATGTGGAATTCCTTACATCTAATAGGAATTGATTGGAATATCGATTACAATAACAATGGTTTAGACTTCATCGCATTAATATTGTTTCTCTCCTATACTCCTTGGTACATGGCGTTTAAAGATTTTTCTCGAAAATTTTTTGGTGGAAATAAGCCTTATGAAAAGGGTCTTTGGTATCTCTTAGCACCTACTAAAAAGCCAGAAGAAAGAAGAAAAGTTGATTTACCAAAAGAATAGTATTCTAATTGTATTTTTTGATTTATTTCTTTATTTTCATAATTTGGTGCTCGACCTAAGAATAGAAATGCTATGAAATATTCAAAGAAACATTAAATATCTAAGAAGAATCAAAATGATTGATTTACATTTACACTCGAATAATTCAGATGGTCTTGATAGCCCAAAAGATTTAATTGATAAAGCAATACAGAGAAATCTTAGAGCTATAGCACTAACTGACCATGACACTATTGATGGAGTTGAGGAATTCCTTGAATATGGGGAAAATAAGAATATAATAACTATTAGTGGAATAGAAATCTCAATAAGACACGAACCAGAAAGAGAAATCGAAGATGTTCATATCATTGGTCTTAATATAGATCATAACTCTCCTAAATTGATTAATATTCTTGAACAGCAGATGGAAGGAAGGAGAGGACAAAAACAGGCAATTTGTAAAAGATTAAGAGATGAATTTGGATTTAATATTTCATTTGAAGAAGTAAAGAAAGTAGCGGGTTCTAACTCTGTTGGAAGACCGCATATAGTTGAAATTATGATTAAAAATAATCCCGAAAAAGTAGAAGGAAAGACTAAAAATGAATTATTTAAGATGATAAGCTTAGGAGGAAAAGCTTATGTGGATAGAGAATTTGAACTAAACTTAGAAGAGGCTATAAAATTAATTAAAACTTCTAACGGCATCCCAATATTAGCCCATCCCGGTATATACGAGGTATCTAATAGGGGAGACTTTCTCAAAATGTGTATGAATGCGGGAATCGAAGGTTTGGAAATAGAGTATACATATAACAAAAATCGTCCTTATGTGGGAACTGAAAAAGCAGAATGGGCTCAAGGATATCTACCCGACTATTACAGAAAACTAGCAAACGATTTTAACTTAATTAAATCTGGGGGTTCTGATTATCACGGAGGTAAAAAAGATATTAAAATCGGAGATCCCGGAGTTCCTGATTTATATCTAAAAAAAATAATATAATTCTTGATAAAACTCTCTAAGGATTCAAATCGATTAAATAAGAAGTTTAAGTAAAAATTTTATTGATTTAACAATTCTGAAATTTCACTGATCTGATCTGCAAGCTTTTTTTCTAATGCATTTAATCTCTTTTTCTTAGCATTAAGCTCTTCTGCGGTTATCTCTCCGGAAAGTTCTTGCATCTCAAAATCTAAAGCCATTTTGGAGATTTTAGCTTTTTTAATCTTCAGATCCATTAAAGCATCCTCCAAATCACCTTTTTGTTGACTTGCTGAAGCCGGGGTTTCAATAGAAATTCCTGTGCCTTTTGATTCTGTTTCTCTGGTCTCTGATGGAGTATTTTGCTTTGGAGTAATTTCCGATGTAGAAGAAACTTTTGAGGTACTTGTTTTTACTTGGGCTTTTAGTTTCTTCTTTTTTGGTGGTTTTGGGTATTTGGGTTTATTTTCTGTGACTTTAGGTTTTTCTGATTTTTCCTTAAGTAAAGCCGAAGGGGACATTGGTTTTCTTTTTTTCGGTTTATTTTTTACATGCCCGTAAGAAGTAGTTTTTAATTTAGACTTTGCATCTTTCGGAACAGTCCCAACTCTTTTCGGTCGTGATTTTACCATGAAATCTTCTGGATTCAATTTTAAATCAATATTTTGAGGTTTTGGCTTTGGAAGTTCCACTTTTTTCTCAATGTCTTCTTCTTTTTCAGCAGATTTTTCTTTCTTTTTCTTTCCGGGTAAAGGTTTTACTTTAGGTTTTCCTACGCTCGTTTTTCCTGGTTTCTTTGGCTTTTCCACTTCCGTCTCCTTTTTCTCCGGCTTTTCTTTAGCTTCTTCAGACTTTTCCTTCTTTTTCTCTATTCCTTCTTTAGCTTCCTCTGGTTTGCTTTCCTCTTGAATCTCTACTTTATCGAGCATATTTTTAATTTTTTGAGCTTTTTGATAAAATTCTCTTCCCAAAGAATCATCACCCAATTCTATACATAAATCACTAATTCTCTCAAAGAGTTTGGCTGCTTTTTGGAAGTTCGCATTTTCAAGCGCTTGCGTAGCTTCCGCAGTTAGCTCATCCCTCTCTAATAAAGGCTTTAATAATGGAGAGACTTGTGCATTCATCTCAAGTACATCAGCTACAATTTGAATCATCTTATCTCTGTTATCAGGATCAGTGGCGATCATAGAATATGCTTTTAATCCCAGAATATTTTCAACTTTTTCAGGTTCCATTGCTGCTTCTAAGTCTTGTTTATTTGCAATTACAGCACTATGGGCATGTTGAGCCTGTTCCTTTATTAATTCAAGGAAAAATTTGCTTTTTTCTACGTTTTCAAGAGTTGAATCCGTAATAAGAAGAACGGCATCGCTTCCTTTAATGAAATTAGTCCATAAATAACTGAATTGCTCTTGTCCAGCAAAATCCCATAAGTGAAAATGTAGTTTTCCGATTTTGATAGTGGCTATATCACCTGTGATTGTCGGAATATGCTCCATGGGAATCTCTTCAGCTTTAATTAATTTTGTTATTGTAGTTTTCCCAACTCCAGAGAAACCCACTAAAGAGATCTTCGGTCTTAAATTTCTGTGAATTGAGTCAATAGTAGGATCAAAAACTTCGAAAGTTTTTTCATCGTAATTACTTTCAAGAATATCTTCAAATAAATTGGTAAATTCTCTTTTGCATCTTATCAATTCCTTCTTAATATTGTCTGTATTATCTGTAAGCCCACTGAGGAATAAAAAGATTAAATCCAGATCTTTTTCTGTAATATATGAAATTCTGTATTTTAAAATATCATGAAATTCAACTTCACTTGAACCTGGACCAAAAGCATCTTCTATGAAATCATCTAGTAAATTTTCAAAAACAGAATGCTTTAAAGCCTTTCCAAATTGTCGTGTGTAAAGGAGTTCTTGTCCTTTATAGATATAAACTTGTCTTAAAATTGCAATCCACCATTATTCTGATATATATTTTATTAAATCTTTGATGATTGAATACTTTTTTTCATCCATACTTTCCTTTTGAAATCCTTTCTTGATTTTAGAGACTTCCTTTTCAAAATCAAAATACGAAAACTCTCTAATTTCTTCTTTTTTGAACTTCTTACTTAGGTTTTTGAGAAAGGCTCTTATGCTAGGCATGAATTTAGCTAAATTTACTTCTAAATCAAGCTTTGAGATTAATATGAGATCTTCACTAAATGTAAAAAGATAATTATGCTCCTCGGATTCTAAAGCAAAGGAAGTAATATTTTCTAATTTCAATTCTTCCGCTACTTTCTCCCGAGAACTTATAACTTCCAAGATTTTCTGAGGAATAATCTTCCCTTCTGCGAACTCATCAATTCCAGAACTTAATACAATACCATATTTATTTGCTATGGCGGCTTGTGTATTAAGTTCGGATTTTAGTTGAGAAATTATATCCTCGTAATTTATCTCACTCATCGTTTAAAATATAAGAATTATATTAAACTAATAAAAGACTATTTATTTATATTTTTTTTATTCAAAATGTATCTGTTGTACAGAAGTATAAAAATAATTTGATTAAATCAAATTGATTTAAATTGAACCTCCACAAAGTCCATTTTACTGAGAAAGAATCTGATATTACTATTATTTCAGAATCAGAAGAGGCTATTAAAAGAGCTAAAGAAGAACTCTCTCATCAAAGAAAAATTTTAGAACACTATATTTCAGAAAATTCTGAATTCTTAAAGTCTTTTAAGCCTGTTAAAGTTAATACTAATTTGGAGATCATTCAAATAATGGCGGACGCATCTGAAATCTGCGATGTGGGTCCTATGGCAACGGTTGCTGGCGCTTTAGCAGATTTGATGGTAAAAGCGATGAAACGAAAAGATGAAGCCATAAAGCCATCAGAAAATGCTCTCGTTGAGAATGGAGGCGAAATTATTGTTGATTCGAAAATCCCGTTCAAAATAGGACTTTTTGCTGGAGAAAATCTTCTAAATTTTAACCTTGGATTTCTAATTAAAAAGCAAAATTGCCCTATTGGTATTGGAACAAGTTCTGCGACAATTGGACATGCGATTAGCTTTGGAGAAGCAGACGCAGTCACAATTTTTGCGAAAAATGCCACAATCGCCGATGGAGCTGCTACAAGAGTCGCTAATCAAGTAAAGGGAAAGGATATTGAAAAATCAATTAAAAAGGGATTAGATATTGTTGATGATTTAGAAGGGGTAAAAGGAGCGTTCATATCCCGAGAGAATAAAGTTGGACAAACCGGAGTTATCCCAAAGTTAATCAAAATAGATTACAAGGGGTTAAAGATCAATAAACAAAAATTAACTGAAATAGCCCCCGATGATACTGAATTTTTTAAATAACCCAATATAGAGGGTTTTCATCTCCTTCTTTAGATATTGAAGAATAAATTTTATTGATATATCTCGAGCGATAATATTGTTCTAAATCATCCTCTGAAAGATAACCATAGGGTTTTAGATCAACATTGAGATAATATTGTTCATCTATTGTGAGATAAACGTTAGAATTATATTTCATTTTATAATACTTTAAAATATTATCTCCTGTATCATTGAAATGGTTGTCTGGTCGAAAGAGTTCTTCCCGATAGTCGATATAATAATGAGTTTTATCACTTCTGGTGATCTCGCTTTCATTATAGGGATAGTCGTAATATATAAAAATATTAGTCAATCCGAATTCGGTGATGATAACTGCTCTTTTGGAATTATAATTGCAGTACCACTGAATGCCCGGGACTTCCTTTCTTTTAAGACTTACATCAGTTATAGCTATATGTCCTTGATAAAAGGTTGTTAACAAAGAAAAAATGACAAAGATTACAAAAAATGTCTTTATTGAAACCTTTTGAATCTTTCCGATCTTAATCAGCTTATATACATAGGAGAGAAACCCTATAACTATTGGAGGTGCCATCATATATAAAACCCTCTCAAAATATCGCTCTCCGCTGATAAAAATGTCAAAAATAACAACCCCAATTAGGACTATGAAAAACCCGATAAGCCAAATCATTATAGATTTTCCAATACTTTTTTTTTGAAAGATCAGGATTCCCCAAATGCATAAGGTAATTAAAATAATTGTTTGCATAATTGAGAAAATAAAGGAGATATTAACCGTAAAGATAAAAATATTTCCTAAAATGAATAGGCTAGTAAAAAATAAAAGACAACCGATAACAATGGGGATAAAATACTTATCTTCAATCATTTTTAGTTTTTTATTCTTCTCCCCCTTCAATGTCTTGTAAAAATTTTCATCAGAAAAATCTATAGATTTATAAATTTGCCAGATCAGAATTCCTGTGATACTTGCTATTAATGAGAAACTTAATAAAAGTAATGGAAATGCCAAATCCGATAGATACTTAAGAAACCAAAAATGACGAGTTCCTATTCCTAACCTAAAAAAAATTAGAAACGTTATTCCTAAAACTAATAGAAAAAGAAAATCGAATCCTTTTCTATAATCCCTAATAAAATAGATGAAAAATACCCATAAAAAGGTGATCAAAAGTACTATTGAAGTTAACGAATGGGAAAATAATGCGCTAATAAAAATGAACATCGAAATTCCATAGATAAATGGACTCTTTCTTAAAATATCTTTGAGCGAATTTTTTGTCTGCTTAAGATTCCAAGAAAGCTTTGAATATAATAAATAAAAGATTATAAGCATTTGTAAAATAACAATGCTTGAGGGCCAGAATTGGTACATCATATAGTCAAATCCTAAAGAGGAGATTTCAAGAAAAAAGACCCCAAAATATGCCAAATTCTTATTCCTAAAGATCTTTTTTAAAAAAATATAAAAGATTAAGGCTGAAAGAGGGATTGTATAGAATACAAAATATTTCGGAATCAACATAGTATCAATATTTGTAAAAAACTCGAAAACCGCGCAAAAAACATGAAGACCGACAGTTCCATAATATTCTTTTATTGGAATTCGATTGATTTCTGTTATGATTTTAATTATTGAAATATGCAACCATGGATCTGTTCCATAAAAATAAGAAACTCTTACTATATTTAAGAGGCAAATTAAAAGTATAAATACAATCAACAAAAGTGAATTAAGGGAAAGATTATTTTTGATATACGATTTTAGGTCTTTTAGTTGAAGAGAAATTTTATTTTTGTCAACAATTTTTTTTTTATTTTTAATGGAATTAATTTTTGAATCAAATTTGTATTTATATTTATAAACAATACTCATTCCTAAGATAAGAACATAGGCTATAAATGTAGAAATTAGGAAAAACCAACCAGTTATTTTCAAACCAAGAAAATGCGCTATATATCCCAAGAGGATATAAAATGATAAGTTAAAAACTATTAAAATCGTAAGTTTCTCAAGGGACCCAAATCGGTCGGTTTTAGAAGTTATAAGAAACGCGGGACAAGAGGGTAAGAATAATAAGGTATAGATCGAAGCTCCATACACAGATATAAGATATATCAGATTAATACCGGGTAAATTTTTTATACCTTGAAATAAATTTATTAAATTTAAGGAAATTAGGAGAAATGATATTAGAGAGAAAAAGAATGTGATTACTAAATATTTATCTCTCTTTTTAAGCCACAAGGTTTTTAGAGGTCCTATAATATCCATTAAAACGTCAATTTCAATTAGAATTCCAATTTACATTATGTTTTTTAGCATACCAATCAAAATAATCCTTCAATCCCATTTTCTGATCATATTCGGGATGAAATCCTAAAAGTTCTTTTGCTTTAGATATATCAGCATAACTATGAATGATATCGCCGGGTCTTGGTTCCGTATAAACAATCTCGATGTGTTGCTTAGCAGAGATCTCTAACATCAAGTTCGCTAGATCTGTCAAATTTATGGGATTACCCGCTCCAATATTGATTATTTCTCCTTCTACATCACGTTTAGCTGCTAATATGTTTGCTTTAACCACATCTTTAATGTAAGTAAAATCTCGGGAGTTTTTCCCATCACCGAACACAATAAGATTATCATCATCTACAATGTTTCCTAACCAAATTGCTATAACTCCACTATAAGGAGAATCTCGTTGACGCGGACCAAAAACATTGAAATATCTGAGAGAGACGGTTTTTAAGCCATATACATCATTATATACCTGCATATATGACTCTCCGGCAAGTTTTGCTACACCATAAGGAGATATTGGAATACGTTTCATTTCCTCCGTTTTGGGAAGAGTCGGTGTATCACCGTAAACCGAAGAGCTAGAGGCAAATATCACCTTATCTACATCATTCTTTCTTGCTGCATTTAAAACATTTAAAACTCCATTGACATTGACCTCATTACAAGTATCTGGCATTTTAACAGACTGAGGAACGCTAGTAAAAGCGGCTTCATGATATATAATATCTGTATCCTTAAATATAGTCATTAAAAAATTTAGATCTCGAATATCTGACTTATGAAACTCAAAGTTTTCAAATTCCCTTGCGGTTTCTAAATTTTCCAACCTACCGTTAAATAAGTTATCAATGCCTATTACTTGTGCACCTTGATTGAGCAATTCATCAACTAAATTACTTCCAATAAATCCTGCGGCACCAGTAACAACAATTTTCTTATCTTTAAAGAACATAAAAATCCAATTCTGAGACTTTAAGATTAATTATAAGGATAAATTAAAATTTCAATATTAATTTAATTTTCTCGGTTTTCTAAGAAATTTTTCTGCCAGTTATAAGTTTTTTGTAATCCTTCCTCAATATTGACTTTAGGATGATAATTCAAAATTTTATTTGCTTTTCGTGTATCTGAATACGTAACTTCGACATCCCCCTTTTGTTTTTCAATATATTTTGTTTTTACCTCTTTATTTGCCACTTTAAACATTAAATCCACTAATTCATTCACACTAATAGGATCAGAAACTCCTAAGTTAAATTTTTCTCCCCCAGATTTCTTACTTCCGGCAGCTAGAAGGATTCCATTTACAATATCGGATACATAGGTAAAATCTCTTAGTTGCTCGCCATCACCATATATTGTAAGTTCTTTATCATGAAATATAAGATTGAAAAACTTTCTGATCGCCATATCTGGTCTTCCTCTGGGACCGTAAACTGTATAAAATCGAAGTGAAGTGACCGGTAAGTTATATTCTCTGTAATAATAATCAGCGTAGTTCTCACAACAGAGTTTTGAAACAGCATAAGGAGATATGGGTTTTTTAGGATGTTTCTCATCTAAAGGGGTATAGATTGGATTTCCATACACAGAGGAAGAAGAAGCCAT
>CAZZIC010000052.1:0-22884 GCA_964653985.1 uncultured archaeon | reverse complement strand
ATAATTTTATTTTATAATTTTGTATTTTCTTAAAATTTATTCTTTCCGTTTATTATTTTTTCTTTGGTAATTTAGAATAAGCTTGATGGGGAAACATCAATTAATTTAGATTAAGGTGAATGGTATATAAAATCCTCAAACATTATCAATTTTCAGGAGGTAGGAAAGCAAATAAAGTTATTTCTCTTTATTTCTTAATTTCATTGCTTCTTTTTTAGGATCTACTGATTTTACCCAATTTTTAATCTGTTCAAGTTCACTCGAAGGTAGATCATAACTATATTCTTCAGTTGGATACGTTTCTTTTTCCACTTCATCTTTATACCTCATCAACGCATTTATTATGGATTGACCAACCTCACCGAAATATTTTAGAAACTTTGGCTTAAATTCGGTGAAAATTCCCAACATATCATGGAGAACTAGAATTTGACCATCACAGTAAGGTCCTGCACCAATTCCGATGGTCGGAACATCCAATTGTTCCGTAATCATTTTGGCTATTTGCCACGGAATACTTTCTAAGACTATTGAAAAGACACCTGTTTCTTGGAGATTTATCGCATCAGTAATTAATTTTTTGGCGTTAACTAAACTTTTTCCTTGAACCATAAACCCTCCGAATTTATAGATGGATTGTGGGGTTAATCCTATGTGTCCCATAACTTGGATGTCCGCATCAAGAATTCTTTTTATCGTTGGACATATTTCAGTTCCCCCTTCTACTTTTACAGCCTCAGCACCGGCTTCTTGAATAAAACGTCCAGCATTATATACAGCGTCCTTTTTATCTGCTTTATAGGATAAGAATGGCATATCTCCTACTAATAGCGCATTAGAAACACCACGGGAAACAGCTTTTGTATGATGGATCATCTCATCCATAGTAACGGAGAGAGTGTTTTCATAACCTAACATAACCATCGCAAGAGAATCTCCCACAAGAACAAGATCTATTCCACTCTGATCAACTAATTTTGCTGTGGAATAATCATAAGCAGTTATAGTTATGAGTTTTTCATTATTACTTTTCTTTTCGAGAAGTTTTTTAATGGTCATTTTTCTGAGGGACATAATTTGTAGTAAAATTAGTCTCTTCAAAAAGTTTTTGAAAAACGTTCTATATTTCAGTTTTGATTAAGTCTATTGACGATCCCATGGTTATTTAACTCCTAAAATATATTTGAAGATTTCTTATTTTAAAGAAATAATATATTTTATCAATACTGACTCATAAACGAGATATTCAAGGATATAAAATTGCCTAATAATTCTAATGGACAAAAAAGGTTCAGATCTTAGAGTAGGTGTTTATTCCAGTAAAAATATTAGAGAATAGAAAGTTCTTAGGTAATTAAGAGCCAGGTGGGAGATTTGAACTCCCCTTAACAACTCTGCAGGCTGTCGCTCGACCAGACTAAGCGAACCTGGCAAAGAATAAGATACTTAATTTAAAAAATGTATTTTTTAAAAAAGTTATATTCAATTTGAATTTTTTGGTTTACCCAAGGATGAGTATGCTATTTTTAAATTTAATCTCTTTAGATTTGATTTTGAGACTCTTTCTTGTGAGTATTGGGAAAAAGATGGGAGTTAGGTACAAAATCTTATTAGGTTTTTAATCTAGTTGATAAATACCATTAAGGAGAATATGAAATTATGAGTGACGAAATAGATTTTTATGACTTGAAATTTGAGTTTAAAAGAACGAAAACGATGTATGAGAACGATTACAAAGACGGGAAATGGGGATCTGGAAAATTAATTCCGTTTGGGAAAATTGAGATCTCTCCAGGCGCTTGCGTTTTAAATTACGGACAAGGAATTTTTGAAGGCATGAAAGCTCTAAAAACCAAAGCAGGAGAGATAGTTCTATTTCGCCCAATAGAGAATGCAAAAAGATTTAACAGAAGTGCGGATAGACTATTAATGCCAAATTATGACGAAAACGGATTTCTCGAAGCAGTTAAAAAGGTAGTGAAGGCAAATAAAGAATTTATCCCTCCTTACGATAGTGGAGGAGCATTATATATAAGACCTTTAATGATTGGGAACGGTCCAATATTAGGGGTAAAACCTGCAACAGAATATAAATTTCTTGTTTTTACCGTACCTGTTGGTCCTTATTTTCCAGAAGGATTTCAAGGAATAAATTTGAAAATTACTAAAAAGTATACAAGAGCAGCCCCAGGAGGAACTGGATCTGCAAAAACATGCTCGAATTACGCGGGAACGATGAAGCCAGCTAAAGAGGCAAAAAACAAAGGATTCGCGCAAGTTATTTATCTGGATGCAGTAGAAAAAAGGTATATTGAAGAAGTTGGAACAGCTAACTTTTTTGCTCTGATAGATGGTAAGCTAATCACCCCGCAAACACGTGGGACAATACTTCCAGGTATAACAAGAAAATCAATTCTTAAATTAGCTTCAGAAAAATTTGGACTCGAAACTGAAGAGAGGGATATCTCTTATAAGGAAGTATTTGAAGAAAAATGTACAGAAACTTTTTGTACAGGAACCGCAGCCGTAATCACGCCTATATCCTCAATCAGTTTTGAGGATAGAACTCGAACATATAATGAAGGAAAACCAGGAGAAATTACCACAAAATTATATCGTGAATTGACGGGGATCCAACGATTAAACCGTGAAGATCCATTTAATTGGGTGGAAAAAGTCTAATATATTCTAATTTTTTCCCATTTTTTTATACATTATTGCTTTTTAATTTATACGCATCTACTACAAATTCAACCGCTCTTTTTCCATCAATAAATCTCGGACTTAATCGAGAGTAACCATTATTTCTAATACTGTTAACAAAATCGTCAATCAACAAATGATGAGTATTTCCCCCGACATTTTTAAGGTTCATAATTTGTTTTATTAATTTATTTCTTTTTAATTTCGGAGGAGAGACTCCAAATCTATTAGTAGTTGTATTTATCGTCAATGTTCCCTTAATTCCTTTGTTTTCAATGAATTCTGAAGGATAATTACACCATGATACGCTTATTAACCCTAAGGATCCGTCCTGAAATGTAAAATTTACATTACTTGAATCTTCATGGATCATATCAATACAGAAGGTATGGTAGCTTATACCTTCAATATTTTTGTATTCACCGATAATGTATCTAAGCAAATCTATGCAATGGACCCCTAAGTCTAATAGAACGCCCCCTCCAGCTTTCTGTGAATCATAAAACCATCTTTCTTTAGACTTAGCTCTCCAGGATTTATAAGGTCCGTAATGCGACAAATAATATCTTGAATTGACAATTTTCCCTAAGGTACCCTCATCTATAATCTTTTTTATAATAGAAAAGAGGGAATTATATCTCTTATTAAAAGCAGTATAAAAGATGAGATTCTTTTTTCTTAAGGCTTTTTCAACTATATCTAATTCGTGAAGAGCAATTGCAATCGGTTTTTCGCATAAAATATGAACATTTCTTTTGATGGATTCTAATATCATAGGCGCATGGAGATAATTTGGAGTACAAATACTCACAGCATCTATATTTTCTTTTAGTAAATTTTTCCACTCCTCACCCGTGAATTGTTTAGGAATATTAAATTTTTTTGCTGCTTCTTGTACATGCTCCCTTGTTCTGGCTGCCACGGCAATTACTTCACAGTTTGGATTTTTCTGAAACCCTTCAAGATGTACCTCTCCAATGGCGCCCGCTCCTATTAATCCCAATTTTAACATATAAACAACTCAATTTTAATTTTTACTTAAAATCTTCTAAATATTATATTATTTCTTCAAGATAATATGTAATACAATTTTATCAAACTGAAAATTTTTTTCTCGTTTGATTTAAAAATAAGATGAGACTTTAATATTTCACTTTTAGATAAAGATAGAATAAATCAATGAAACGAGTATTAGAACCCCAAAACAGACAAAAGATGAAGTAGCAAGGTATTTTAAAGTATCCGTGTAATCAGTTTCGAAATAATCTACACTATAAGCAATACATGGATGAAGGGGAGTAATTATATATCCTAGGAAAATAGAAAAATAAATGAAGGCAAAATGCGGTAAGGGGACAACTGGCGTGGAATATTGTAGTAAGTAAATAGGGATAAGGATTGTAATGGGTAATTGTATTCGTCCCGTTGCGAAACCTAAAAATAACCCTATGCAAAGAAATATAACCAGAGAAAGGTTAAGTGCGCTAATCTCTTCTGGTACTCCCGAATCTTGAAATGTATAAAGAAATATAAACATTGATATAATTAACAAGGGAAATCTCCAAATTCGCATTTTTTTAGTAATTGACTTTATGTACGTAAATTTCATATTAGCAAACTTTATGCCAACAAAAATACTGATAAGTATTCCAAAGAAGAGGAAAATCTCGGGAAAGGAGATATCAAAAACTAACCTACCAATAAAATCAATTGTTGGGGCTATAATTAAAGGAATTAAATTATAAAAAACACTTCTTAGATCCCTCTTTGACTCATTTTTTGAAGAATCATGAACATTTCTTAAGATTATAAAATAACCAACGAATATAGTTAAGAAAAAGGGTATAATTAACGCAAGAATTACCACATATAAGGAAAGGCCTGCTAAATAGCTTCCAACGATTAAAGGAGCGGATAAGGGATATATTAAATAAAACGCGTGCCTATACCAAACATTCGCACCAACTTTTTTATTTGGATCTAGTTTAGGATCAATTTGATCGACTATTGGAGCCGACATAAGTGCCCCACCTGCGACAGGAAGTAAACCGAACAGAGCAGGAGTTAAGATAAGTCCTGCTTTTTTAGATACATTCAATTTCTTAATTAATTCCAACATCATTTCCGATTCCTCCATAATACCGCCTAATATTGGTATCAATGTAACCGCAAGTGCTAAGAATATAATGGAAGGATTGGTAAATACGGAATAAAAAACGTTTAAAAGATCTACTTGGACAAAAAGTCCAAATAAAATAGCTGCAATTCCTAAAACAATACTCAGTTCTTTTTTAGAAAAAATTAAGATGAATCCTAAAATGAATAAAAAAATTAACCACGAAGGAATCATATACACGATGTAAAATATTTTATGTAATAAAAATAAGTTTGATTTTAGCATTGGCCTCTCTATTTTAATTCTGTGGGTAAAAACTCCCAATAATCTTAGAAAAGTTTTTTTTGAAATATCTTCTTATGTTTAATGATTATTTATGAAAAAGAATGAAATTGCATGGGATTTATCCGAAATTTTTTCTGGTGTTGAAGATCCTGAAATCGATGAGAGAATTGAGAGTATTTCCAAGAGTGTTGAAGAATTTAAGAAAAAATACAAAGGAAATATAACTCCAGAAAAAATTAACTCCACAAAAATTGTTGAACTTCTAAAAGAACAAGAAAAAATATTTGAGAATTTCGCAGAATTCCGGTTATTTGCAGCTTTAGCATTTTCTGCCAATATGACTATTCCTGAGCGAAGAGCTCTAAATAATAAAAAAGAAGAATTTCAAACAGAATTTCAAAAGGAATTGACCTTTTTAGAGTTAGAACTTGGAGAGTTGATCTCTAAAAACCAAGATGTAATGACAGATCCCAGAACTTCAAATTATAAACATCATTTAGAAAGAATACAAAGGGAATTTGCTCATAAGTTATCAGAAGTTGAGGAAAATATTATTCAAGAGAAAGATCAATATGGGATCACAGCTTGGAGTCAACTTCAAAGTACTTGGTTAAATACAAGAGAATTCGAAGTTGAAGTTAAAGGTGAAAAGAAAATTTTATCGTATGGAGAAGCTAACGGATTACTTCCACATCATGATAGGAACACCAGAGAATCAGCAAATAAAGCGATTTATGGTTTATTAGGAGAGGATGAAGAGATTTTTTCTTCAGCTCTAAGAAGCATATGCGGGGATTGGGTGAAAGTAAGTAAACACAGAGAGTATAACAGTGAAATGCATAAGAGTTTAATAGATAATGATACAGAACGACCGATAATTGATAATTTGATGAAAGCGATTGAAAATAATGTTGATATATACAGAAATTACTTAAAAACTAAAGCTGAATTAATGGATTTACCAAAACTAGGATGCCATGATATAATTGCTCCTCTTCCTAATGCTCCCGAAATGCAATATCAATGGGAAGAAACAAAAGATTTAATTACTCAAGCCTATGGAAATTTTGACCCCTTATTTGAAAAATATGTTTCAGATATGTTTTCAAGGAATCATATAGATGCTGAAGTGAGAAAAGGTAAAAGGAATGGAGCATTTTGTGCTACTTGGCATAAGGGAGAAAGTGCATATATCCTTCTTAGTTTTACTAACTCCATAAAAGATGTATTTACTCTCGGACATGAACTTGGACACGCTGTTCATGCTTACTTATATACAAGAAATCAATCTTTTCTAAATACACAAATTACCTCAACTGTTGCTGAAACCGCTTCCATTTTTGGAGAACTTCTATTAACCGATCATTTAATTAATAAAGCGAAATCAGATAAGGAAAAGATATCAATCCTTACAAGCGTATTAGATAATGCTGGGATGGCTATTTTTCAAGTAAGTGCGAGAGTTTGGTTTGAACAAAGTCTTTATGAGGCAATCAATCAAGGAACTTACCTAGAAGGAGAAAAGATCGCAGAAAGATGGACTAATGGTCGAGATAAAATCTATGGAGATGCTGTTAATTGGTTTGACATCATGAAATGGGAATGGACGATGAAGCCCCATTATTTTATGCCGAATTATCGATTCTATAATTATCCTTATGTATATGGTGCTTTATTTGTATATTCTTTATATAGAGCTTATTTAGAAGAAGGAAAAAGCTTTATTCCTAAATTCAAGCAACTTTTAAGTGCAGGAAGCAGTTTATCCCCACAAGAGTTAGCTAAAATTGTTGATCTGGACATTACTACACCAGAATTTTGGGAGTTAGGATTAAAACAATATCAAGAATTTGCGGATCAACTTAAAGAACTAAAATAATAAAAAGACTTTTTCTTTTCAATTTTTTTATACATTATTTCTATAAAATCAATAAGTAATCTCCGATAGTTAAAATGCTTCTCTTGCTTCATAAGAGCGTATCTTCCATCTTTCTATTACATGGTTAATAAAAGATTAAAAAACCAGCAAAGTATATTACTTTATAAGGAAGAAATACATCTTATTAGAAGATATAAATACCTCAATTACACTTAAATATAATAGATATAAATGTCATTTGATCAGATTGTTAAATTCAAGAAAATCTGTGAAATGCTAGGAATTACTCTCAAAGAGAGAGATAATTTCAACAAGAGATTCTTGATACAAAAAACATTCTATTTCGGGATAAAACTCGGTATAGATCTCGATTTAAAATTCGAGTTTTACAAATATGGTCCTTATTCTTCCTATTTAACGGATATATATTATTCTGTTTTAGAAATTCCAGAAGATGCTCTTGAAGGTCTAACGAATGTACATATATCCTCTGAGGAATTTGAAATTATTGAAATGTTAAAAAGGATTCTGAATAAATGGAAAAGTGATTTAAAGAAACTTGAATATTACGCAAGTTTACTGTACATATTCGAGGATATGTATATTAAAAATCAAAATTTGGAAAAAGTCCAAGAAACAATTAAAAAGTTAAAACCAGTATTATATAAAAACATGGATTTCAACCAAGCAATTCAAGAACTGCAAAACGAAGGTTTTATAGAAAAGCTAATAACTTATGCATGATGCTCAAAGAAAGAAAAATTAATGATCCGATATTCGGACTCATTCATCTAAGTAAGACAGAATCACTAATTATTGACACCCCTCTATTTCAAAGGCTGAGATATATAAAACAATTAGCCTTAACTGATTTTGTGTATCCCACAGCAACCCATACAAGATTTTCTCACTCTTTAGGTGTATTCTTTATCACAAAAAAAATTGTGAGTGCTCTTTTAGATGAAAATCCTGACCTTTTTACCAAAGAAGAGATAAGGGATCTACGTATGGCTTCATTATTACATGATATTGGACATTTCCCCTTCTCTCATAGTCTTGAATTCAAAAAGAAAGATTATACTGCAAAAGATTTGGAAGATTTTCCCTTTTACTTTAAGTTATCACATGAAAGATTTGGATCTTTTATTATACAGAATTCATATTTATCAGAAATTTTAGAGAAAAATGGATATGATATCGAATTAATCTGTAATTTAATCGAAGGGAAACTAACTCATCTTATATTAAATAAGATAATTAATTGGGAATTAGATGCGGATAGGTTGGACTACATTTTGAGGGATTCCTTTTTTACGGGAGTTGGTTTTGGCCATGTAAATTATGATTATCTCATCAACAGCTTTAGAAGTTACGGAAAAAATTTGATTGTAATAGATAGCAAAGCAATAAGAGATATAGAGCATTTCATCGTTGCTCGATTTTCCTTATATGATAGGGTATATACTCATAAAACTATTTCCTTTTTTAATTATTTCTTGAGAAAAGCAGCATTCACTCTCGTTAAAAATTACCATTATCCCCTTATTTCTGAGAAGGATCAAATTTTGGAAGCATTAAAGGATCCTAAATCCTCTAAAGAGTTAATTGAGTTATCAGATTTTGTTATATTAAATAGATTCAAAGAAATCTATCATAAACTTAAAATAACAAATTCTCTTGAGAATAGGAATTATCTACGTACTTTAGAAATTATTCTTTTTAGAGAAAAACATTTTAAAATAAAGAAGAATCCAATTTTCAGTAATAAACTGAAAGGATATCTTGAATTTATCAGGAAACAAATAGAATCTCTAATATCAGATCTCCGAAAAAAATATCCAAATTCAATTTATCTTGATACTCCAAAAAATCGCTTTACAGGATATTTACCTCCAAATATTCCCTCATCGGGAATTAGCAAAACTGATTATGACAAATATAAAAGTGAGGAGGAACAAACAATTTGGATTCAACATAAAAATGAGGAACCCGAAATCTTTTATCGGAGTCAACAAACCTTCTTGGAGCAACTCCATGAGTTTGGAATAACTAAATTTCTTATTTACATCGATAACCAAAAAAAACAATTAAGAGAAGACTTTAAAAAGCTGGAACCACAGATAAAAAAAATATTAAATGCAAAAAGTTTCGAATGATTGATTCTTTAGGTCTAAGTAATAAAAGTAAAATAGGGGTTTAGATAAAGTATTATTATCTAAAAATACTTTATAATAAAAAATCATGAAACAAAATAAACAATTAATATTTACTGCGCAATCTGCGATAATCTTCTATTTTTTGTTAGAATCCTTTTTTAATGTACTAGTCAATACCAATGCTTATATTTTTATGAATTTATCTAATTTTTCTGTGATATTGCCGGGGATTTTAACTGTGATTGTAATCATTGTTGCGGAAATTCTTATTTTCATGTTTAAGTCGATTTTAAAAGATTACAGGATTTCCATCCTAACATTGATCATCGTTATTACTAGATTAGGAACTCAATTTATTGTTGATCCTTTCTTTTTATTTGTTTTTAATTTTATATTATTTTTCACCACAATAATATGGAACATTGAAATTCTTCTTCTAATTGAAAATTTTGAGACAGAGTTCGGTATAAGTGCCTATTTTTCGGGAATTTTATTAGGACTTGGAATTCAATATGGTATCTTAATTTTAAATATTTCATCGAACGTTTCATGGGCGCTCATTAAAATATTATCTACTATTCTTTTTTGCCTTTATTTAGAAATGACAGTCTATTTTTTATTTACCGCAAGCAAAATTAAAAAAATCTCAGAAAAAATTGCTAAGAATATAAAAGAAGAAATTACACCGAGGATCTCATATTTTCATTTTTTTATAATTGGAACATTATTTCTTTTGTCCACTATTTGGATACTTAATCCGGTGGCATTATCCGCTTATGATATCTTGAACCTTAGTTTAAATAATATATCCAATCAATCTACTATTTCTTGGCCCAGTTACGGATTTACCTATTATATTTTTATAGTTTTGGGCACCTTATTAGTCAGTTATATGTTCATACACAGAAAGTTATCTTTACTCTCGCCGCGTAAATTCAAATATGTAATGTTAATAATTGTGGGGATATCGTTGCTTATTAATTTGCTATCAATTTATATTATAGAGGAAAATTATACTGTACTTTCTACTATATATCTTACATTTTTAACAATTTCCAACGCATTATCACTAATATTCTATTTTACATATTTATTTCATTTCTATTCATTCGATTCCAGGTTAAAATTGTTTTTAGGGCTCTTGATTTTCTTTTTCACGGTTTTTTTCTTCATAATTCTCCAAATAGAAATATTCTGGTATAATTATCTTAGTCTTTTGGTTAATGTTGCGCTTCTCTCAATAGTGAGTACTTTATTCATTTACATTTTGGAAATTAAAAAAATTAGAGTAACCCTAAAATTGAAAAAGAGCTCATTTTCTAATAAGAACATTATAACAGCATTTATTTTGATTATAATATTGAATGCTATAGCTTTAATTTACCTTTCACAGGACAGAACGGTTAGAGGTCCAGAAGATGATAATCCAAGAGTTATGGTTTGGAATATTCATAATGCTATTGGTGTAGATGATGTTTTTGATTTGGAAAGAATCACCTCCGATATCAAAAAAAATGATCCTGATATAATTGGTTTAAATGAAGTGGATTTAGGGGCTTTAAAAACTTCTTTCGTTGATATTCCTTCATACATCAGCCATAAACTTGGAATGTATTACTTTTATGGTTTTACTTTTTATAAACACTACGGAAACCTTTTATTAAGCAAATATCCTATAAAACAAGCAGAGATAATTAAATTACCATTAATCGTGGGGGATGCGGAGCCAAGATCATTAATTAAAGCAACAATTGAGATAAATTCCCAAGATTGGACATTCTATATTACACATTTATCTACTAAAAGAGAGGACAGGCTGGCTCAAGTTCCTTTTATAGTGAATAAGATAAATGAACAAGAAGATTTTAACAAGATTATCTGGTTAGGAGATTTTAATCTTGAACCCGCCAGTGAAGCATATAATAAAATCAATGGAACTACAAGCTTGAATTTTACAGACACTTACGATATTCTAAATGTTGATCCGGGATATACTGGACATTTTGACGAAACAGGAATCCCCCAAAAGAGAATAGATTATATCATGTGTTCTCATGATTTAATTCCAAAAAATAGTGAAATCTTTTGTTCTTTAGCTTCAGATCATTGTGCAGTAATAACAGATTTTTAAGATGGTGTATTCATTAGTTTCTTAATCTTTTTTTTTAAATCTAAGCATTATTGACCCCCAGTATAGTCATTAGTTAATCTCTCTTCCCAATAAAAAAATCTTTAATTTTTTGAAAATCTTGTGGTTTAAAAATATCAATAAGGAAGAATATTAAAAGTTATAAGTTTCAATCATGATGCATCTTAAGAACTGGCAACAATTTCTAAATCTCTTTATTATTATTGGTCCAATCCAATATATAATTCTAACTTTCATTGCTATGTTATTTTATCCCGGAGGAACCCTTGTAGATGAATATTCCTCGGGATATTTATTTTTCTCTAATTTTTTCAGTGACTTAGGACGTACAATATCGCTCTCTGGAGAAGAAAATATAATATCCTACTCCATCTTTACACTTACTGCTTTATTCATGGGGGTTGCTTTTTTATTGTATAATGTGTTAATGATTTGGTTTTTTAAAGAGAGTATTGACGATAAAAAAATAACCTTAAAAATAATATATCTTGCTGCTCTCTTTGGGATATTATCTTCGCTTTTCTTATTTGGAACAGTTTTAGCTCCATGGGATATCTACGAGGAGGGACATCTCTATTTTGCAAATTTTTTTAATATCTTTGGAGTTATTGCTTCCTTTTTTTACATAGTTGGGATCTTTAGACATGAGAATTATCCCAATAAATATGGATACATTTATCTAATCCTCTTAGGATTGGCAATCATTTATTCTATGATATTAATTAGCATTCCAAAAGAAGTAAATTCAGAAACGCTTATATTTCAAGCATCTGCTCAAAAATTGACACAATACTGGTTTTTAATTTGTTTTACTTCTCAAGCGTATAGTCTCTATAAACTCACCAATGCAGAAAGAGTTAATCATTGAATAAATAACAAGAGTTTTTATTATTAATCTAAAAGAAGGAAGAAATATATTAAAGTGAATGGAAAAATTAAAAAATTTAGTCTATTTACTAAATGTCAAGTTAGTTCCAAATATGGTAAATAGTTCGATAATGTCGTCTCCCCTTTTTCAAGAGAAACAGATAGTAAAACTGATCGTTTATCATCTGAATATATTCATCATTATTCTCTTATGGCACCTTTATCCGTTTCGATATGATATCTTCTTTATAATCGTAAGTCTATGTCTCTTTCTCATATTCTGTCCCATAATAACTTGGAGAGAATATTTGAAAGACAGCGTATCCATCTCAGATCAAGCAATTTATATAATATTTATTTATTTTTCATTTCTATATCTTTTTGATGCTTCTGCTCCTTATGACACGATGTTATTATTCTTTTTGTTTCCATTTGATAAATTGGTTGGAATAGCCCATACACATAATATCCTCCTCTTTTTTCTATTATTTTCATTAGTTTTTCTAAAATTACTACCAATTAAAGTTAAATTTATTTCTGATTCAAAAATTAAAAAATCTAGAACTAAAAGCTTTTTGTTTCAATATATAACTGAGCATAAGAACACTTCAAAAACATTATTATTAGTGCTTTTAATTCCTTTGAGTGCTTTTGTTGAAGAATTCATTTATAGAACTCTTATATTTAGCTTTTTAATAGAACTTTTTAAATTAAATCTCCTTCTAAGTTTTGTAATTGTAGCCGTAGTTTTTGGTGCAGTTCATATAACAACCTCAAAAAACTGGGAGATGTTTTTTATTACATTCTTTTCCTCCCTAATTTATAGTTTTGCATTGATTTTCTTAGGAATTTTTTATGCTTGGATACTCCATCTCTCAAATAATCTTATTGCGTTATTCTTCTATTATTCCGAGAAAAAGAAGGGAAAAACCCTTGATCAGAACCTTAATCCTCCTTTACTAGATCTGGATAAATAGGGTTAAAGATTTCATCATAAATTTTAGGATTCATCCATTTTTTATCAATATCATTCCATTTTAGATTTTTGAGTGGATTATATTCAGAAAGATCAATTCTATTAAAAGTATTTTTAATTAAAGATTCTCCATCTACCAAATCATGCATAATTATATAATTTTCTAGATTCATAACTGAGAACATTAAATCGAATAATTTGAATAATTCTCCAATTTGAGTATTACCGGGCAGATATAATTCCACCATTACACCATTTTCGTAGGTTTTTTCTTCTAAATTTCCTTGAATAAAATATTCTCCTTCAATTTCATAGATAAAACAATAATTAAAGAAATTAAAGATCTCTACAATTTTATTCAAATCTTCCTTTTTAATATCAGGTACAATGATGTAGATAACCTCTTTAAAATCTAAATTTTTTAATTTAAGAAAGGGATGAATTAAACCCTTTTTAAGAAGAGATTGAAGGGAGTGAAATTCTTTTTTATAAATAAATGAAGTTAATGATTTAATATTGGTCGGTTTGGTATTATGGATTCTGAGAAGATTTTTATAATCTTCTGAAGTTGGTCCTCTATAATTAGAAGTATTTAAATTTCCAACATTACAGCTTTTTATTGTACTAATATCTATTTGATAATCTTTATTAACTAAAATATTATCTAAATAAGTTTTAAATTTCTTATAATCTACGTACCAGCCGTATGGTTGTAGATTATAATTAAAATTCAAAATAAAATATATTTTCTGGATATAAAAGAGAGCATACTCCCGAATAGACTTCTTTGATTTTACTAACCAGTTTAAATAGGCATTGTTAGGAGTTCGATGGGGAAAAACATATTTTATAAATAGGGGGATAGAAGAAGCCAATTCTGCGGGATATTTGATTTCTTGGAATGTATTCAAGAATAATAATTTATAATCTATCTCATCAAGATTTTCTGGATATATATAGAGGAAATATTGGGAAAGTCCAAAATTTTGATATATAGGTATAAATAATACCGAATCCACATATCTTTTAAAAAATTCCTTGGTTTTAATATCCGTAAAATCCTTTTTATTCTTTAGTATCCTAATTAACTTATTACTGAAAGTTTCTAATTCATTGAATTTTTTTGGATCAAATTCTATACTTTCCTTAATAACTCGATTTTTAACTGTTTTCACTAATTTATAAATATCATTCTCCTTTAATAAAAAACTCTTGAAGTCTCTCCAATTGATTTGTTTAGATCTAGTAATACTGAATCTTCCTGTTTTATCCTTTAAAAATTGGTAATATTCTTCAAATAGATGTCGATTATATTCAAATTTTTTACTACTAAAATCATAATTTTCAATTAACGAAAAGGTCTCTAATATCCCACTGTGAAAAAATCGCCTAAACTCAATAATTTTGTCGGTAAGCAAATTATAAATTATTGATAGAAGGAGCTTTTTCTCTTTATTTGCTAAGGGAGGGATATAAAATTCAACTAGAAGAAAATTTTCTTCGATAAGAGGTTCAAAAATTTTAAGTATTAGGACTCTTGGAAAAAATTTTTTAATTCGATTAAGAACTTCTCTTGTATCTTTATCATCTTTTAATATTAATTGGGGGAAATAGTTTGTAAACGTTGAAGTAAAAATTGTATTAATCAGGCATGGCTTAATAAAACCTTCGCTTAGAAACTTATCTAAAGTATTCTTTATTGTATCTATTGATAATTCTCTAAATGTATGGGATAAGGGTTTTAATTTCTTTTTATCATTTGAAATTATTTCTTTTAAAAGAGATTTATTTCTTAATATATCCAAAATTTTGTTAATATCATATATATGTATTTCCTTAAAAGCTAACAATAACTTATGAAATGCTTCAATTTGATTAATTTCCTTTTCAAACTTTTCTTTTGATTCTATAATAATTTGAAAATAATGCTTATAAAAATGATTTTTTAAGTTCCTATTTGAAAAAATTTTCTTTGTTTCAATTGTTTTTAAAAAATCTTCAGATTTTAAAAATTCAGTTAGAGAAATTTGATTTAATGAATAATCTTTTTTGCTTACCTCAATATTTATTGAATGAAGGAATTTTTTAAGATCGCTGAGGAACTCTAAGATAGTAAAAAAGCTCTTTTCTTTGTTTAATTTTAAAATTTGGGAAAAATTTTTTGTTAGTTGCTGATTATTATAAAATTTCTCAACATTTTTCTCTAATTTGTTAACATTTTTCTGTTTTAAAATGACGAGGCTTAATAAATCTGATTTTAGCATACTAAGCAGCTTCCTTTTTCTTTCAAATCCAAACCCTGTGATTGAAATATATCTTATACGATCTAAAACGAGAAATTCCAAGGGAGTCAATCCAATTTGATCACCATTTTTAGAATATGCAATATTAAAGTCTATTTCATATATTGGATCATAATCTGCTATCTTTGGATTAATTATTTGTTTCCTTGGATAATTAAATTCTCTAAAATAATTTAAATTTAAAAAATTTGTTATTATTTCCTCTATAAACATTAAATGCTTCTCTATGAAGATTTTTGAACGATCTAGTTTATACATTAATCCTATAAAATCATATTGATATCGCTCAGGTATCACAATATAAGATGATAATACAAAATTAAAACAATTCCTTGATTCCTTTCCACTTAAAGAAAAGGGAAGTTTTTTTATCTCTCTTTTTTTTGATACATTAAGATTCCTCGAAAATTTATATGTATCTATAATTGGTTTTACATTAAGTTTTGACCAGTTAAGTTGATAAGATGGTGCTAAATAGTGATAAGTTTTTAGATAGCTCACCATTTTTGAAAAGTTTCTGAGAGAAAGATCCCTTAGAAATCGATTATTTTTTCTCATTTTGTTAAAGATATTTTTATAATTTTTTATGGAATCATATTTTTCTGTTTTGTAGAAGATTTCTATTAAGATACGGATACTTTCTATTAAATCATCATCTGGAATAAGAGAATCATATTGTAAGAAATTTTTTTCATAAAAAAGCTTAATATAGATTCTCTCATCCACATTTTTCAAAAAATTATAGTTATCTCTCAAAAACCTAAAAATATACCTCTTCTCTTCTTTAGTTTTTATAAATTGTCCGATTCTATCTAACGACTCATCTAAAAACGAAGATTCAATAAAAAATTTTCTGGCAATTTTATCAAATTCTGTTTGTCCCTCTAGTTCCTTTAAATCATTAATAATGATCTTATAAATAATCGCTTGGATTGTTGTATTCTTTCTCAAATCTTCTGGGATGAAACCATATATATAAATTTCTCTGAGAAGAATAAAAGGGAACAAGTTTTTAGTGCTAGAAATTTCGACAAATAATTCACTTTCTCTAATACTTCTCTTTGATATTCCAAAATTAAGAAATTCATTGCTAATTAAATTGATTTTTGAAACCAAGTCAAAATTAAAAGTAAATATTTTTAATGAAGATAGATTTAATCTTTTTTCCAATAATTCTATTATTCTCTCTGATATTTTGTCTTGATTCTTATCATTTTCAAGATCTAATAGTTTCTTCATTAAATTCTTCAATAATTCATTCATCAAACTATTATAGAATATAACTCTTTTAATTTTTAGTTAGCTTTTTAAATATAATTTTAGATATAAATTTAAGTTCTAATAACGAGGAGCTAAATAATATGGATAACTACAAAAAATTTATTGTACTTATAGCCTTAGTTCTTGCCCTATCATATGGATTACAACTATCAACATATGGATTGGGTTGGTTTGGAGGACCGGGTTCAGAAGGTAGTCCTTAAATCTAAAGGTTTAAGTACTAAAACAATTATTACTACTTTTAATTTTTTTTTATCTGGATTTAAAGACTATGATCATTAAAAACTAGTTAGCTATTTATTCTTTAGCGTTTCTAACGACATTATTTGTGCTTCTTTGTGTCTTAAAAATGGATGGTTTAGAAGCTCTTTACTAGGATTACAAGTCTTCTTTTCATTTATGAGAGTTTGTGGATTCTTCTCGTCGCTCTTGGAGAATATCGAAATATTTATAATCTTCAAAACCTATCTTAATATATGGAAGCACCAGATGAAAGTGGTGTGGAATTAGAAATCCGAGAACATTCAGACGCGAATTTTTATCCCGAGCGCTGTCCTCATTGTCATCTAAGTGATATACGGAGACATAGCTATACAATCCGCATGATCCAGGATTTAGGGGGTCCACATCTCTGTCGGCGGATACGATATGAGAGGGTTTACTTTAAATGTAAAAAATGTGAAAGTCTTTACCATTGAGCATCCTTTTATCATAGTTAACTCAAGCTATATGCGCGGTGTGATTGAGTATGCGGTTTCTCGGGTTTTGGAACGCGGAGATTCGATAAGAAGGGTTCACCAAGATTTAAACGAATTACATCATGTAGAGGTATCAATCGGGACCGTAGAAAATTGGGTCAATAAATATGGAAAAAAGGAAGAACTTTGAACAGATTTCTCAGAAGAGGCCCCTCCCGATGAGTTCTCGGGATTTGTGTCGGTGGACGGAACCTTTAAATCGGTGAAGTTAAAAAAAAACGATCATAAAATGGACCGATAAACGGCGGAATATTACTTGCGACCGATACGATAACGAAAACTCCAGTCGCGGGGGCGTTAGTTGCGGGAGAATCCAAGGAAGAGACAACCTTTTTCCTTACCCATTTAAAAGAATGGCTTTCAAAACCAATCTCTTTTATGACCATCGATTTCTCTTCTCGGATCGAATCAGGTGTAAAGGAGGTCTTTCCGTCGGTCCCAATCCAAAAATGTGTGTTTCATTCCGTCCAGCTACTAACTCGAGGGTATCTTAAAGAATTGACACGCATAAATAGTGAAGTCCTTGGTAAGCATATAAAAGAATGGAAATGGCTAAGGAAAAAAACACTAGAATTAGAAAAAGATAAGATCAGTAATATTCCCAGTACCTTGAAGTTTTCCGATACTAAGGAAGCACTCAGTATCTATAAGAAGCTCCAATCTCTTTATTCCGAAGGTACACCTAAGGAAATACAGCAAAACGTATCTAAATTTTTCTCAACTTCGATATTTTGTAAATGGAACGGACGTCCTTTCTTCTTAGAACGATATCAAAAGATATTTGATGAACGAAAATTTACTTATACACAGAAAGGATTGAAATACATCACTTCAAAGGTCTACAAGGGGTGGAGGAAGGCAATCTTACAACTACGAAGAAAATTTGAGGAAGAGAAACGCTTATTTAATGACGCAAAGTATCTCATTCTCATGAACCCAACCAATATGAAACCATTCAATAAGAGAAAGCTTCGAAAATGCCTATCCACATTTCCATGGCTTCGGAAATATCGTAGAACCTTAGTAAGATTCTATTACCAATTTCGATTGCCTGCTCACAAACGTCGTTCACTCTCCTTTTTATCGAATATTCTATCTAAAGATTCACATCCTAGGTTAAAAAGCGCAATTCAAACCTTGATTGAAAACGAAGATGATATGTTTCGATTCCAACACTTCATCCATCCTAAAACTAATGCTCTCCCCTCCAAGGCAATAAAAGTAGTGAACGAGTCTATAAATAAAACAATAAATAACTTATATCGGGTGCAATGTGGGATGCGAACTTTAGAAAATCTTCAAATGCGTATCTCGCATAAACTTTCGTACCCGATAATCGTCTCTCCAACACTAATGGATAAAATAGATAAAGGAACTAAAATTTAATGATCATAGTCGATCTTTCAAAAAAATTATTTTTCTTCTGAATAAGCTTTCTTTCCAATTCTTTTAAAGAAAAACTTTTGCATTGCATTCTATAAGTACAGAGATTACATGAATTTGAACAATTAGGGATAATTTTTTTTAAAAACTTTATTATACTTTTTTTGTCCTTGTAAAACTGAATGTCTCTAAACAAGAGATTTCGATCTATTTTAAAGAACTTGATCGCAAATTCTTCTTTATCATTATAAATACAATTATGCAAAATATTTTAGTTCAGTTCCATCAAATATTTTTCTTTTAAAGATTTTGGGATAATTAACAAAAACCTCTTGCTCTTGTTCTTTTAAGTAAAAATAATTGCATTCATTCTTATAAGAGCAAGTTAAACAAGATCCTCGGCAATCGGGAATTAAAGTTTCTAAATATTTCTTAATTTTACCCTTGTCTTTATAAAGTTCTATTTTTTTAAAAGCAAATTTTTCATTTTGTTTGAAGAATTTTATTGCGAGCTCAATCTTATCATTGAGTAATGAAATTAATCCTAATAGGTCCCATATGCAAGTTTTATTTAAAGTCTTCGTATTTATATCAAGAAAAGATGCAAGATTTTCATGCATCCAGCAGTGAATTAAAAAAATTTGTGAACTTAATTTTTTAATATCATTAGAAGTGAATGTAAAATCTTTTTCCAAAAATCTTAATTTCAAGCTTTTTATTTCATCATTTGTATATTCAGTAAATGTTCGAAAACCAAAGTTAAGACTTGGAGAATATAATTTTAATGTAGGAAAATTTAACCAATCATAAAACTTGTAATAAAGAGACCATCCATTATTTACACAAATTTTTGTTAAAACTTTTAATTCTTTAGAACTATCTTTATTGCAATAAGACCACGGAGAAAAATATCCTTTATCTTCCTTTAGGAAGTCCAATTCTTTGTCAATATAAATCGAACGGTGGGAAAATCTGATTAACATTAATAAACGGAAAGGAAGATAAGATTCTAAATCGGGGAAATCTCTATAGAGTTTTTTAGCACTTTTTAATGTTCTTTGAGCTAATATGAGCCTAGATTTGTAGTCAGTTGCCTTTTGTATGGTTTCTGTAATAGTTCTTTCGAAAGCAATATTTAATGATGGTGAAGAAGCAACTTTGAATTCCAGCTTTGGGAGGTCTTCTTTATCATTAACAGGATATTTCAAAATGGTACCAATTACAGGTAACTCTTTTGATCCTAAGGATAAATCTTTAATAATCACCTCAATATTATTATCTTCTAGTTCTTTTATAATCTGTTGACTTTTTTTACATAGATAGCTTTTTGTAATTGTTGGACATTTTTTTCTGTTTAACAATATATATCCCGCACAATATCTTTCAAAGATCTCACACAAAGCTTGTACGAAAGCTTCAGAGTATGAATTCCCCGCAGCAGCCCCAGTACTATCAATTAGAAATCTTGATTCTATTGGTATTTTCTTATGATCATTCAAGAGATTATATGGAACGTACAATTTATTGTGATTCCATTTCTTGGGTAAAAAGGGATTTAGGGCATTTAAGGAGTCTATAAAAAGGTCATTTAATCTAATTTTATCATTTGAGATCTTGTTAAGTGTGAAAGGAAATAATCGTGGTTTGAAAATATTTCTAGAAAACATATATCCAATTTGAATACGTTCGATCATTTCTCCAAAACCCGATGCTTGAGCCTTTTCAAGAGTAGTTCCTTTTCCAAAAGTATTAAAAATTGGATAATTGGTGGGATTTTCATGTTTATTATATACATAATGTATTGTTTTCCAAATAGAATCGAGGGAGCTTGGAATAGAAATATGGGTTATATCTAACTCTGAATTTTTGAGAAAATTTTGTAGAATCTTTACAATCCTTTGAATTGTATTTTTATATTTTTCGCACTTCTCCCCTTGGATCTTTAAAGACTTTTCACTAAACGGATATCCGTTAATAGATGATAAAGAAAGATTAATTGGACTTTTATTATATGCTTTTCCCATTACATTATTTAAGGAAATAACTTTTTAAACCTCTATAGAAAACCATTAAAAGACTAATTATCTGAGTTTAAATAATAGAATGAAAAATATTATTATGGAAAACCATTCAAAAAATGAGAATGTCAATAATATAGTGGAGTTTGTTAATAATTTAAATCTGAAAGAAGAGGATTTCAAGAAAATCTATGATAAGTTAGAGAAGATCTTAAGCAAAAAGCCCGAAAGAAAGAAAAATATGGAGGAAATAATAGAAACATCAACTAGCGGTGATAAGGAAGGAAAAGAAAAAGCGGTTTTGTCTGAATTATTAACTAGAATAGATTCTCAGGAATTATATCAAATATTTCAAGATGAGAATTTTAATGATTTTCTTCAAGAATTTCTTTTAAGAAAAATGCTGTAAAATAACAACTAACCTATTATCTGAACTAATTAGGTAGATACTAGCATCAATTTGTTTCATCTCAAGGCATTATTAAATTTTATCATATTAGTTGTGGTTTCTAGAAAATCGAAAATGCTATTTTCTAAAACTATCCATCAAAAGGAGCCCTAATTAAATTAGAAAAAGTGTAAATAATGAAAAATAATAAAAAGTATTTAACCAGGAATGGTTGAGAATGAGGGGGTAAAATTTACGAGAAGATTGAAAAAGATATAAACGTAAATCCTAACCAAGAAAAAATTTTAGCCCAAATCAAAGAGAAATCCGAAAAAAGGAAATTTAGATGAAAAAAAGATACTAGGGCAATTATTAAATGAAATAGACTTAGAAGAATTACTGAAATTGTTTCAAGGAAAAGATTTAAATGAATTTGTTCAAGATTTTCTTTTGAAAAAAATGTTGTAAATCTAAATTGGATATATTTGGTTAAATTCAAAAAAACAAGCCAAGTTCAAGAAATTCAAGTTATGTTTTAGATAACTTAAAATAAATTTGACTTGAATAAACTAACAGAAATTTGGGAGATTATAAAAAGCTACAAGGCTCGTGGGTTGTTTAAATCCAAAAAATACGGATATATCCATTCCGATGTAAACGGAGCGTTTAACATAGGCAAATTACTACTTCTCAGTTACTTTTCCAACCTTAACAGAAACGATATGCAGTTATCCCCCCTAGGAAAGTTTATGTTTGATAAGTCGTTATATGTAGTAACATAATCCCGCCCAATAGCCCGTAAGGGTTTGCAGTGGCAGTAGAGATGTACCACTCTTTAAAAGGGTATTAAAGTTAGAATAACGAAAGATATTAGAATTGGAACAATAAACGGGAAAACCCTATTGTTCTTCATATAATTGTACTTAGAGAGTTTTTTGTTGATTTTGCTAATTATAAGTTCAAGTTTTATTGATGAGAATCTTAGATTTTTACAGATTTTTTGTAGGTTTATTGTTAGAAAATCCAAAATAAGAAAACTAAAATATATGATTATAAAAATAGCTCCCAAGAACAGGAAATAAAACTTTAAAAAAGCCAATAGTAAATTCATTGGTAAAGAACAAAAAATTAAAACTATAACTTTTCCGTCTCCTCCTCCCATTAAATTGAGTGAAAATAGAATAAGAGTTAAGATGAAAACTATGAGTATAATCAGAACTCTAAATGTTATTAGTAAAAGAGAAATGATACCGAACATAATGAGTTCTCCGAAATTCAAGAAAAATGAAATCAGGAGATAAAATCCCAGAAATTGATCAGGGATTACACGATTCTTGAGGTCAAATCCCGTACAGATAACAAGAAAGATCATTATAGAAAAAATATTAATGAGATACATTTATCAAATTTTATTTCATTAGAAATTTGTTATTATATTTTCAAATAATCCTTTTAAACTACAATTAAGAAAATCTATTTTCTGTATGAGAGATAAAGAGGAAATATCTCCTTAAGGTGAAATAGCGATTAAATCCTTGCCATCCTATTTATTTCTTCCTTTCATTGGCTCGCTTCTGATGCTCTATTATCTCACCGATAATTTAAAAATAATTTTTGAAAAT
>CAZZIC010000051.1:0-23464 GCA_964653985.1 uncultured archaeon | reverse complement strand
AATTACATATATTTAAATAAAAAAAGAAGTATTAGCAGTTTGATAATCACTTAAAATTTTTCAATTTTTAAAACGGGAGCAATATACTCATTTTTTGGGATATTCTCCCGGTTTTAAAAACTGACGGAAATGTAAACTGTTAAACTTTATTAGCAAAAAAAATTTTGCCAACATTTTTTCATGGGATGTTTTACATTATTTTCCATTTTTTCATAGGAAAAAAAAAACTTTAAATATCAGAATTACCATATAATATAGTGTAGAACATAATAAATAATCAAAAATCGGAAAATCATGAAAAAATATATTCTTATACCTAAAGCCGAATCAAATCGGCTAAATACCTCAACCCTTAACCCTGTTATTAGATAAATACATCTCCTCTTTTTAAAATTTTAATTCATGATTTCCGGTTTTTGTTTCTCTTCCTTTACCCTTTACTAACTTAGAGTTAACTATTTGTGGTTTATTGAGCCATCATATAGAACATCGTATAAATTTTTTTTGAAAAAGAAGGAGATATAGGGATCTTTGAAGCTTTTTTTTAAGAAAATTGTTTTAGGAAAATTGTTTTTAAAAATTAGAATTAAAAAATTGTTTAATTAATGCAAAATATTTAATTTCAGAACTTTCATTACTTACTAAGATAATTGAAATATTAACTAATAATCATTTAGAGCAAGAAAATGGTTCAAAAAGTAACCTTAAGTAATGGAATGGAAGTAGAATATGATGAAAAGGCACCAAAAACCCTTTATGAAATCATAATTAGCGAAATTTTAATTCCCAGATACAAGGAAAATAAAGATTGGAATTTGTCCTTGAATATAATCTTAGAAGAAATAAATCATTTAATTTCAGAATATGAATTGAATCCAAAAATGAAACTAGGGCTCTTAGAACGAGTCGAAGAGCATTTAGACAAGGATATCGAAGAACTAACAGGTGTCGCCAAGATAGAAATTCTCTTTCTAAATATGGACGACTATGTTGAAGATATTCGGAAACTAATCCTAGCGGGCAAAGATAAACAAGAACTCCGAAACGACATGGCAAATTTAATTTATCCCCTTACGATATTTGAATTGGGAGAACTTTTCATCTTTTTAGGGAAACGTGCTTTTCTCAAATAGAAATTTACTTTTTCTTTTTTTGTCTACAAATCAATTTGAGTTGATAAAGTTGATGCAGTTGTTAAAGTTCTTTGATTGATAATTTTATAATTTTAGCTCCTGGTTCTTAAGGATTATAAAAATGCTCATGATTAATTTCTAAAAGTTTAAACGAAAATTTATTCTCGAAACGTAGTAATAGGACGAGATTGTAAGATGTACAATTTATTTTTCTGGTCTATCGTCCATTCAATATCTTGTGGTTTGTTAAATTTATCTTCAATATGGAGAGCAACCTTACTTAATTTGTTAACTTGTTTAGGAGTCATTGATGGCTTATTCTTCAATTCTAAATGTGTTTCAATAACTTTTGTTCCCTTTTTATTAGGATCTTTAATACATTGTCTTTCTTTCTTCCCAATCGTATAATCTTCAATTTTGAGGTTTTTTTTGTTTACGATAATGGTATCAGGTTGACAAATGTTACTAACAACGACTTCACAAAGACCCCACGCGGAATTAATTAAAATTTGATGTTCATTATTATTCAAGACATCCACAGTAAATAATACACCTGAAATTTTCGAGGCAACCATCTTTTGGACAATAACTGCCATTCCTAAATCTTGTGGGGAAATATTAATGCCCATCTTCCTCATCTTTAAAAGATAAAGCAAAGACTGAGGAGAAAAAAAGGAAGCCCAACATTCAACAATCGAATCCAATATTTCATTAAGTCCATTATTAAAAAGATATGAACTGGCTTGTCCTGCGAAGGAAAATTTTTCTGAATCTTCGACAGTTGCTGAGGATCTCACCGCATAGAAATTTTCATTACCTTGAGATTCTAATCGATTCAATGAATTTTTAATATGCCGAATTAAACCTTTTGGGATTGGAGATTCTAAAATTAATGGCAAAACTTCCTTAGAAAAAGATAATATCTCTTTAGGAGTTAATTTGTTAAGAGCGGATAAAATTCCTTTTAGTTTATTTTCTTCCAAAAAATAATTAAAACCATTTCGATCCACTATAAAACCATCCGGAATAGCAAAACCAAATTTATGGAGTTTTATTAAATTTGAACCTTTTCCCCCGTGTATCTTAGGTTTTGGATTATCAGATTCGAAAAACGTTATATATTCCATAAAATAACAAAACTCTAATTTTTTGACAGATTATAAGTGAATCGTTATGAAAAAGGTTAGTCAAGCAAATATAAAATTCCTTTGTTTTCTTTTTCAGTTAATATTTTTGCTTTTTTCCCATCCAATTTATCCAAATTCATAGAATCAAAAAGGGTCAAGCTCATAATACACGCAATTTCAAATTCTCGAGAAACAATAGCAAGATGGGAGCCCGGACCACCCGTGGTGCATATTACTCCCGATAATTCCGAGAGAATGGGGCCAAGAGTTGTAGTTCCGGCATCATCAACCAGACAGATCTTCCCTTGAGCCTTATCAAATAATGCGATAACATCTTCAATAGATTTAATATATACAAGTTCTCCGGATACTTCATCTTCAATTGAACAAGATAAGCCTTCTCCAACCTTTTTCATGAAAATCAGTCCTGGGTAATTATCAAATCTTAATTAGTTAAAACTGTTAAGGATTAAGATGTACTGCTCATTTCCTATTAATTCAGTTAAATTAAAAAACCTTTATTACAATAAAAAGTTAATTAATTGTATATGAATGTAGCAGAAACAAATGAACTGATTAGATACGTTTCCGATACGTTTGATAGGATGATAAGTGATCGGGGATTATTAGAATCTCAATTATTTCCGGTCACTGCCTACATTTGTGTGGCATTTTATAATTCTTATGATATATTATATGATATTCTAAAAAAAGTATCTGAAAAGATAAGTCCAGAACAAATTGGAAAACAAAGCAGAAAGATTCTTTCGAAGATCCAAGCTCTCACCATCGACTATATCCCTCTTTATTATATGGAAGGAAGGATGGGAGAAATCCACCGAAAGGAAGGAGATCCACGCTCCGAAGATCCTAAAAAAAGAGAGGAGACAATGTTTATCCTTGACTTTTGGAAAAGATTAGCCTCTTCCTATTTCCCGAGTGGAAAATTATTCATTGATGGAGAGGATGATAAATCTAATTTAGCCTTAGACCAACAAGATATTGATTGGACAGTTAATAGACTTCAAGATATTAAAGGAGAACAAGCCAAAAAAATCAAAAAAACTTTGGGCAATCTTGAAGTGACTTCTTTTTTGGATGATTGTGAAGCCAGAGCAAAATTATGCGATCACGGGCCTTATAGGTTAAATGATGAAGAAATATTAGTATTTCGAGAAATTTCCCATTTATATGATGGCGGAGACCCCCACTTTCCATGGTCTGAAACAAAGGCTGAAGCACCGTACAGCAATATTGCATTTGCTATGAAATTAAAAAACGTGAAAGCAGAATTCGGAAATTTTGCTACAATAGAAACCGAACCTAAAACATTTACGGAAAATCTAAATGGTATCGCTTTATTTACCCGAGAAGGAGAAAATATCAAGCAACTTAATTTAGATATTTTAACAGGTTTTAATGAGTATGCTATGAATGCTCAAAAAGAATTGTATATGAAATTTTCAAAATGGAGCAGAAAAGAAAGGATCCTCGCGGGAGCTCATGCCTATTGTTACGGATACGCAAGATACACTGATTTGGTTGGAATCACAGAAGAGATAGATTGGAGTATGACAGAAAGAACTATGGAAAAATATCTTCCATACTTCATGGAAAATGATTTTGATCCCGCAATTTCCCGTCATTTTAGATCAAAAAGGAAGAAAGAAAAAGGAGGTCCTTCTCTTTATCTTCTACCCGAGGAATAGCCTATGAATAATAAAAACGTCGAAATAAATAAAAGGGGTAATGATGATTACCTCCACCAACCCGGTTTAGAATCAAAATGGAGGGAAAGTTATTACTTCAATTGGGTAGATTTACACAAAAGGATTTCTGGGTTTACCACAATTGGAATACTTCCTAACCAAAAACAACGAGAATTGGTATTTATTCTCTTTTATGATAATAAAATGGAAGTTTATTACAAAGAACCCGCATTAGATCAAGATCTTTCTGAATTGAATGAAATCCTAAGTGATGATAGACTTTCTCATGAATTGATTACTCCCATGGATGAGTGGAGAATTAGCTATGAATCTAGAAAATTAGATTTCGAAATGACATTTAAGACAAGGCATTCTCCTTTCTATTTCGGTGAGGATTCATCTGGATCATGGCATCAGCACTTTGAAGCATCAGGAAAAATAAACGGGGTATTAAATTTAAGGGGTAATGAAATAAAACTTGAGGGATATGGTCAGCGGGATAAAAGTTGGGGGTTCCGAGATTGGCATAAATTCAGCAAATGGTATGCGGGACATTTTCAATTTGATTCATGGTCAGGAGGGTTTAGGAAAGATTATATCAATAACGAAGTTTTATTATCTGGTTATATTCATAGAGAAGGAAAAAATATTCCTATTTCGGAGATAATTATAGAAAACGAATTTGAAAGCGATAAATTTGAAAGCCCTATAAAGGCAACTTATTCGCTTACTGATAGTGAAGGAAAAAAGCTTAAAGTTGTAGCTAACAGGGTTTCAAAAAATACATTTTTTAGATTTGCGCGAGAATTTGAAGGGGGATACACCGAATTATTTGAACAGATGGCCCGTATGAAAAACTTAGAGACTGGAGAAGTTGGATCTGGAATGTTTGAACAATTAAGAACCAAAATAAATTAAATTTTTATATCTTCACAAGACCTTATTTTCCTTCAAATATGAATAACAGAAACTTTATTATGAAGGATATTCCCAATCAGTTTTATATCTGTGCGGGGTCAAAAACTCGATCTCACTTGCATCAATGAGATCTGATAATACGCATCATAAATTTTTTTGAAAATCGCTTTATCATTTTTAGAACTAATGATATGTAGAGAATTTTAGATCCTGACACTAATTTTTAATGAATTTAGTGAGCCACTCGATGTGGAAGATACAATAGAACCTATTGATACTTTTTGGTATTACTCAATATTAACTCAATGAGATTTTAATTATAAATTTAATATTGGGGATTTTAATTGGTGTTTAGCGAGGGATTGTAACTTACCAAATTACCAGAAGAAATATCTTACAAAATAAAGATCTTATTTTTGCTTTATTTACCTTTCTTTTAGGGTTTTTTCTTAAAATGGAATAGAATTTCAATTTTCGTAGGAGATGTGGACTATAAATTTATAAATTTTATAATAATAATATTGAAGTGATAGAAATTTTTATATATATATAATTATATCAAATTTAATTGAGAGATAAAATGTCTGTAAACCGATTTAGAATTTCAGGAACTCCTCCAGCAAATGAGTTCATCGAAATTATTAAAAATTTGAATGCAGAAGAACGAGAAAAAATTCTTATAATCATTGAAGAAGAACTTCCGGATAATTTTAACAGAGCGATAAAAAGGATTAGAGAGAGTTTGGATATGGATGTCGATAAAGCTCATAGACTTTTTTTTGGAGCGTTTAGCAATTATATCACTTGGAATCATTTTAATGAATCAATTGAAGAATTTCTTGATCATGAGATTTACAATGAAGTTAGAGGATTTATGGAAAAAATTCTAAGTATGGATAAATCTATAGGTATTTTATCGAAAAGTCTTTATCTTGAATTTATTGGAGATAATCTAGAAGACTCTTCAATCATAACTGATATCCGACCAATATTTTATGAGGATCCCTTAAAAGAACCTAAGTATTCCGTATTGATGCACACATTGGATCTTAGGATATTTAGATCCGGGGATATTGAAAGAGTTCATGTTAATCTAAATAAAGAATCCCTAAGAAAATTATCAAGAATTGTCGAAAGGGCTCTAAATAAAGAGAAGACACTTACAGACCAATGTAAAAAGAATAACATAAAGGTTTTTGAGGGGTTGAGTTTAAAAAATGAGTAAGCTTGGAGATAATATTAACAATAAAGATCTACAAGGAAGATATATAAGGCAAAGATGGGAAAAAGAAGTAGGGCGCCCAAAGACGTGGAAAGGGAAAACCAAAGAAGAAGTATATAAAGAAGAATTTGAGGAGATTACTTTTAAAGTGATTAATCGAATGCTTCAAATACATAAAGGAAAAAAACAAAAAGAACTAAATAGTGCTTTTAAAAAATATACCTCCCATCTGATGAAATTAAAAGAAAATTGGGAGGGACAAAGTAAAGACCCTTTTACTGAAGAAACAATAAAAAAGGCAAAAGAATTAGCAAGAAATATAATGAATTACTTTTCAGATCAAAGAATTGAACTTTCAATTCCAAAAATACTACCTGTTCCTGATGGTACTATTGATATTAAGTGGAAGGAAAAAGACTTTAGACTTATTGTTAACATTCCTCGGAATTTAGAAGAACTAGTGGAAGTATATGGAGATATAAAAGGTCATCCCGATGATGAAATAGATTTGCGGTTAAATTATGAAATATTATTATCTGGTTGTGTTTTAAGAGAATGGTTGAAAAAAGCTCTTCGTCATGGGTAAAGGAGGATTTGGCGGAAGAGCCAGATACCCAATTATATAGATCATTACATAATAGCTTCTGGATGCATATTGATGAATCTGGAGATGTTCCTGAAGAATTTTTGTCAATTAAAGGAGAATATAAAGGGGATGGATCATACAATACAGATATATCTCTAGATTGGAGCAAGTATTGTGAACCTGCAGTAAGTTTAATTCGAAAATTTATCCTAAGATGTTGTAGAAAGAGAAGTCTTGAGATTAAGGAAATTATAGATTTGCTAAATATACACCCCACACATAATGTTAATGAGGATGAACTTTCTGCTAATGATTTGAATATTAATGATAGGGTCATCTCAACCGCTAATAGAGAATATGCGATTTTTAAGTTTAATATTAAGGAGTTATTAGAACTTATTAAGAGAAGAAATCTACCGATAAAACTTGAACATGATCCTATTACTGAGATAACCGATCGTGATAAGTTTCTTAATCGTGCTCATAGTATTATCGATAGAATATCTGGAAGGAACTATACAAAAATTAGGATTTTATTGAGTGATATAGCTAGTTGGGTTGATGGATTAGAACCTAAACTTGAAGAATGAATCTAATCTTGAAGAATTTAAAAAGCAAAACTAATAATATTAAGTCACTATTTTCTTGAAGTATTTGTTATAAACTGTATATGTAAGAAATTATCCAATATAATATGGGCTTGAATAATTCTTTTTCTTCTTCTTTTTGGATTTTACATTTGGAAGTTAATATCCAATGAGCACAAAAATGAAAATATTCGGGCATTATCAATAAAAAAATTCTTCAATCCATCATCCATGATGTTTTTAATAAAATGCTTAATCTGGATGATTATTACCGAAGGATATTGGGAAAAAGTTTAACTCGATTATTTATTATCCATTATTGTCACCAAAAGTGTATTGCCCAGCTTTGAAAAATGTGTTGTCTTCTCCCCACCGTACAGGTGCTTTTACTGTTTTTTGTTTTGGAACAACACGTTTAAGAATTATTTTATCGTTTTTATCAACAATTTCGAACTCCAAACCAGGTGTAAAATTATGTTTATCTCTAATATTTTTTGGTATAGTAATTCTTCCTTGCTCATCAATAGATACCTTTTCTACCATATTTATTATTCACCTACTGTTTCTTTCCCACTAATTAATACTCATTATTATATATATATAAATATCATCCAAAGTAATTTCTCTTTTATAGAATTTATTTTTATGAAAACAAGCTGTGAATGAAATCTTAAATGATAAGAACCCTCCCATAAAATAATTAAACATATGGAGCAACGAGATATTACGTATTCATCTCGAAAGCTAAATTTTAGGTTAAACTCTAACACAGCATCCCTCTTATTATTTTGGTGAAAAATCATCAAGATTATAACGTTCAATTTGAGCGATTTGATCAATAATAGCATTCCTAACTGCTAAATTTATGATCCTTATTCAAACGATTGAAATTCATTTATGAAATTTTATTCTTTAAATTAAGAATAAAAATTTTCAAGAAAATACAGCAAAATAGACTAAATTTTATGAATTTATATTAGCTCTCTTCGAAGATTTTGATTATATACTAATTCTATTGACTCATCTAATATTAATTAAAAAGACGTTCTAAATAATCCATGGATCAGATTAAATTGAAGGACAAAAAGAATTTTAAGATTGATTTTACAGTATCAAGAGCATTTAATAAACCTAAAGAGGTATTTTCTATTATATTAACGAAAATTTTGAATGAAAGCTTAGATGCTATAGATTTTGATAGAGCTGATATATTGCAGAGTATTCTAAGTAGTATAATTTCATATTCTAGCGAAAAAGCAATTCTAGATTCTAAAATAAAGAATAAACAAAGGAAAATTGATCGATTACCGAGAAAAAGAGGATATATCTCAAAAGTTGGTAAAATTATGTGCAATATATTAACATCAGAGAGAAGTTTTTCTTCTACTTTGTTAGCCAGAAGACATGAATGTTCTTGGGGATTTGCAAATAAGATTGTTAAGTTTTTAAAAAGGGAAGATATAGATTTGAAAAATTTCAGAAAGCATTATACTCCTCCTCGTATTGAATATGACAAAGGTTTTAAAAATGAATTATTTGCAAAGATAAAAGATTTTATTAAAAACTTACCCATTCCTAATAACAAGTTTGACCTTATATATAGTTATTGTATAAGATTATATTCCGTGGCGAAAGAAAAAGGCTTAACCCCAGAAATTTTTGAACGGGGTAAAAATGTAGAAAGTTTGAGTCTTATTCTACTTTTTTGTTCCTTACGATTTAATAAAATTAAAAATATAGAAAATGAATTTTATTCTAAAAATCAATTATTTGATTTACTTTTTCCAGAGAAACGGAGTTCTGCTTATGATTCGAATATAAGAGTCTTTTATCCTTTCTTACCATCAGACTTTGGTATTTCTTATCGGAAACTTGTGAATCCAAGTATAATAGAATATAATAATATTAAAGATTTAGTAGAGCAAAACGGAGGTAAATTATTAAGTTCAAAAGAAGATTTTAGAAGGAATATAATATATTTTGATTTAAAACCCTCTAACGTTCCACTTTACGCTCAGTGTGAAAAGTCCCATAGATTCTTTACTAACTATACGTCTCTATTTCATCATCATGCATGGTGTCCAATTTGTAATAAGGATGTTTCTTTAGTTGGTATGTACATTCACCCAATATTGGAATTCTATATCTCAAAATATTTAAAATCATTAGGTTATGATGTTTATATCGAATCTGTCTTAAAATGGAATAGTAAAAGAATAGATCTAAGAATAAAAAAAGGTTCTAATATTAATGGTACCTCTATTTTTGATAAACTTCCCAATTATATTTCTGAAATTATGGTTGATTTTACATTAGCTAAACGATGGATAACAATTCGTAAAAAATTTTCTAAATATTATTTAAAAAACAATTTTTTAATTATAGTTTATTTAAATGGACTGAATCCTTATGATTTAAGTAAATTAAATGAGGAAAAACAAAAATTTCCTTTTCCTAAAAATATCAAAATCTTTTCTTTATGGCAATTTTTTGATTTTTTAAATATAAGATTAAATGTTTCAAAATGGAACGATGTTAGTCCTGAGAGAATTAAAATTAAAAACAAGTTTGAGGGAATTATTAGATTATCTGAATCTGCCATGAACAGTGAAAAATATTTATCAAAATTGAGTAAATTGTATATTAAATATATTCGTTTGGTGAAAAAGTTTAAATAATTTTCAAAAAAGAATTATCTTTTCCAAAAACAATATGATCCTTAAAACATATTAAAAATAAATAGGGATTTAGATGTTTAAGGTTTTGAATAAGGGGAAAAACTATAAATAAAGTTCAGATTTATTTGAATAAATTATAACTTTTATATAGTAAGATGGTAAAGTTTTAATAAATAAAATATAAAATAAAAATTAAATTTAGGGGAAGTAATTATATGTGTGATTGGTGTACAAAACATGGGGATGGTAAAAAATGGTACATGAATTCAAAGAACTATTTCGCTGATGTAATCTCTGACGAAGAAGACATGAAGAATTATCTCGAAGAGCAATGGATGAATTTTGAACAAGTATTCATTCGCAAAATAATGGGATTTTCTTCAAAAAACCTTGGATACAAGCTCAAAATGCCCATTATCGGGCGTCTTTTACGTTGGAAGGCAGAAAATATGATCCACAGCGAGAAAGAAGGTCGAAATCCTGCGAGAGCGGATGGCCATTTTGGACAAGTAATCCCGTTAGAAGATGGACAAGCAATTCTATCTGAGTTGGCCCAAGATCCGCTAATCTGCAATTATTGTATGTGTAGATTCATGAGCAGAGGAGAGAAAGAGAGAATTTGCATTAATTTTGGTGCACTTTCAGGAATTATTGAAAAGATGCCAAGATTTATTCCAAAAGAGGGTACTGTAAGAATTGACAGAGAAGAGGCGATGGATATTTTGGAAAAGAATAATAAAAAAGGATATATTGCTTCTGTATGGTTTCAGCCCGTACCTTATATTAATGCGATTTGTTCTTGCGAAAGTCCCGAATGCGGAGGATTAACATTAAGGAATAATTTTGGTTTAGATGCGGTCTATAAGGCAGAATACATTATAGATTTAGATCAGGACAAATGTCAAGGCTGTAAGCAATGTGTATCATTATGTCAATTTAATGCGATAAGATACATTCCCTCGCTGGAAAGAGTTATTATCGACTATGATAAATGTTTTGGCTGTGGAGTTTGTAGGCACGCATGTAAAAATGGAGCGCTTAATCTAATCCCTCGTGAAGAATTTCCAGGATTTAATGGAGAATATTAGGTGATAAAATACATGGGAAGAACAAAAATCGATATAGATTATTCACTCTGTGGAGAAAATGGAAAGGTTGACCCAAGAGATTGTACCAAATGTTTAAAAACTTGTGACCCTGCAGTTTTCATCATGCATGAAACTATAGGGACCGAAGATCAGCAAGAGGATCCTTGGGACCCCCAAGACTGGAGAATTACTCCTATTTGGGGTTCTTTATGTCAACGTTGTCTAAAATGCGTTGAAGTTTGTCCAGAAAATGCAATAACAGTAAAATGGTAAAAAATGGTAAATTAACAAGTAAATTTTTTGCTTACTTTTTCTTAATTTTTGGTTTATATGGAATTAAATTTAGTTTCAGATTGTTCTCTTTACTGTAATATTCTACTAAGAAACAGTCATTTCATATAATTGAACCTTTTTTTGGTTTCTATCTTTTAGCCCAACATGATTGAATATTATTAAGCTATTTATACCATAGATCAATCTATAAAGTATGGAAAAGGATGGTTTATATGATCAATAACAATAATTCAACGGATACAAAATTCTCACCTTTCAAATACAAATCAATTGAAGATTTAAAAGAAGAATTCCAAAAATTAGGGTTAAAGATACCAATAAGTTTAGAGACGGATATATTAAAAGAATCCATTATTTCTGAACATTTATCTGTAGCAAATAGATTAACAATCCAACCGATGGAAGGATTTGATGCTTCATTAGATGGAAGTCCCGGAGATTTAACTTTTAGAAGATATAAGAGATATGCGGAGGGAGGAACTGGTCTGATATGGTTTGAAGCAACCGCAATCACGGAAAATGCCAAATCAAATCCACATCAATTAGCTATAAACGAGGATAATTTGGAGGGGTTCGAACACCTTGTTTCAGAGGTAAAAGAGATAGGAACAAATACTCTTGATTCTCTTGGATTGGAGGATAAAATACTGTGTATTTTACAACTAAATCATTCTGGAAGATATTCTAAATCAAACAGTCAAAAGGTTCCAATCAGAGCATATGAAGATGAAAACCTCGATTCAGCAATTCATGTGAAACCCAGTCAAGGTAAAATTATTTCTGATGAGGAATTAGAACATTTGGAAAGTAAATGGATAGAAAAGGCGTTATTGGCTAAAAAAGCGGGTTTTGATGGGGTCGATATTAAGGCCTGCCATGGATACCTTATAAGTGAGTTACTGACTGCTAGAAAAAGAAAAAATTCCAGATATGGCGGCGAATCTCTTAAAAATAGAATACGCTTCTACTTGAATATCATAGAAAAACTGAAACAAATGATGAAAAATGAGGATTTCATAATTACTACAAGATTGGGAATATACAATGGAAGAGAATATCCATGTTCCTTCGGCGTAGATAGAGAGAGTAAAATATATCCTCCCCGAGAAGATTTAACAGAACCATTGGAATTATTGAAAAAATTGTATGATCTAGGAGTCAAACTTGTAAATATTACCATGGGAAATCCTCATTATAAACCATTTATTACAAGACCTTTTGATATTCTTGCAAAAAAGGGAGATTTTCCTCCAGAACATCCATTGAAAAGCATATATAGATTAATAAATCTAACTTCAAGGATTAAGAAAAAGTTGCCCAAAGATATGACAATTATAGGTTCAGGATATTCATATCTGAGGCAGTTTGGAGGTTATATAGCTTCGGGATTAATTAAAGAAAAAAAAGTAGATTTATGCGGATTTGGAAGGATGGCGTTTGCTAATCCTTCATTTCCCAAGCAAATATTTTTAGATGGAGAAATTGATAAAAATAAAGTTTGTATTACTTGTTCGAAATGTTCTGGTCTAATGCGAGAGGGTAAAAGTACAGGATGCGTAGTAAGAGATCCTTTATATCGGAAGCGGAACAAGTAATATTTTTATTAAGGAGTTAGATGATTTCGGCATCTTTAAGCATCTCTTTTATTAATAGTTTTTCCTCTTCAGAAATACTTAATAACGGGGGTCTAACAGTTGAATTCTGAATAATTCCTTGTAATTCCAAAGAATATTTTGTTCTTGCTCTATAATTTCTAACAGGTGGCATAAAAATGACATCTACAAGAGGTTGAAATTTCATTGCCAATTTATGTGCATTTTTTAAATTTCTTTTTTTAACAGACGCGAGGCATTTTACTTGTAATTCAGTAAATTGTGCGCATGCACCTAACAGACCTCCATCTGCTCCTAGCAGGAACGATTCGTATATAAAATTATCATTCCCGGTTAAAAAATCAATTTCTTTATCTTGTTCTTCTAAGAATTTTTTCGTTTGTTTAAAAACAGAAATATCAAAGCTTGCTTCTTTTATAGCTTTCACTTGTGGAATTGAAAGTAATTTTTCTAAGGTTTCACTTTCGTAGAGACACCCGCCAAGATCATCTTGAAGGTTAAAGATAACGATATCGGTTTTGGTTTCTTGCGCGATAGCATTGTGATATTCATAGATCAAATCAGGGTTTTGAGGAAATCCTCTAAAAAAGGAATTAGGAAATACTAGTAATGCATCCGCTCCGGATTCCACAGCATTTTTCGCTTCTTTAACAGCTTCCTCAGTTGATGAACCTATGACTCCCGCAATAACCTTTAAATCTTCGGAAGCAACTTTTTTTCCAATTTTTAACAACTTTTTTCTTTCATCGGCTTTAAGAAGCGGACCTTCTCCTGTATCCACATTTAAAGCAAACCCACTAATACCTTGAGATTTTAACCAGCTTAAATAATTCTCAAAATCAGTATAATTAAGAGAATAATCTTTATTCATAGGAGTAATTACTGCTGGAAAAATTCCTTTAAATGAACTCATAAGTCAAATAAGAAATATACTTAATACTTAAAATAAATTTTTTCAGTGAGAAGAGAATTGTTATTAAAATTCTAATTCATTCGCGGTGTTATATAAATATCCAAAATAGTAATTACTTGCGGGTCCAAAAGCCACATGGTCTGTAAGAACTCCGAAGAATGACCGTTTTTCGAAAAATTCTTGAGAGAGAATAATAAAAGCATCTTCTCCCTCATCTATTACAATAGAACTTCCAAAAACTTGATCTCGGTATCTGATTTCACTGATCTCATCGTATTTTTCTAAGAGATCCCTAAATTCATCATTTTCTAAACTCGTTTCCTCAACCAGAAGTTTTATATCTGTTACCCCACGAGCTCTTGCTTTTTTAATATCCTCATAAAAAACATCCAGAAACATAAAATCATGAGAAACCAAATAAATAGAATTTTTAGCCATATTTATTAAAGCTATTGCCCGATCTATACAGACATCTCTGCCACGGTGAATATAGAGTGCAATCTTAATAGGGGTATCATGGGATTGATATATTGGAGTCAATGAATGAATTACTACATCGGAATGTAGATCAAACTCATCATTGTACTGCTTTTTGGCAATTATTAACGCCTCATCTGGAGATTTCGCGAAATATTTGGATGGTCTTTCTTCTTCTGATTTAATAATCCATTTCTTATCCTTTTCTAACTGGGTAAGGATATTATAGATTCGTGAATATGGAACGCCTGAAGCTTCACTTAATTCTCTGGCATCCATTGGACCTTTTGAAATAAGTGTTAAATAAATAGCAATTTCATAATCAGTAAGTCCAATATTTCGAAGTGATTCTTTAACTTTTTCTGGTATTTCACTTGACATAAAATTATAACCTTAAGCTCTCTTTTTAATTTCTCTTCATGTCAATTAATTAACATTCATAATATTATCTTAATTATTAGTTTTACTAATTATTAAGTAGATAAGTTTTTGTTCTCCAACAACTACTTTTAACTCAAAAGTAGATTTTAATTGTACCTATTCAAGATTAATTATTAATTAATCATATTTTTGTGGTTATCATATTTAAGTATTACCGAATTATTTACGGATTGAAACAAATGAGATGATCAGAGTAGATCAGAAAGGTAAATCTTTTTGACCTTTTCTACCAAAAAATGAGTTTTGGTTGTTCGTTTTAGGAACTTTATGAAAAAAGATATAAAAAAGAGATTCTGTATAAGAGTAGAACTAATATTAATTTCTTTTCGAAAATATCTCTACATTTTTTAGGAAAAAGTGACATTTTTTTGAAATAAGGTTATTATTATTGATTAGAAAATACAAAATTTTAATATCAATTTTAAATTTTTTTTATCAATAATTAAATCAATTTTATGATTTAAGTTCATATTACCTTTAAATTGAAAATCAAATGGATGTAATCGATCTAAAAATTTTAGAAGAATTAAAAGAAGATGGCAGAAAATCTTACAGTGATATATCTGAACATGTAGGAAAAACAGAAGCCACCGTAAGACGACGTGTAAAAAAAATGTTAAAAAAGGGCATCATTAAGAAGTTTACGGTAGAATATAATGTCGATTCCAAACCAAAAACAAGAGCAACTGTTAAAATCGAGCCCGATTTTAAAGAAATAAAACGCATTCTCAAAGAATTGAAAGAAATCGAGGAAATAACAGATATCTGGAGGCTTTCTGGAGATTGCGGAATTTTTATCAAGGTTGAGATACCAAGTATAGAACAGTTTAACCCCCTAATCGAAGAAAAGATTTCTCAAATCGGGGGAATTAAAATAATTGAAACGTGTTTCATCACAGATGTTATTAAATGACCGGATTTAATAATGGTATTTAATGACTTACTTTTTTTACATAGAAAGTTGTTCCATTTAATATAACCTATGAAATTTTAAATCTTTTTTATTGAAAGACTCATTCCGGATTTAGTTGGAATTATAACAGTATTCCAGATTTTATCATTCGAAATCTCTTGGATAAAGGATTCCATGCTTATTTTTTGAGAAATAACATTATGAGCGACAACTGCACTCCCTTTTTTTAAAAAACTTTTAGCTAATGCTAAATATTGATAATAATTTTCTTTCTTAGCATCGATAAATATAAAATCAATATCCAATATCCTTATTTAATTCAGACAACGAATTGAGAGCATTCTCATTTTTCAAAGTAATTATATCAGAAATATCGGACAGCCCTCTGATTTTTGTTAATTTTTCAAAGTTTATTTGAGCTTGTTCCGCTCTTTTAGGATCTATTTCAAAAGCTATAATATATCCTTCCCCTGAGGATTCTATTAAACCTTTAGCCATCCAAAGGGTTGAATATCCTAGACATGTCCCTATTTCTATGACATTCAGTTTTTGATTTCTTTCAGCGCGATTTTGCACTAATATTTCTAATAATTTACCCTCATCATGGGATATTGGATGACACCCCATAGATTTTTCCCTTATCTTTTCCATGAGTTCATTAAAAGTTTCAATATCAATCATATTATTTCAATTCTTTCAAATGCATTTATAATCTTATCATTCAATTCTCTATGTTCTACAACTATTCTAATTGGTTCCAGAGAGAATTTTAGATAGGAATCTAATTATATTGTCTATTTATTAATGTTTTTTGCCTTAAAAAATCAAATCTTTTAAAGTATTATCCTTTTTTAGATTCAAACAATTTAGTTTATTTACCTTTATTTATTTTCAATATCATAAGATTTAACCTTTCTGATAATATTATGAGCTATAAATTTACAAAGGAAGAACTTAAAGAACTTCTTGTAGATTATAATAAAACTGCTCTAAAAGACTACAATCTTCCAGATGAGGTTTGTATTTGGGATGAAACCCTTCGAGATGGAGAGCAAAGCCCCACAGTTTATCTAACTTTGGATGAAAAAATACATCTTGCTAAGTTGATGGATGAAATAGGAGTTAAAATTATAGCTGTTGGATTCCCCGCGGTTTCGGAAACAGAAAAAAACATCGTAAAGACAATTGTAAATGAAGATTGTAAAAATGCTTCAATAGTAGGCATTGCAAGACCCAAAAAGGAAGATATAGATGCGTGTATAGATGCCGATCTTGAGGAAATTGTTATTTTTATGCCAATATCTCCGATTTTCATGAAGACACTGCATTTAACCGAAGAAGATGAATTAAATCAAATTACTTCTGCCTTAAATTATGCCAATGATAATGGATTTAAAGTTAATTGGGTTTCTGAAGATGGTACAAGAGCAGAATATGATCATCTGAAAAATGTATTTTTAACCGCATTAAAAGCTGGAGCTGAGAGGATAATTATAGGAGATACAGTAGGGGTTTTAACTCCTCAATCTACGGGATATTTAATCAAAAAATTATGTAATGATTTGGAAGGCGAATTAAAAAGAGAAATTCCAATGGGGATTCACACTCACAATGATTTTGGATTAGCCGTTGCTAATACGATTTCTGGAGTATTCGAGGGATGTAAGTATCCGCATACTTGTATTAATGGCTATGGAGAGAGAGCAGGTAATGCGGCCTTGGAGGAGGTGGCAACTATTTTAGAAAGGATGGGAATTAAAACAGGAATAGAATTGAAAAAACTTCCAGAACTTAGTAAAGTTTGTGAAAAATATTTTTGTCAACCCTTATCTCTGACTAAACCAATTGTTGGAGAATATGCCTTTAGTCATGAAAGTGGATTACATATAGCAGCAATCTTAGCCCATCCGTTAACATACGAACCAATTAATCCTAAACTGGTTGGAAGGAGGAGAAAGTTTTATTTGGGTAAGTTTTCTGGAGCAAAAGCTATTCAACAAAAACTCAAAACTTTAGATCAAGATCTCTTAAAAATACCCGATGAAGTAATTCAAGATATCGTGAAAGAGGTAAAAACCCAGAGAGAGTCAAAATCTAAAGAAGAAATTAAAAAGGCATTCAAAAAGATTAAAAGAGAATTAGATAATTTATCTCAAGGACTTACTGACAAAGAGTTTTTCGATATTGTATATAAACATGCAAAACCATACGTGCCCGACGATTTTAAGAAGAAAGAACCAAAAAAAGTTCAAACTAAAAAGTCTTGCTGACCGTTTAAATTTAATTTTTCTCAGATTTTTCTAAAAAAAGTACTATAATTAAATATTTAAAAAATTTAAAAAGAAGAAAATTCTTATTGATTCAATGCACTACTAATTTTTTCAATTCTCCTTTTGATCTTGTCTAAATTTTTATGTAATTTTTTACTTTGTTTATTGTAAGCCTTTTCGTCCATTTTTCCGGATTTATACTTTTTTTCCAAAAATCCTAACAAATTGACGATAGACTTTACTTTTCTTTCTAATTTCTCTATTTCCGCTTCGAGTTCTTCACGTCGTTCCCCTTTTGTGACGGGTTCTATTTCTGCTTCTTCTTCCTCGCTTTCCTTTTTTGGAACATCGGTTAAAACTGGTTTACCTTCTGAGTCCACTTTATCTTTTTTATCCCGTGATTCTGGTTTGGTTGGTAAATTCGAAAGTCTTTCTTCATCTTCTTCTCTTGAAATTTCATTTTTGGATGTTCTTCCTTCTTTTTCTTTCTTTTGAATTTCCTGTCTTATATCATCAACAGAATAGTCCTCTCTCTTTTGAGATTCACTTTTAGAAGAAAGATTCTCTTTGATTTCTTCAGTTGATTTCTTGGACTTTTCACTTTGTCCTTCCGTTTTTGAAATTGAAGAGATAATATTCTCTATAGTCCCTTTCATGGTATTTATTTGATTTAAAAAATGCTTCAATAGATTCAGTAATTCAGATTCATTAGAAATATCGAGAGAAACATTAAATCCTTGAAGAGAACTCTTTAGATCCTTATCATAGATAGGAGTTTCTTCCTCTTCCATAATCTCTTCTAGGTTTTCCTCCGTTTCCTTTTCTGGAACGGGCAATAACTCTTTTTCTCTTTGTTCCATTCTATAATCTGAAATAAGCCATTCAAAGATATTAAGAGCTAATTTAGAATGACCTTCAAATTGTAATCCTCCGCCGATTCGGTCTCTAAACATTTCATAACTTCCACCGCATACTATTCGTCCTTTTTCAGGTTCAGAAACACAGATTAAAGGGCTAGAAAATGGTTCCGAAGTCTCATTTGAAGAAACAATCGCAAATCCGCTTCCGATAACAGTCAAAGAACAGCCAGCACGATAACATACTGAATCAAGTCCCGAAGTAATAGGATGAGGAGGATTGAAATTATTGACAATCGGCATATTTTCTAATCCAATATTTTCTTCTTCATCCAAGACTTGATCATTTTCAAATCGAATTCCAAATAATTCACTTAAATCACTTAGATTACTGTTCCTGCCTTTGTCTCCACCCGCATGAGACAATAACAATAATCCGCCTCCATCATTTTTTACCCAAGCTTCAATCTCGAGTATTTCTTGTCTTGAAATTTTAGCAAAATCGGGACAAGCAAAGACTAAAATATCATATGGTTCCAAAGATTCTCGAGTAATTGAAGTCTCAAAAATATTATGACATTGAAAATCGTTGGCGCTTAATAGATCTCTCAACTCGGTATAGTTATCGTCAATATTTCCCCGAGGTTTATGACCAATATCAAACGCAATGTAATAAGGCATATTTAAAACCCCTTATAATTTTAAAATTTGTTAATTAAAAGTTTAATTTAAACAATCTTTAATAAATATATCCGAAGATTCATTATTAAAGTTTTTATGAATTTAAAGCTAAATTCAGTTTTTTAATAACTACTTTTATCTCCGATGATCAAATTATCTTTAGAGATATTTTCAATTTTGACATTACTTCCAATAATTGAATTCTCTGTTATAATATTTTTAAAAATAGCTTGTCTTTCGATAACACAATTTTCTAAGATGCTATTCTCAATTATCGAATTTTTATCGATTGAAACGTGGGGTCCTACTACAGAATTAAGAATTTTCGTATTTTCACCAATATATACAGGTTCTTTTATGTAGGATTTTTCTACAGTTACATTTAATTTCTCGTAATTCTTTTCCCTCCCTATTTGATGCTCTAACAAATATCGATTACCATTTAAAAGTTCAGAAGGTCTTCCAAAATCTAGGATTCCTTTCTTCAATTTAACAGCAGCAATTTTATAGCCTTGATCTACAAGATCTTGTAAACTTTCCGTTAAGTAAACCTCTCCGGAATTTTTCGTTCTCTGATCTAAATACCTCTTAACATTCTTAAAAAGGGCTTGAGTTGTTTTATAAGAAAAAGCATAAATTCCCGCGATGGCAAGGTTGGAAATGTACTCTTTTGGCTTTTCAATTAACCTTTGGATGATATTATTATCATCGACATCCACGATTCCATAAGAACTGGCTTCTTCCTTTGGAACTTCCATAACCGTAATTATTCCATCAACATCTGATTCGTAGTATCGATACATTAAATACGAGTATTCATCCAAGGGAATCATGTCACCGAGAAAAATTAAGGACCCTTCTCTTTTATCATCTTCCGAGGTCTCAATTGGTATGTTTTTGAAACGCTTGTGTGCCAGGTATACCGCTTCCCCTAATCCCCAATAATAAGGTACACTATCCTTATATCCCCGTGGAACCTGTTCTATAAAAGTTAATTTAAATTTATCTTTATAATGTCTTTTAACATAACTAATAATCTGTCTCTTTTTATATCCAACAATAAGTATCAATTCTGTTTTCGAATCAAATGTATTAATAAATTTATCAAGAATATGATCAAGTACAGTCTTTCCCGCGACCCTTATAAATGCTTTAGGTTTGCTTAATGTAAAGGGTCTGAGTCGACTTCCAATTCCAGCAATAGGTCCAATTATTTTCATTTTCTCGAGTCTTGATTGAATTCTTTTATCTTGTGGAATTAATTATCTGTAAAAATTATCTCTTTAAGTTAAATTTTTAGATTAAATTAGGAGCTAATAATATCTTGATTGATCGGAATTAAATACCCTCTGTAAGTAACCGAATAAAAGGTCTAACCCATTTTCTTCATTCACATTACACGGAATTAATTCTGCGGTTGAACCCAATTGCACGAATACATCCGAAATAAGCATGGATAATTCTCTGATTAACCCACTTTCTCTTTCATTGGTGGAATCTTCTAATGCCATAAAATCTTGGCTCCAATTAAGAATCATTTCAATTTGATCCTCATCCAAAATATCAGATTTTGAAAGAAGATTAACTTGTGGGATCTCTCTGAACCTAAATTGAACAGAAGCTGCCAATAATAAGGTGGAAATAAATCCATTGGGACGTCTAACAAAATTCGAATCAAATAAGAATGTCACGGATTTTTGTGTATACGCAAATCCCAAAGAGCTCGCGATTAATGGTCCCGTTTCTCTGAAGGAAAACAATTCTAATTGTCCTGCGGTGTCTACTAATACCCAGTCAGCATTATAATTATCGATATCTTCTTTCACATCATCTATATAATTAACCATTAAATCAGATGCTAAGACCATCGCACCATTTGGTCCTAATCCATATTCAACCATTATATCTTCAAGAACTAAGTAATCTCTGATATCTATATCAGGGGCATAAGGCATCTTTTTCACTCCCGGATCTAAATTAATGATAACTACAGAGATCTCGGGATTTCTATTCATAATGTACTTTTTTAACGCCCCCGTTAGAGTAGATTTTCCGCTTCCAGCGGTTCCAATGAAATAATTTAATAACATGGTTTATTTTTTTCCTAGTGGTATGATAAAAACTTTAACTACATTTTAATCAGTAATGTTAGAAGAAATTAAAATTTTATACAATTAATTCCAGTTTTGATTTTTTTGGGTAGGACCAATTATTTTGGACTGTTTAGTAAATAACACCTTAATATTTCTATTTTAGAACTCTATTTTGAATTCTATATTTTTGAACAACATTATTAAAAAACTCTCAAATCTTTTAGGTAACTACAAAATCAATTTAAGATGTGAATAAAAAAATGGGAAAATATGCATTATTTGCTTTTAATGGAGATCCCTTGTGTTTTATCCATGTGATATTAAATGCGCTGGATCTTAATGAAAAAGGACATGAAGTGAAAGTTATTATTGAGGGTTCAGCTGTAGAACTAGCAAAAGAATTCAGAAATGAAGATAATCCAATGTTTGGTCTCTACAAAAAATTGGAAAGTTCAGGATTGGTTGACTGCTTCTGTAAGGCGTGTAGTAATAAAATGGGATCCTTAGATAAGGTTAAGGAATTTGGTTTTCCGTTATGCGATGAGATGAATGGACATCCCAGTATGGGGAAATATATTAATCAAGGATTCGAAATAATAACATTCTAATTATTAATTATTTTTTCTATTTAGAATCATCCTTTTGAATAATTAGGTCCTTTAATCCAATCCATCTTTTGGCTTTTTCTAAACTGTTTACAATCTTTCTTTTCGGAGATCTTGCTTGCTCAATAAGATATTTTAATTCTTCGCTTAAGGGGGGATTATGTATTATGATATAGGCGGATTTTTCTAGTTTTTTATTATTTTCTTTGAGTAGATCGAGGATTATATCAATGGAGCTAAGTCTTAAAAGATCCGCATTTGACAAATCGACTATAACAGAAAACGAGTCTAAATCTTTAGTTTTTGTTAAAAATTCATCTCTGAACGATTCAGCTACGGAAGGAGGAAAGTTACCAATAATTTTCAAATAAAAGTTATTATCCCCTAAATGTTCTAATTTATACATCTATATCATTTCTATTATTGTAATTTCTTTATATAATAATGACAAGTTCATATAAAATTCTTTTCTATCTTAAAAAAGTTATAATCTTGGAATAATTATCAATTCGCTCTATATTTACCTGCTAATAAAATAACTTTCACTATTTCTTATTCCACTCTGACTTATAAAAGAATAAATAGAGGAGAGGGACAGTTAATGGAATGAAGATTACCACAGAAATTATATGGGTAATTATAAAATACGTTAATAAGATTAAAATTAATGTAAATAATGAAAGATAAGATACTATAAAAATAAGCGAAAAATAAAACTGTTCTCTATACATTCCATCATCATTTTTGGCTTTTCCATCATGAGATTTAAAATACCTCAAAATATCATCCAAACTATAGAGTTTTCTATCTTTTATGATAACTATGAGAATGAATACGCCGATTATTTCGCTTGCGATTACAAGGGGAAATCTCAGAGGGATCTCCCACCAATATTTAATTGGATCTTCATGGATGTCAATAAACTCAAATCCAAAAAAGGGATAAAATACCGGACATGGAAAATCAAGGACAAAATGTATTATCAACCCAATAAAAAAAGGAAAGGACTTGGATTTATCCTTTTTAAAACTAAAATGAATGATGCCAGTTGATATGACCGCAAAAATGAGGGTATGAGCATATCCTTTTCCCGGACCCACTGCTAAAAGTTCTAAAACCTTATCGATAATATCGGGTAAGATTGAACCAATTATTAATGCTGCCCTATTAACCCGATATCTTTCTTTAATGGGTTGTATCTCAAAAATCAATAAAGGGAGCGCAATATGAAAAAAAGGAAACATATAAAATCTGAAATT
>CAZZIC010000050.1:21831-23512 GCA_964653985.1 uncultured archaeon | reverse complement strand
TTGGCAGTACCAGGAACCTTTAAGAAAGAAAAGGAAATCCTTGTTGAATTTACTATGAATGAGTTTTACAAACCTAAAGGAGGAAAAATAACTTCGGGTAATCGTACACAATTCTTTGCCATAGAAGATACGAGAATAACCCCGATGCAATTTGTTGAGGGGGATGACTTATATCCTGGCATCTCAACAAAAAGTAAAATTATATTCGAGAAACCACTTTATCATAATGGCTCGGGGCTAAAGGGAATAATTACAGAAAGAAATAAATTTGAAAAAAAACTAAGAATCATTGGGTACTTTAAACAAATTATATAATTAATTTCATGTTTTAAAAAACTATAAAGAGTTTTAATAAGATTTTAGTTTTTATTTATAATTTTCATTTCTTGATCAAGTTTAATTTATTATCTCTAAATTTATATACAAATTAAGATATTGTATACATAATTATGAAAACTTTGTCCTTTAGAATAGATGAGAAAGAAGACAAAGAGCTGGAGTCTCTCGCTAAAAGGATGAAAACAGATAAATCAACTGCAGCACGAAGAGCAATCGAATTAGGAATAAAGGACCTAAAGCTTAATGAAGCTCTAGAAAAAGTTAGATTACGTGAATGGACTCTTTGGAAAGCAGCAGAATTTTGTGGTGAATCCTATAGATCATTTTTAAAGAAACTTCGTAAGGAAAATATCACTTTTCCCATTTCCATTGAAGAATTAGAGCGTGAATTTAATGAAAGCAGCAGTTAGTAATTCTGGACCTTTAATTCATTTAATAAATGCTGGTTTATTTGATTTATTATTAGAACTTTTTGATAAGATCTTTATACCCAAACTCGTATATAAGGAAGTCGTGGTCAGAGGGAAAAAAGAAGGACATTCTGATGCATTTATTATTGAAAGAGCTATCAAGGATAATATAATTATTGTAAAATCCATAGAAGAGCCATATCTTCAAAAAGAACATTCTTCTTTTAAATTACATCTTGGTGAGCTGAGTGCGATAAATTTAGCCATAGAATTAAATATGAAACTTATATTATTGGATGATGAAGAGGCTAGACTTTTTGCATTAAAATTTCCTTTGAAAGTAAAAGGAAGCTTAGGTATATTGTCTGATATTTTAAAAAACAACTTCATTAATCTTAGCGAAGCACTCGATTATTTAAAGAAGTTAAATTCAGTAATGTTCTTATCTTCAGATGTATTTAAGTTTATGGAAGAGGAATTAAGAAAAATAGCTTAAAATATATTCTCAATAAATCTCGAAATTTTTAGGAAAAATTATAAATCGTACATCCTGAAATAGATGTTAATTCTTTCTTCGAATTTATCAAAAAATGAGATGTCCCCATCCCATGTCTTTATATCATTTTCAGAATAGAGATCCTCAAAAATATCTGATATGATCTTGAAGATATCTTTTATTTTTTTATCTTTTAAGCTTTTATTGAGCAACCCGACTAAGTAAATATATCCTCCCAAGGCAGGAATAATCACTAACTTCTTTTCTTTAAATGTAATACTTGTTAGTTTCCCTCCACCTGATATTTTCTTACTATAACTTTCTATCGCAGAAAGAAACGCTCCTAATAAATCGGCATTCAATTCTTCATTGTTGAAAATCTCAACTAAAGGTGTGCCGTTTTGTGTTATTACCCATAAATTATTGATAAATGAAG
>CAZZIC010000050.1:0-21731 GCA_964653985.1 uncultured archaeon | reverse complement strand
TCAACTAAAGGTGTGCCGTTTTGTGTTATTACCCATAAATTATTGATAAATGAAGGCATATTCAATCACTATCTTCTTTAATAGCATAAATAAGTTATGTTTCTTTTTTTCCTAGAATTATTTGATACGTATTATAGCTTAGATACACAATTAGTATAACAAAAACGCCAATCAAGATATTTACAAATCCAACGACCATGAAATCTAGATATTCGTTAGGAAAGAAAATAAGGATCCAATCAACAATTTGTAAGACCAAGAAAGTGATAATAATCACTTGCATTGCTATCCATTTCTTAACGATGTTTCCACCTGGAAATAATTTTTTTATTCTTTCTATGATAAAGAAACTAATAACTAATAATGCTATGCTAACAACTGAACCAACCTCAAAAACGAATGATAATCCGAATAAAATCTCTTCTCCCACTTTAACCACATTTTATTAGTTTTAGTGATAATAAAAAAGCGTTTTTATTTATTAATTTACTTTATATTTTATTACATCTTGGGTTGTAAGGCTTAATCGTTGGGAGGACTTACAAATAATATCTTTTATAATATAAAATTTCACTTTTATTTGCCCTTAACTATTAGCTAATGCTCGCAATTACAATTTTCATTAACTAATAAAGATTAGTGGAAGATTCTTGGATCTTCAGTAATTTCGATTTTTTTTCATTAAGGATATGAATTATTTACGTTATATTAGAAAGTATGTAAGAATCCCAGAAGTAAAAATATCTATTCTGAGAATTTATTAATAACCGATGGGATGTTCGGCTAAAAAGACTTTTAGTCTATCAGACCCCATCCCAAATCTCCAGAGGAAGTAGACTACACACCATAAAAAAATCACTTTCAAAAACCCAGAAGTTAGGAATCTTCTTGTCGAAGTAATAACGGGTTCTTTTACATATGCAATTCTCTTCTTTCCATATTTATCTTTCATTCTCTTAGAAAAATCAAAATCCTCACATATCCATAATGGATTATATCCCTTTAATTCATCAAAGACTTGTTTTCGGACGTAAATTGCATTATCTCCTGGAAAAAGTTTAAAAAATTCAGCCAACCAATTTCCCGAGCTTTCCCAAAAAAAGTTCGCTAACTTAAGAAGAGCAGAAATATTCTTATTAGTACTCCACCCCCACACCTTTTTAAAAAATCCACCTACATATTTAGGATTCTTCATTCTTTTGTATAATCTCAATAGAGATCCCCGAGATAATTTGGTGTCAGCATGTAAAAATACCAATATATCTCCATTTGCGATCATTGCCCCATTATTTAATTGCTTATATCTCCCTTTTCTTCCAATTACAACGTGGTCAGCATACATTTCTGCTATCTCAACCGTACAATCCGTGGATCCTCCATCACTGACGATGGTTTCAATTGGTAAATATATATTATCCTTAATGGAAGAAGCTCGTTTTATACTCTTGAATGTATCCATGAGATTTTTTGCTTCGTTTAATGTAATAATTATTATACTGATAAGCATTTTCTAGATCGACTTTTTTTTGGCTAATTTTCTTCTTCTTGTTTGCCCATTCGTGATTTGTACATATAACCCAAGATCGTTTATGACCTCATCCGTGTACTTTGGAAAGGAAAAATCCTCAAATGAATTCGAGTTTTTATAAGCGTCAATAAAACTTAATAAAGATATGAGGTCTAATTCAATATCTATATCATATAATGGAGGTAGCAAGGATAAATGTAATTTTTCTTTTTTAATAAGATAAATAAATTGTTCCATTTCTACACCCCCTCTGAATAACTGATATTTTGTAAACCAATCAGGAATAAAAGAAGAAGTAAGCCCAACCAAATATATTCCTCCTTCCGAGGCGGGTCCTAATACTATTGGAACTCTGTTAGTTTCATTATTAAAGTTCAATTTATCAAAAGCTAAATTGATAATTTCATAATGCATGTATGGTAGATCTGCTCCCAAGACGATAACTCGAGAGGAACCAGAAGAAAATGATGATTCAACTACAGAACCAAACCTTTCGTCAAAATTTTTTCCTTTTTGTAGTTGAAATTCTACTTTCTTTTTGAGATTTCCATCATTTCTCACATTTTCCACAATTTCTTGGATTAGAGATAATTCTTTAAAAGGATAATACCCGATTTCTATCTTATCTGCCTTACTTTTTGAAGCAAAAGTAAGAGTATCCATTAACATTGCTTTTGCTAATAATGCAGCCTCTTCATATGTAAGACAAGTATTACTCGTAAGTCTTGTCTTTACTTTCCCTGATGAGGGAGCTTTAGTGAAAATTAATACAGAATTTTTTCCCATATTCTATTCTTCTTTTGTTTTACATTTATTATTCTCATTTATAATTTTGGTTTATCTGCTATCCACATCCCTCGGCTTACTTTCTTTTCATGAGCTGCTTTACGCCATGCTAAAATCCCATTTTCGGCTTCTTGATATAATTTTTTCCCAAAACTCTCTATTATAGAAGATTTGTTTTTTTTAAGCTTATCGAAATAATGATCCAAATGGTTAGCAAAATCCTCTTGGAAGGACTGTTTCTCTCTTAGAATGTATCCCGTCTCTTGGATTAAATTCGCATAACCATCCAAGGTTTGCATAGAAGGAAAAACCATAAATTCCATTAGCACATCTGACTCCTCTTCTGTAATTTCAGCTGTACCCCATATCCAATCTGTAAATGCTAATATTCCACCAGACTTGCATACTCTATATGTCTCGTTAATTAATCTGTCTTTATCTCTGATATATACCCATGCATCTTGTCCCCAGATCACATCAAAAAAATTTGATCTCTCAGGGATATCTAACCCAGAACCAATTCTATATTCAATTTTATCAGTATAACTCTTTCCTTTTGTACGTTTTTCTGCTTCTTCTATCATTTTTGGTGTAATATCTAGTCCTAGTATATTAACGTCATATTTCTCAGCTAATTGTCTGGCGGGACCTCCTAAAGCAGAACAGATATCTAACAATTTAATATTTCCCTCTTTTTTATCTAATCCGATCTTTTTTGCTAAAAAATCCGTTTGGTCTGCCCCTCCTACGTGAATCTGCTCTCCCATTAATAATTCCCAGAGCTTTCCACCAGGACCTGCATAGACTTCACTTACATCAAAAACACTAAAATCATATTTTTTATATCCTCTCATATAATCCATCAAAATCTCGATTAAAAAATATTTGAATACTATGATATTTAAATTACTTTTTTAGAAAATATAAACTCGGTGGGGTTAGATTATCAGATATAAGTTAACTTCCTAATTTCTCTTTTTGTTCTGGTGTAAATTGATAACATTTAGGATCGGCAGCTAAAATATCTCCGTTATAATAGTATGCAGAACTCCTACATCCAAAACAATTTGAATTGTTAGCACAATTTGGACAATTTCCAGGTAAATTTGAGGGATTCCTAAACTCTAAAAAAAGTAATCTTTCTCTTTTTTTTTCAAGTAAAGTTTCTAAGTCATATTGATTAATATTTCCAAATTCCTTGGTTCTGATAACTGAGCAAGGAGTTACCCATCCATTTGCGGTTATGCAAACCACGGTACCACAATAGAATTTCGATACATCCATAGGACCACATGAAGGTTCTTCTGGATAATTAATAGAATCTCTATGGTGGTACGCATCCTCTATCTGAGATAGAGAAGGTTCCCAAGATTCATTCTTGTTTTGATGAATAACTGGATTAAAAAGTGTAAGACAAGTTTTAATACCAAATTTCTCTTGAAAATAAGAAATAACTCCTTTAGCATCTCCTTCAGCAAGAGGAGCGGTATATGTGATACAATTTACCATAGAATCAGGATTTTTTCCGTATTTTAAAACATTTTTTATCCCTTTTAATATAAGCTTAATATTTCTAGCATCTCCGTCACATTGTCCGTCTCCATGTAAGAGCTCATATAGTTCAGGATCAAGCGTATCTAAATGAGTAGAAATAAAACCAGATTTACTGATTTCAACAGCTTTTTTGGCTACTTGGGGGTCTGCTAAAGGTATACCGCTTGTCCAAATATTATTGATGAATCCTAAATTTGATGAATATTTACAAAGCTCATACCAATCGTGTCTTACCAGAGGATCGCCACCTAACCAATCAATCATTCTAATATCTAGGTTTTTGGCGGATTCTAATAATTCCTTAATTTTTTGTGAGTCTAAACCTTCAATGCTGTTTGGCTTGCTCCCCGCATAACAATAATTACAGAGCTGAGGGCATTTTAAAGTTGATTCAATTTGTAAAATGAATATTTTTCCTTCTTCATAATATTTCTTCTGTAATTCCATTTCTGATGCCATTCCCGCATGAGCTAAAGGTACATCTTCATGTTTCATTTTCTTAATCAACCATTCTTTTAGACAAGTAAATTCTTAATTCCGACAATTAAGGATTGAATTAGTTTCTTAAAAGATTAAGTTTTATAATTAAAAAAAAGATTTTTAAGAATGAAATGGTTTTAATCAACCGTAAACATCTTGAGCCCAATCAAATCCTATAGTAAGTTCTTGAATCAATAATGCTAATAATGATATTGCCATTACAGCTATTACAACATAAAAACTATATTTTGGCCAAGGTTCATTTTTGAAGTTATAACCCATTTTAAACTGTTCCCATAGCACTACCCCTCCCCAAACAAATAAACCGATGTCAAATACCCATGTTGCAAATTCTAAGCTTTCAGGAGGTAAATTTGCTAAATATCCCGCTCGGTCACTATAACTCATAAGTTGGGCCTCTAAAGGTAATCTTCCGATAAAGAATAGTAATCCAATATGAGTTATAAGAAGCCATGCGATAATTAAGGTATGCATAGTGATCCAATTTAATTCCCGCTTGTTAAGTCTATCCTCTAAATAATTTTTATCATTACTTCTTTCCATTAAGACGATACTAAGCCATACAATGAAAATAAGAATAGAGATTACCATCAATGTAACGCTATCAAATGAACCACTCCCAGTCACGGCAATCATAAAAGATTGGATCATAGCGACTGTTCGTGATACGGGACTCTTATGATACCAAGCCAGACCTACATTAAGAATGGCAAGAGCATATACCCAATTATGAGCCCACCTAGGATCTGAGGCTAGGGCTTGCCACGCCCATGGACCTGCAATCCACCAAAGAAGATAGGAAAGACCCATAATAATGAGTCCAAGACCGGGTCCTACCATATACTTGTTGGGATTGATCTCTGGATCGTTATTTTTTTCCGACATTATACTTATTCACAGATATTGTTTTTTAATAATCAGATCTTTTCCTTTTAATACTTGAGTTTTATTTTTTAAAAGTGGTCGGGATAAGAATTTAAACTCTGAGCTTATTATCCACTGAATTAAACAGTTCCTCCTTCCGAACACCAATAGGACAAGTAATGATACATTTATTACACCAAATCTCACCGTATTTTGAGACCTTTTGTAAGTTTTCCACATTATAATTAAGGCATTTCTTCCTATCAAATCCATTTTTCGTGAGCGCATCTGCGGGGCAAGACTCAATACATTTCTCACATTCTTTGCAGTATTGATTTTTCTTTATAGGGGTTCCAGGTACTATAGGGGCATCAGAAACCATAGCCCTCAATCTAATCTGACATCCATATGAATTCGTAATTAAAAGATTATTTTTTCCAATTACTCCAATTCCAGCAAGTACTCCAGCATCCTTTAAATAGATTCCTGGTTCATAAGGAATTATTTTTGACTCAAATCCTTTCTGATTTAGGAAATCCTTAATTAGATATAACTTATTTTCAAGAATTGAATCTAAGAAGTGAAACCCATCCCCACTTCTATTAGTTCTTGTCCATATGTCCAAAGAAATATCATGCATATACATTCCAGCGATTAATAAGACTCTTGAATCTTTCTGGAAGTAAGAAGGTCTATTTTTGTTTGGATACTGAGCAAAATGTTCGGGATCTACAAATCCGATACAGTCTAATCCGATCTCTTCCCCGTAATTTCTTACTTTCTTTGTTAAAGACTTATCAGACATAATCTAATAGTAAATCTACTTTATGGGTGATTTTTAATAAATACACTTCTAAACTATAATACTTTTTATTAAGAGTAGTGGGTGCATAAGAATCCTATTACATAAATTTATTTCTGTTATAAAAGAAAGGAAAAGTTGGTATTCACATGGATGACCTAAAACATGACGGTAATAAACAAGAACCTTCTGAGTCTTATATAATGATTTACGACTTTTTGATCTCAAGAGTGTATGATAAAGCATTAAAGGTGGGATTGACCCCAATCGGAGAACAGATAATTAGAATGAGTGTATATCATGAACTGAAACCTTTTATCAGAAGAAATAGTAAAATTTTAGATTGTTGCTGTGGAACGGGGACTCTTACCCTTTTGATTACAAAATTAATTTATAAAAGTTGCCAAGTGTATGGGATTGATATTTCACATGGTCAAATTGAAAGGGCAAAAGAAAAAAATAGTTTTGATAATCTCAAATTCATTCAAATGGATGCGAATAGTTTGGAGTTCAAAGACGAGAGTTTTGACATAGTTATTATATCAGCAGCACTCCATGAAATGGATAAGAATCTAAGATTAAATGTTTTAACTGAAATATATCGAGTTCTAAAAAATGGTGGAATATTTTTAGTCTTTGAACATCATGAACCTAAGAACACCATCAAGAGAATTCTATTTAATTTTTATCTAGGTTTTTGGGAAAATCTCTTATCTAATTCATTAAAACTTCAGAGAAGTTTGCTTTTTGAGTTGAAAAAGGTTGGCTATAATGTAAAATTTCAAAAACCAATTCACAAATTCTTCGATTTCTTTCAAATAATTTTATGTGAAAAATAATAACATCGCCTTAAAGTGTTTATTCCTAAGGTTTATCGCCCCTTTAGGATAAAAAAAAGCTTAATTAAGCTTTCATAAAAGGCATATTTAAATATCATCTTAACGTGTAAAACTTTAAAACATATATTTGATGATATTGATGGAATTAGGAATCATCGGATTGGGAAAGATGGGAGGTAATATATCTTTACAATGTGTTGATAAAAACATTAAAGTAGTTGGTAAGGATCCAAATCCCCAATCTGGATTGAAGGAAAAAGGAGTAATAATTGCTGATACCTATGATGAACTCGTAAGTAGCCTATCGGTTCCAAGAGTTATATTTCTTTCTCTTCCCGCAGGTTCTATAATTGATAAAGTAATTGATGGTTTAGTCTCACATCTTGATAAGGGAGATGTGCTCTTAGATGGAGGAAATTCTTATTATAAGGATTCTCAAAGGAGAGCAAGAGAGTTAAAAGAAAAGGAAATATATTTTATCGATTGTGGAACAAGTGGAGGGACAATTGGCGCAAGAGAAGGAGCAAGTTTTATGATTGGTGGTGATCCAGAAGCGGTTAAGATATGTGAACCAATCCTCAAAACATTATCCGTAGAAGGAGGTTATATACATTGTGGACCTTCTGGAAGCGGTCATTTTGTTAAACTGGTACATAATGGGATAGAATTTGGAATGCTTCAAGCGATTGGAGAAGGTGTAGAGTTAATGACTAATTCAGAATTTAAGTTAGATCTTAAAAATATTTTTGAAATGTGGTCTCATGGTACGGTTATTAGAAGTTGGTTAGTTGAATTGATGGCTCAAGGTTTAGGTGAATTAGATGATATAGAGGATGTACCGGCATATATTGAAGATACTGGAGAGGTAAATTGGTTAGTTCAAGAGGCTATAAATAAGGAAATCCCGATCCCAGTAATTACACAATCTGTAATCGAATTGTTTAAGTCTCGTGAGAAACCTAGTGACTCTTACAGAGCAGTGGCAATAATGCGTCATGGATTTGGAGGACATCCATATGGAGAAAGTGAATATCTCGCAAAAGAAAGAAAAACCAGTAGATTATATAAATTATAACTTTTTTTATTTTTTTAACAATATGGCTCGTGCAGGAGATCCATCCGCCTCTAGTTTTAAGGGTAATCCGATAAAGATATAGGTTCCCTCGGGAACATTTTTGAGATTTAATCCTTCAAAAAGGGTTATATTATTGATAATGAGTTCATGGACTTCATTGTCTCCCCCAAACTTTTTTACGCTAAGATAATCGACACCTAAAGTTTTGATTCCTTTTTTAACTAAATATTGAGCGGCATCATATTTAACATGAACAAAATTTTCTCTGAATTTCTGGTATCCTATTAATGAATTCTTGGTTTTGAATAAAATAATCTGATCTTTTTCAATATTAAATTCTGTAATATCCTCTTTATGTATTTCTAAGTTAATATGGGTTAAATCGAAGACTCTACACTCTCCGTAAAACGATTCAAGATTAATAAGATGTGCCTTCTTTCCTCCCTTTTTAATATGATACGGAGAGTCCACATGAGTACCCGAATGAACTCCAAAAGAAACTTTAGATTCATTTACTGGGTCTTCTGGAATAACAGCATATTGATCTATGGAAATTTTGGGATTGCCTGGATATACAATGGTCTCTTCATTTAATAACAAGGAAATATCATAAAACTTAGGCATTTTTGCTCCTTTTTAATTCTTTTATTTAAATTCAATTACAGCTTTAAGACCGCTAAAATTATTTATCGCATCTTTAAAGTTTTTAAGGTTAAACCTATGAGTAATAATCTCCTCTAATAATCCAGGATTGGTTTTTTCAAAATACTTCATATGCTCAACTCCTCTTTCAAAATCTATTTTATTAGCATTTACTGTTCCGTAAATTGATTTGTTTCCTAACACTAAATCTAAATTTAGGCAGTCAGCGCAAATCTTAATCTTTTTATGCCCTCCCGTTACACCAGTCAAGCAAAGAATTCCATTCTGCCCAACCAATGACATTGCGTTTATGGCAACTATTGAATTTCCTGTTGCTTCGAGAATAAAATCTATGTTTTCTCCAATTTTTGATGGTAATTCTTCCAATTCTACGTTTTCAGCAGATATATAATTAATCCCTAAGTTTTTAATTAGTTTAACTCTTGGTGACTTTTCGCTTTCCATTGAATAGCTAGTTACTTTTAAACCCTTTAATTGGCTTATAAGACTTCCCAATAGACCGATTTGCCCGAGCCCTAATATTAAAGCATTCTTAGGATTCCAAGCCATTCTTTCTTGAATTTTCCAAGCTTGTCTCAAGGCTTTTTCGACAACACTAAAAGGTTCTAACAAAACTGCAACTTTATTTAGATTTTTTGGAATTTTAACAAGATATTTTGGGTCCATGGGAAAAAATTCTCTAAGAAATCCATGTTCCTCTTTTATTCCATGTTCTCTATAATTTCCTTTTATACACATATCTGGCTGACCAGATTGACAGTAATGACAATCATCAGGTTTTCTTACAATAGGAACTACTAAATCTCCTATCTTAAAATCCCCCGTTATTTGATCTCCGACTTTTCTTATTCTTCCTAAAGCTTCATGTCCTAAAATCAAATAGTCAGACCCTTGAGGTGCACTACCATATTCAGCATTATTTATTTCTCTATCTGTCCCATCTATGCCAACTCTAATTGTTTCAATTAACACTTCATTCGGTTTAATACTTGGCTTAGCAACCTCTATTAATTGAACAGAATTCTTTTCTCCAGGTTTTACAACGATAGCTTTCATATTATCAGTCCATTTTAAAAATTATTTCTCTAATTCTATATTATCCTCTTTAATTATCTTTAAGGTACGTTTACAACTCTCACATCTATTTACAACGGAATAAGCCTCTAGATATTCAATGACGGTCGAAATAAATGTAGCATGGCTCCAAGTCAATGGTGATACGGATAATGGTTCATTATTGTAAGGGTTAACTTGTTCGGCTAAAATTAATGAATCTAAGGAATGATCAGAAACCCATTTGATTAAGTCATATGCTTTCTTCAAATTATTCTCGCCAGATTCTCCTTCACTAGCCTTTTTAATATACCATTTAGCTAACCATAGCGTTGATATATACCAAGGATTTCCTGGTGGCTTTTCTCCGTCCTTGGAAATTCTATGATAATAATCATTTTCGTATCGTGCCATTCCCCCACATGAAGTAGAAACCCATAAGTTTTCTTTTACCTGTTCCATTGTAGACTTTACTTTTGGATGAGTAGCACTAAATGCTTCAAATTCAAATAATGCAAATAAACTTGAATCAATAATCTCATCCTTTAAAATATCTCCTGTTTCATCATCGAAATTTATTGTTCTTAAAAATCTATTTCTTTTCTCATCATATAGAAATTTTACAAGAGCATCCTTCATCTTTTCTAAAGCTTGTTTGTAGTTCTTCTTTTTTTCGTTAAAACCAAAAAGCTCTGCAAAATAAGCAGCTCCTTTGAGAGCTCCAATAACAGATGCGACAGTAAATGTATGGATACCCCTTCTTTCTTCCCATAAATCATAAGTTGGTAAAGGTAACCCACGATTATCACGAAATTCTACCATAAAATCCGCAGCAGGGACAATAAAATCTACAAAAAATTGAGAAATTAGATTGAGGTTTTTATATTTTTGAAAATGCTTCCAAAGAGCAAAGATTACTAACGCAGTTTCATCTTCTTGAATTGCCAGAGTAACTCCTTCTTTTTTATGATACCATGGGTGCCAAGATGAACCTAATGATCCATCGGGATTATATTTATGCAATAAGAATCCCCTCGAAGTAGCTATCTTTTTACAAAAGTTAAAAAATTTTGGAGTAAGATATGCATATCCCGCTTGATCTAGAGCCCACGCTACCAAGGCACCATCTCTTGGCCACATATAAGAATAATGGTCTTTATTAAATTGTAATATATCTGAATCATTTGCCGCAATAATTGCCCCATCTTTATCCATCTGACTTTTGACTATGAGGACACTTTGCTTAAAAAGATCTATGATATCTTCTGAAAGATTGAAAAACTCAAAATTTGATTTATTTGCCCATGCCCTATCAAAAGAGATTACTTGTTTGATTGCTTCATCAATACTAACTTCCTTTATGTATTCATCCAACGTTCTTAATTCATTATAATCTTTTCCGACCATAAAACAATAATAGATTGTCTCAGTTCCCTTTGCCGTAATCGCTATATTTATTTGAATAGTAGAATCAACTGTACCTTGTTCTATAGGGTTTTCTGATAACTTTCCATCCTCTGCATCTCTGAATGTTCCATCATTTGACTTAAAATGCGCTTTTCCAGTAGCAAAGGAATCGATTGAATTTTTTGATTCTGTTCGTCCTTTAAACATAAACCATCTATTTGTATGATAATGAACTAAAGATTTTGTTTCTGAATCGTAATATGCTGTATTCCCAATATCCAAACCTTTTATCTGTAAATCTTGACTGAAAAATATCCTAAATTCTCTTTTTTCATTCTTTAAATTATGTATTTTTATTTTTCGCAAGAATATATTCTTTTTATGATGGACACAATCATTGAATCTTAATTTAACTCCCATCTTTTCATTAATAAAAAGGGAGTTCCCAACAAGGGTGTTTTTCTTATATTTTATTTTCTTTTTCCAATTATCATTCTCTAACCAACTGAAATCGGAATTAAGGGAATCATAAATTCCTATTCTACATTTATGTCCGCTAACATGATTTTCCATTCCAACATGGGGATAATAAATATCACGAATATAATAATTCTTGTCTAAACACACTAAAAGAGATTGGTTCCCGCCAAAAACAATTTCTCGAGGCATTATATTTAGTTTTTCTTTTTTAATATTAAATTTTCTTCTTATAGTTCAAAAATAACCAAGTATTTCAAATTCAAAAATTTCTTAGAAAAAGAAAAGTCAATTTTTAGAATTCCATTTTCTAACTGTTTTAGAGTGAGATAAAGAAAAGAGAGAGTTATTCAGCATTCCCCTCTTTTTTTTTTAATATTTATTTGCTTTGATTAAATAGCTATTAGATTAGTCACCATTTTCAATTTACCTAATATTTATTAACTAAATCCCACCCTTGCAAGGTATTCATCAAATAACTATGATTTTCTTATTTGAGTCATTATCTGGGATTTATTTACAATTTACAGATTTTTTAAGATTAATTTTCTTAAAAGCCTCTTCTTGTTTATTTCTCTGCTTGGAACGAACTGAACGGTAAACTTGACCTAAAAATTTTATTGCTTGTTTTTTCCCTTCGATGATATTTTGAAACAAATCCTCTTTATCGAGCCCCCCAGAAATTATAAGGGCTGTTTGAAAAGATTGTTGTGGTTCTAATGTTTTGAACTCAATCTGTAAAGCAGATAAAATTTCTCCGGGTTTTTCGTTAATCTGATTGGATAAATTTAGTTTCTCCTCATTTATATTAAAGTCTTCTGTTGGGCAAGCTTCAAAATATGTAGATTTCGAGATTGTAGAGAATCCAGCATGTATGTCAGAGCTGTCAAACTGATATATAATATCATGCTCTTCTTCATAACCTGCCAAGTCGTTATCAAATCCCTCTAATCCATTTATATCAAAATCGAACACAAAATACATCGAAAAATCACTCAAATGGAAATCCGAGATATTCCTTAGAGTAAAATAGGTGTTTATATATGGTACTAAAGGTTTATTGAAAATATCAATATACAACCGAATTAATGAATGCTCCTTCAATAATGTGGAGTATTGAGGGTTCATAGCAGCATTAAAGTCTTTCTTAATATATTCATTAATATCAAAGTCAAGCGTGATTCTATCTATATAACGACCTTTTCTTGTATTGATTAACTTATAAATTGGAGTTGGCTCGATGTTTTTTAAAATAACTGGAATTTCTAATCCTTCAGTATCTGACAGGATAAAACTAAACCATGGACCTGCTAATTCCTTCTCTGTAAGGTACAATAGATAGTTTTCCTTATAAGTTATCTCCTTAATTGAAAAACCCATTAAATAGCCCGCTTCGTTTCAAGTGGCAAAGGCTTCGTTGAATTCAATTTTGAGAACTATTTTTTTACAAACCTCCTCTAATCTAATTAAAATGTATTATAGAAATAGAAAGTATAATATAAAATTTAATGCTTTATAAAACAAAATTTAACTAAAGAAGATGTATAAGAAATAGTATTTTGTATCTATGTTGACTTTTCAACAACTCGATAAGCTAAATACAAGAATGCATCATTCACATTCTCTCCTGTTTTCGCACTAGTAATTATATAATGAAATCCATGTTCTTCAGCTTTTTGCTTAATTTGCTCCTCACTTACAACAATTTCATCCTTTAAGTCGCTTTTATTTCCTGCAATAACAATTGGAATTTTTACAGGTACAGAATCTTTAATATCGTTATACCATGTTTCTACACTTTCCAATGTATCTTCGCGAGTTCTATCGACCACAATCAAAGCAGAATTCGCTCCTTTATAGAACCTATCGTGATATGGTTTAAATTGAGCCCTTTGTCCTCCAATATCCCAGAGAATAAAGTTAACTTTTGTTTCTTCTTCAAGTTCAATTTCCTTTTTAGTAATATCTACTCCGATAGAGGGTAAATAACTATCTTTGAATTTATTCTCAACAAATCTACGCACGAGCGACGTCTTTCCAACTTTATAAGATCCAGTAAGTATTATCTTTGCGGAATACTCTCCGCGGGGTAATTCTCCGCTTCTACTTTTAGCGAGAGCTTTTATAATTTCTGGAATTTCCAATGAAACATTCTCCTTTCCTTTCAGAATTAATTCTACTTTTCCCGCTATATGTTCTGAAAAAACTTTGATTTCCGTATCTGGGGCTTCTGGCTCGGCGATTGTGGTTAAAATTGAATTAGGTCCTCTTGAACAATAAGCAAATTTTTTATCTCCGGTTGAGGTAATGTTAAAAAAAGTTTCAGTCGTACCAAATTCTCTTTTGATCCGGTCGATATAATTCTCTAAAACCGCAGAAATTGCCCCAATTACAGAGTCAGAACTCTTTTCTTCCTCTTCTGTTCCCTTGGATGCCAGAATCAGACCATCTCGATCACATATCGCCACAGCTCGAACTTTATTTAGGTTATGTAAATAATTTTCAAGTAATGTATTTAGAATGTTCTCCATCGAATTACCCAAAATTCTCTATTTTATTAAATAATATAGTTTCATGTTTATAAGTTTTATATATATAAGATTATTACATCAATAACATACATATTATTAAATTTTTTCACATGTAAGATATGTATGCTTAATAAAGAAACCTTAAAACCCGAAGATAATTCAATTGTGCATATCTTAGATAGGTCTATTAAGCTTTTTAGGAGAGTTGGAAACACAGAACTCGCGGAAAAATGGAGCAAAATACTGAAGAATTATTATTCAAAAATAGAAGAATCATAATTTCTTTTATTTTATCTTTCTATTAATTTAAATCTTGAAGGACTTAATTATGGAACGTTTTTAAGATATAATTCTCTCCTCTTTTGAGATATCTCATAAAGTTTGAATACTAAATTATCAATAATCTCTTGTAATGTATTCTTTTTTTTCTTATCTCTTGAATCCAGAATTTTCTTAACATTTTGAGCAATTGATACAGCACAATCTCTTTCATTCTCAGTTTTTGGAACCTTTATTGGAATTTCATTAATCTTCTCTATTAAGATCCTGGGAAATAGTTCCTTATATGATCCAAAGGATTTCATGAAATAGTATGCAATTAAACAAGAATTTATTAAGCCCAGGAGATAATAATGGTTGAATTCAGGAATAGGGCTAGCTCTTATGGTTAGATTATAAATCGATTGAGAATGTAATGCATATTCAGCATTAAAGGTTGCACAGAGTTTTTTTCCTTGATTTAACTGTCTAATTAGTATAGAATGCCCGTAATCTTCAAGTTCTTTATAGTGTATTCCCTTTTTTCCTAAGATGATGAACTTATAATCTTTGATTTTATATCTTTCAATAGTATATATATATGGTGTAAACTCTCCTTCCTCTTCGGAAGGTCTTTGATTTACAATGATATCTTCACAAAATTCTTGATCGAGTGGTTCTTTGCATCTTCTGCATTGCCATTTTTTATTTGGAATAGGAAAATACTTATCACATTGTTTACAATAAATTATTTTTCCTTGCTTTCCCAATTCTACTCCTCTCCCAATTTGGATGCTGTAATCTTTTCTCTCAATGAGCTGCTTAATTTTTGTGAAATTCGAATTTAAATAGTCTAATATTTCTATGTCATTTTCTGTTAAATTTATCAAAAATTTATAATCCCATGATTTTAGGAGCTTTTGTGGGATAATATTCATTTCTCTCTCTGTGTTTAAGTATGTTACTTTTATTTTATTGTTTAACCTCTTATTTAGCCTACTTTCTTTTCGGAGTACTAGTATTATATTAGAGACAGTAGCAGAATCAAATTTCTGACCACAAACTAATATCTTTTTTATTTTGGATTCTTTGAAAATATATTTTCTTATGGCTCTTCTATTAGATAATGCAAGAACAGAATCAGGTATGATATACCCCAAGTAACCTTGATTCTTTAAAAGCTTGATACCTAATTCAACAAAGATTTGATAAATATCATACTGCCCTTCATTCGTTTCAAAATTTTTTTCAATTATACTTTTGAGACTTTTAGAAAGATCTCTAATAAATATATAGGGAGGATTTCCTATTACAAAGTCAAAAGAGTCACTTTGTACTCCTAATTCTTTTAATTTGCTTAAACTGAGAGCATTTACGTTGAAAATATTAAAAAACGGGATATCGAATTCTTTATCCTTTTCAGAAATACTCTTGTAGATTTCCATCAATTGGATATGGATATTTAGTTGACATAGAATACATGCGATTGGATTAATATCTATACCATAAATATTTTTTTTGATAAATAAAATTAGCTCCTTAGCTTGCTCAGTGGTCAAATTTAGAGGATCTGTTAAATTCTTTTTCGAAATAAACCTTTCTATGATCCTATTAACAATTTCAATAAGAAAACTACCCGATCCGCAACTTAAATCGATAATTTTTTTATCCATAATATTTAATGATTTTCGCAACGTGATATTATCGAGAATTTTATTTACAATCGACTTGGGAGTATAAAATTGACCTAAATCCTTTTTATCTTGACTTTTTAGGTTTTCTTGATAAAAGCTTCCCAAGTAATCAAATTTTCGGCGAATAAAATTATGTTCTTTAAATTCACGATAAATCTCTAAGCGAAATTTCTTTAAGGAAAAGAATTTGCTTTCAAAATTGGAATTTTTACCATAAATCTCAAAAAGGTTTTCAATTAGGTTCTTAAATATTAAAGAATAAAAATTTGTATCCATGATTTTGAAATTAATCGATTCATTTAATCTTTTTTTTGATTATTATTCATATCTTTATCTATATAGTAGATCCAACTTATTAGGTATTTATTAAATATGGTAAAATTAATATTTATATAACATTATTTCATTATAGAATTGAAATCAGAATATTCAATAGATAGATAATCAAATTTCATTATAAGAATATGTTTGATATTCCTTTAATTGTAAGCGCAGTTCTATTACTATTACTGGTGCTAATATATTTTCTGAATAATTCCAGAAAGAATCTGACGGATCCTTATTATTATTGGGTTATAATTCTGTTTTTTACCCTTGAGGTTTTCTTCTTATTTTTTATATTCTTGTCTACAAAAGGAGTATTTAACGATTTAGCTTCCTTAATATTTTGGGAATTTGCGATATTTCTAAAGATATTTAATATCGGAATGTTAGGTTCGATTCATGGATATGTTTTGTTAAATAACAAGAAAAGATTTATTCCCCCTATACTTTATTCCGCAGTAGGTGGGATTATCCTGAGTTTATTAATTGAACCTTCTTCGATTATCCTCTCTCAAATAAATAGTTTAATTCAATTCAATTTCGATTCACTGTTTTTGTTAATCTTTCTTTCATCTTTTCTTTTACTACACTTTATTAGTACTGTCTATATCCAATTATTTCATAAATCTAATATAAGTCATAAAGAAACCCAGATAATTTTTAATAGATTTTCAATTCTGTTTATATTATCCTCTCAGATTTATTTGTTATATCTTTATTTTCAAAACGCCCTATTAATAACTTTAAATGCATTTTTTGTGCTAATGCTTCTTTCTTTTCTAACCTATATAATCTTTAGAAAGGAATCAATCTTTACGGTGGTTACCAATAAAATCTATAACTTCATAATTTTTCATCGATCTGGGATTTTACTCTTTTCATTTAACTTTGAAACTCAAAAAGAAACGGACGAATCGATATTGAAAGGCTCTATCTTAATCGGAATCAATCATATCCTTTCAAGTTTTACTGAGAAAAAAGATAAGTTAAATCTAATCAAAATGAAAGATAGAGATATTATATTTGAATATAATAATGAATTTGAATATGGCTTATTATTGATAACGAAACAAAAAACCAAAATAATTGAAAGGAAAGTTAAAAGATTTATAGAAAAGTTCAACAAATTAAATAAAATTAAGTTGCAAAAAATTAATGATGTTAACAAAATAATTGATATTTCAGAATTCAAGAATACAAAACAAATTATTATGGAACTTTTTAATCCATATATGGATTCGAATGATATCACATCAAAGTCTTAAAGTATTTAGCAAAAATTATTGGAGGTTTATCTAAGGTAGTTATGTTGCTATATGGAAAAGCAAAATAAAAGTAAAATCAAGGGTAAAAGATTTATTGATAAAAATTAAAATTATCTAACTCTATAATATTATTAACGCGAATTATATATATTGAATTTAAATAAATGCTGTTGTTTAAAGATTCATTTCCAATATTGATATCATTTATCATATTTCTCACTATTAACCTTTATTCAATAATCTTTATTTATAAAAATAGAGAAACATATATAACAGATTTTATAGCCTTTTTAAGTATATCCTTGCCACTTTTGGTGGGAATAATTACAGCATTTTTCTTTACAATTTCAATTTCATTCTTTATAACCGAATCAATAAATATTCTCTTATGGAAGATCTCTCTATTAATGTATTTTTTCTCTTTATTTTATATTGCAATTCTTTATAGCATATTAAGAGATAGAGAAAATTTACCTATATATTGCTTTTTTATTTTTAGTACATTCCTCGGGATACTTTCTGGTATAATTCTTATCACAGATTCAATTTGGATTGTTTTCCGAGGGGATTTATTTATTTATGACTATTCAATCCCTCTGAAAATAGTCATTTTTTCCTATCAAATATTTTTTGTAGGTTATCTCCTTTATATCAGCTCTGATATAAGAAAAATATCTTCTCCCAAGAGATTTGGTGAAAAATTATACTTATATACATTAATAATGATTTTACCGATTATGATCTTTCTTTATACCTTATTGCTCCCTCTTTATTTTCTTGTGAGTTCTTTCATAATTACCTTCTGGGGAGGATTTTCATTTGGAGTAATTTATATAGTTTTAAATCCCAGAAGCATATTAATATTGACGAATAATGTGTATTACCTCAATATTTATCACAAATCAGGTGTACAGTTATATTCATATGAATTTGAAAATCCCAAAAAAGATATTGGATCTTCTATCTGGGGGAAAATTTTAATCGGAATTAACCATATCCTTTCTGAATTCATTGATAAAAAAGACCAAATAGACGTTCTTCAGACCAAAAGCTCTGAAATCATTGTTGATTATGATAATGAATATGGTTATGCCGTTTTAGTTATCGCTAATAAAAAGAGTGCTCTTTTAAAAAAACTCATGGATGATTTCTTGAGTGATTTTAGAGAAAAATATAAAGATGAGTTAAATGAGATCTCCGACATTAATCGAATCATTAATGTTTCTGAATTTGAAGATACAAATGAAATTATTGCGAAGCACTTCAAAATATTTCTATGAATTTCTATTTTCTATTTTTTGTATAAATAAATCAAGAAAAAAATTTAAATTGAGAATAAATTGGAATATTTTATACTTTGTTTTTTAAAATCTGCTAAAAAAAAATGTTCGTTAGTTAATTATTAGATTTTGGTAATGTAAAAATTGGTCTATATAAATCTTTTATTACATCTAAATTTAAAAAAGAGTAAGTCAATTAATAATAATAATAAGATTAAGAAATATAAAAAGTGGTAAATCATGAGCATTAAATATTGTCCTGAATGTGGCTCCGAAGTTGACCCAGATTCTAGATATTGTGGTACTTGCGGGGCAACATTAAAGGATAGGATGAAAACCGCTGATTCAAGCCCTCCCATAAAAATTGAACAACCCGCTGAACGGCAACAAATCCAACCAGCTGTCAAAGTTCGACCTGCGGGAGCAAATTATGCGGGTTTTTGGGAACGATTCGTTGCTTGGATTATAGATATAATTATAATTGGAATTATTACGTGGATTATTACAACTGCTGCTGGTATATCAATAGGTCTAATGAATATTTATTCCCCTGTCTATTATATAAATGGATTAATTGAATTTGCAATAGGTTTTGTATATTTTTGGGGCTTAGAATCCATGAATGGGGGACAAACTTTAGGGAAAATGGCTTTAAAATTACGTACTGTTGATGAAACTACCTTGAACCCTACAACAGCCGGAAAGTATGCTATCAATAATCTTGCAAAACCGAGTCCCTTTTTACTTTTGGATCTAATTATTGGAGTTCTGATAAACTCTGGAGATTCTAAGAATAGATATAGGCTTTTACAGAATCTTTCTGAGACAGTTGTCATAAAAGAGAAGCTCTAAATGCCTTTTTTCTCCTTTTTATTTTTTTAGTTTTATTAGAAAACCACCTCTATATAAACATTTTTTAATACGCTTTTCTATTTTTAACAATAAGGAACATAAAAACTAATTTATTGGTGGTATATAATAGAAGTCGTAAAAAAAGTAGAGGATAAGGAATGGGCCTCAGATTGGAAAACTATTGTTGAGATCTTCAACACGATTGATCATTTAAAATCTTTATTTAAGGAGTTAGACGTGTCTTATCTAAGGGAAATTCAGCAAAAAGTTTTAACCTTAAATCTTGAAAAATACGCCTTTTCTCTACAGAATTACATAATTGAGAAATATTCTAATGAAAAATAACTAGTTTTTTTCCTTTTTCTTTATTTATTGAAAAAGATTTTATTGTGGCTTAATCTGAAGAATTAAATTGAGGATATTGTATTAGCCAGGTATAGAATTAATAGTTATAACAATTCCAATTATTAGACTAATGAATAATACTAAAATAATTAGTAATCCTATTATTTGTTTTTTCCTTCTTTCTTCCTGTTTTCTCCTTGTATAAGACAAAATAATGACCTGCTTTTTTGCTATTCTCTAAAGATTTTTATTTTGGCTTTTTGTTTTGTTTATCCTCTTCTTCCTCGGATTTAACAAGAACATCATCTTTAATTACCCCGGTTTCACTTTCTATGTCGATATCACTTGCGTTTCCATCAACTTTCTGGAGAAGTTCAGTTAAGACAACTTTATTAAAAGAAAAAAGCATCCTTGGTACATAATCTTTAGCCAAATAAGTCCCATCTTCTATATCTTCTTTTAGGGGAAATAAATAAGGTTCCTTAACCACTGAATCCATGTAATCGACCTCATATTCCTCATACCCATAGATTTTATTCTTAACTATCACCATTTTTCTTTTAAATCCCTCAGGTATACCAGCTTTTTTCAGAACCAGTAGGATTTTTTCTCTCCCAAGTTCTTCTAATAGAGCTAAATCTTCCTCCGATCCTTCATATTTTGGTCCCGTTTCTTCTACTTCATAATCTACCTCTTCTTCGAGTCCTACGCTAATTTTAAATCCCATAGTTTCGTCTCCTTCATCCACAGCTGTGATTTTATATCCAATACCGAATTGATCTCGGATATTTGGAGCTAGCTTTGCTGCAATAAATTTCATTCTGGTTGTGGTATTGGCTCCGTGCCAAATCCAGACTCTATAACGACTAGGATCTACAAATAATAAAACAAAGTCGGGGTCTAAGATCTCATATAATGGTACATCTTCTTCAACCTCTAATTCCTCAAATTCTTGGATTTTATCATTATATTGAAAAACTCTGACTTTTTCCTTTTTTTTTTCCGGAATAGAACTATTTTGCTCAGACATTGGTTTTGGATTCACCAAAGATTACTTACTATCTTAATTAAATATTATGAGTTTTCAAATAAAAATTCAATAGTTCTTCTATTATCCAAAAATGTCTTTATTGCATTTAATAATTAGGTTTTAATTAAGGAAAGATAAATGCGGGAAGGGAGATTTGAACTCCCGAACTCCTATGAGACTGGATTCTGAGTCCAGCGCCGTTGGCCAAGCTTGGCAATTCCCGCTTAATATAATTAATTGAATAGTTTTTATGTAAATATCGTAAAATATTCCCATCTTTCATCTCCATTTTTGATTTAATGAATTCGATATAGGGTTGATAAAACTCTCTATCTTAGGTTTCATTCTTCTAACCCCGAAACAATACTTAATTTCATCTTTATTTTCCAACTCGAATTCTATGCTATTTTATTAATATTGAATATTTAAATTATAAAATTAAGTATTATTAAAGTAATTATTAAACTAACTTCATAAAATTATTGAACTTTAGCATATCTCTTAAAATGGCTCTGGGAATAACTTTAAGATTTTGTTCTTGAAGGATTTTACAATAGTCTTGAATTGATACTTTAATACAATTAATTTGTCTATGAACACAAT
>CAZZIC010000049.1:0-23851 GCA_964653985.1 uncultured archaeon | reverse complement strand
TCTCCTCAAAAACAGGAGAAAACGTAAAAGAAGCATTTGAAATCCTCACACGAGAAATCTTAGATAGACAAAAGGTTTAATACCCTTATTAAGAATTCTTAATTCTAAGTTCGCTCGATGGATAAATAGCTTTTTTGTCTTAAAAAAATCACATTTATTCCCTCTTTTTTAGCTTTTTTACGCAATTCGCCATCATTCGTTGCGAGATAAACCTTGTTTTGAGATTTTTTTAGCTCTACACATTTTCTCACTAAAAATTCGTCCGTGGTTTCCTTATCTTGTTTAACTTCATTCTTAAATTCTATTTGATATCTTGACTCATTTTGTTCTAAATAACGTACACCTAAATCAAGATTCATTTCAAATTTTCGAGAATCTTTCAGTCTATGCTTTTTAGCTTCGAGTTCATCAAATATTTGTTGATATACAATAAATTTACTCGATGGTCCTATATTCATCTCGATCTCATTAAGATAATCTATTTGAAATTGCGCAGGAAGAAAAATGAAGTTTGCATCCAAAATAATCATGTGTTCTTTTTTCAAATCAATAGATACCATTTTTAAGATTATAGTTTTGAGATTTTTATTTCTCTATAGATTATATCAGAAGTATCCTCAGTATTTTTTAAATATACCTTATTCGTGTTATGAACACAACTTTAGAATTGAAAGATATTTTTAAAAAATATAAGTTTCTTGTATATGATATAAATAAATATATTAAATTCAGTTCGTAATTTTAAGAAGAGATCAGATACAAAATCTTATAATCTCATTAGAAAAATGAAGCCCGCTAAATTAAAAAACAAGTTTAACAAAAATATTAATTGAGTGGGATATTTTATACAAAAAACGTAATAAAAATTAGATTAGTTAGAACGAGTTTTAAAATCTATTATTTTTCATCCAAACAGATTTGTCAAATATTTCAGAAATATCATGTCGAAACCAATAGTGCTAAAAATATTAACAGCAGGAGAAGGTGGTGTAGGAAAGACAACATTGCTAAGAAGGTATGTGGAGGGAAGATTCATCGAATCGACCAAAATGACGATAGGAGTAGAGTTTTTTTTAAAAAAGTTAGATATAAATGGAAGGAAAGTCACTCTGCAGCTTTGGGACTTCGGTGGACAAGATAGATTCCGTTTTCTTCTCAAAAGTTATGCCACAGGCGCTAAAGGAGCATTATTAATGTTTGATTTGACAAGACCAAATACCTTGGATAATTTAGACCAGTGGTTGAAAATATGCCGTTCTGAGAATCCTAACCTCCCAATAGTATTTTTAGGTACAAAACTGGACAGAAAGGACGAGATCGGCGTTCCCGATGATTATGCCTTAGAAATAAAAGAAGAACTCAATTTAGTTGATTATATCAAGATTTCTTCAAAAACAGGTGAAAATGTCCAGAAATCATTCATTACCCTTACAAAATCGATTTTGGACAATCTATAACCAAGGGTTACCAATTATTTGGGATTCTCTTAGTTTGAAGGCTAAACCTTTCAAAAACAATGTTCTTGACTTGAATTTTTAAACTTAATTCTATAAGGGTAAAATTCATTAGTTTCTATGATTTACAGTAATTAATTTATAAGAAGCAAAATATATTTCTTTTAATTTAGAGTGAATTCTTTTAGTGAAGTGTAATGAAAAAAGTTCATGAGAAAGATTTTGAATATAGGAATGAAGATTCTGGGGTAAAATATCTAATGAGAGGTCCCAGTATAGATTGGGGCTTAATTTTATTAAAACCCGGCGAGAAAATGGGAGAAAATGCTCATGGTCATAATGAGTTAGATGAGACATTCTATTTTATGAAAGGAAATGCCACGATGATAATTGATGGAACGAAATATGATGCTCCTGCTGGAAGTGTATTCTTGGTAGAACCTAAAGAAACACATAACATTGTCAACGATGGTTCAGAGGAGGTAAAACTCGTGTTCATAAAAGGAGAATATAAACCAGATGATAAATTCGAATAAATTTAATTAAAATTAATGAGAAATATATTTTACAATCTTTTAAATGTGATTAATATGGGATACAAAAATAGAAATAGATCAGAAGAAGGCGTTACAAGGGTAAAATTTCCTAGCCGAAGAAAGGGAGAAATGTTTGCAAGAGTAATTGATATTTACGGGAATGATAGAATGCGCGTTTTCTGTGAGGATGGAAAACATAGAATCGGGAGGATCCGAGGAAAAATAAAGAAACGAGTTTGGATCAGAAAAGGAGATTTGGTAATAGTCAATCCTTGGGATTGGGAATCCGAGATAGAAGATAAATTAGGAAAGGCGGAGATTACTTGGAGATATAGGAAAAATGAGATTTCTTGGTTAAATCGAAATCGTAAAATCCCGGACATTTTAGATATAAATAACATTCCCATCTAAGAAAGTTTAGATGACAAAGGAGTAGACCATTAACAACACTCCCTTCTTGTAGATTTTTTTCAAATTTTTCTTTTTATACTAAGAATATTTATATTCTACTAAGGCAGTAAAAAAATTCTTCATTATGAACCAAATCTATGTAAGGAGATAATAAATTTTAAATCTTAAACTACCCTATTTTTCCTTATGGGAAATAAAAAAGAAGATAAAGAGAGAGAGAAAAGTAAGGAAGAAGTCCAACAAGCAAGAAACGATTTGGATGAAATGGGCTTAAATAGTACTTGGGATCTCTTAAAAGAAGGAAAAAAAGAGAAAAAAGAGGAAGAAGAGAAACCAGAATATCGTGGTTTTGATTGAAATTCCTATTCCAATTTAATTTTTTCGTTATAAAATTCGTTTCATCTAAAAATTTTTACCAAATAGGAGATTTTTGAATAGATTTTTAGAAATCTAACAGTTTCACGAGAAACTTGAGGAAAAGTAAAATTACCAAATTTATTAAAAGGTTATAAAAAGTATAATCTAAAACCCTAGATTTATCGTGGTTTGAATTCTATCTCTTATCTCTTATCTTATAGGGGATAATAAGTAAAAACTTTTAAAAGATTAAAATAAAATCCTATAAAATAATCTATGCTATTTTTGATTTCTTATAATAAGAATAAATAAAAGCAATAATTAAAATACAATAAAATAATAAGACTTAAATAAAAAAATGAAGTATAGTGTACCTTGGGGAAATGGTGAACTTAGTTTCGATCTACCCAATGATTGGGATGTAAATATTTTAAAAAATAAAGAAACACCTCCAGTTATTGAGAATATAGAAGAAGAAATGCGAAAGAAATTACAAGATCCCATTGGAACGGAACCATTCTCCGAAATATTAAAAGATATCAAGAGAAGAGATGGGAATATTGCTATTGTTGTAGATGACAGGACAAGACCCACACCCGTTGCTTCAATTACTGAACCTCTAATAAAAATCTTGAAAAATGAAAACATAAATTTGGATATGGTAAAACTTTTTGTAGCTAATGGAGTTCATCGTCTAATGGAAGAAGAGGAAATTATGAAAAGAGTGGGAAAACTTGTTTTTCAAGAAATTGATTGTTTGAACCACAATGCTGATGACCTTGATTCATTGAAAAATTTGGGTACAACTCCAGACGGCGTTCCCGTCAGCATAAACAAATATGTATCAGAAGCCGACTTAGTGGTTTCAATTTCGACCATCGAATCTCATGGACAAGCCGGATTTGGTGGTGGTTTAAAGAATATCATCCCAGGAGTTGCTGGGAGGGAAACGATCAGTGAAACACACCACATGAAACATCTCTCTCTTGAGAGAATGGCTGAGGCAGGAACAACTAAAGAACAAAATAAAATGAGGCAGTTAATCGATAAAACGGCTCAATTTGCCACAAAGAGAGTTTTCTTAATTAATACTCAGATTGATCCTTCACGTGGAATGATTAATCTTATTTGTGGAGATCCAATACAGAGTCATAAAGAAGGAGTAGAATTTATTAGAAACATTTATGGACATGATTTAGAAGAAAAAGCTGATTTAATGATCACCAACTCAACACCTTTGGAAGCAGATTTTAGAGCGGGAACAAAATGTATGTCGAATTCTTTAAATGGAACTAAAAAAGGGGGTGTCATCCTTAACTTAATAAAAGCAAGTGAGGGATTGGGAGACGTAACTTTACCCGAGATATCGAAGATAAAGGGATTTTTAATGCGACATCTACCAATGAAGATTTTAGTTAAAAAAGTCACCGAAAGTGCGGGAAGTCCCGATCAGAGCGGGGGATTTTTAGATCTAATGAAGATGATTAGAAATTTTAAACCTTATATTTATTCTCCTTCCTTAGGATCTATTGAACCGATTGAAAATGTTGGATTTAAAATGAGAAGCGATTTAGATCAAGTTATGGGAGAAGTTAAGAAAGATGTTCAAAAAGTTTCAAAGGGAACTCCAAAAGTAGTCATCATGCCATATGGAGCCGTGACTTTCCCTCAACCTTGAACTTTTAGACTCCTAAGATTTCATTTTATTTTTTTTCATTATCAAACTCTTGAGATTTTAAAAATCAAAAGGAGAATGATTAATTTTACTTATCATTGTAAATTAAATCATTCATTCATAAAATCATAATTAAAAATGTCAAACTAATGAATGAATCAATTATTCTCTGTTCTACATTTCATGATCCCCAGCTAAAACTAAGAGATTTAATAACAAAAGCGTTGCCCCTAATTGAGAGATTATTTTCTACAAATATTATTGCTTGTACGGAAGATACAGCAAAAGCTTTAGAAGGGGCACTTCCCAAAAATGAGTTTATAATTGTAGGAACACCAAGTAATAAGGTCGTTGATACATATATTTTAAGTTTTAAAACGACATTAGAAAACTTAGAACCTAATAATAAGATATTTTATGTAGATTTTGATAGATTAGTCCACTGGGTGTTAGAATATCCTGATGAGGTAGAAAATATTTTACAAGAACATTCTGGTTATGATTATTTACATATCGGTCGTTCGAAAAGAGCATTTGATTCTCATCCAGAAACCCAGAAGAATACAGAAACAATAATTAATAGAATAGGCTCAGAAACTTTAGGATTTGATGATGAAAAGGATCTCATCTCTGTGTGCTTTATTTTCACTAAAACACTCTGTCAAAAGGTCTTAAGTTTGGAAAATAAAACTAGCACGGGTTTTTATGGCACATGGCCATTAATTTTTTGGAATAATGCTTTAACAAAAAATTATATAGAGGTGGAAGGGCTTGAGTGGGAGACCCCGGATCGATTTATTTCTGAAATAAAAGAAATTGGATATTCAAATTGGTTGAAACATTTCCAAAGCGCTAGTGAATGGAGAAAACGTGTTAGGTTTATAGATGATTTTACTACTGATTTAAAAGATTTAATTGAAATAAAATTCCTATAAAAATGCTTCCTTAGATGTTCTTGCTTGAATTAGGTAAAGACTGCTTGGTTATTGTTCTCATATATCATAATTTCAAGGATAATGTCTTTCAAAAAAAGAGATCGATACCAAAAATTTTATAATTCACGAATACTTTATTATCTATGAGCTTATTTTCTAATAAGAATTTTTAAAAAATTAAAAAAATATTTAATTCAAATAAGGAAAGAGGAAGTAAAATGGTCGAACAAAAAGAAGAGATGGAAGATCCAGAGCAAGATGTGGTCAGCGAGGAGGAAACTGAAGAGGATCTTAGCGAATTAGAAATAGATACCACAATCTTTGCAGTACGTACAACTATGAATCAAGAATCAAATGTCTTGCAACAAATCTTTTATAGATTTAGAATTTTGGATACGATTCCCGATGTTAAGGCCATGATAGTTACTCCTTTACTTCCAGGATATATCTTTTTTGAAGCACCTCAAAAGAGGGATGTTCAAATAGCTATTAAGGGTGTACCTCATATCAAAGGGAGAATCATATCCCAAATTGGATTAAACTCAATTATGCGTCATCTAATTCCGAGATCCGTCACGGAATATCTTCATACAGGGGACACAGTCGAAATTATTAGCGGAGTTTTTGAAGGATCAAGGGCAGTTGTAATGCGTATGCCTCACGACACCTCAAGTAGTGAAGAAGTAGTCGTAAGACTATTACAGGAGGAAACTCCAATTACAATCAAGATCCATGGCGACTATTTGAAGCTTGTTGAGAAAAGGGAAGAGGAGGAAAAAGAAGAAGAGATTCCCGAGGTTAAAGTTAGTGCTCAAGAAACCTATTCAGATCTTGAGGAAGCATTATCTTTCGATGACGAGTTTGAACCAGAAGCGGAAGAGGAAACAACAGACTACGTTGAAGCTGCCAAAGAAGAATGGGGAGAGGAAGAATGGGAAGAGGAAGAAGAGGACGAATGGGCTAAATTTGATGGATTCTAAATTCTGTTAAACTTAGCCATTGTTTCAAATATAGAGATTTTTTTCTTACTTGATTCTTTTCAGAACACTCATTAACGCCTTTTATAACATCTGATTATAAAATTTATCTTCTCCTTTTCCAAAGTGTATTATCATTTTCTGATTTTTCCATTATTCCCAAGATTTATTTATAAAATTTTTTATAATTAGACTATTTCTAAAATATTATACTAAAAAGATTCAGTAAGAATTTTTTTCATAGAAACGATGATTAAGAACATATTTATTTTAAAAGCTACCGGAGAATTGTTATTTTATAAAACATATGAAGATATTTTTAATGTAAAACTAACCAGTAGCTTTTTAAGCGCTATTTATAGCTTTGTTAAGCAAACTTTGAAAACTGAAAAACTCTCTGAAATAGAAGTTGGAGTATTTCGATTTATTTTCGAAATTGAAAAGGTCGAAGATGAGGAGATCATGTTTGCCCTATTTAGCGACCGTACTGATAACCTCGTTGAATTACGGAATCAATTGAGGGAAATTAAAGCTCAATTCTTAGATAGGTACGATATTAAATCAGTGATGGAAAATTTTGATGGAGAGGTGTCCAAATTTTCTGATTTCGAAAAAAATGTAAAGGAAATCACAGAAAAAAATAAGAAATTGGTTTCCGATGAGATTAAAAGAGATATCATTCAAGTGTTTAATGAATTACATACTTTTTCTTCCTTTGTAGTTTCATCGGCTCTTTTAACACAAACTGGAAGAGTTATTGTGTCTTATTTGGATCCCAATGTTCTTTCCGAAATTATTAGGTTATTGGAGGGCAGATTCATCTCAGGAAATTATAAAATCAAGGAATTAATCTCGTTAGAGGATTTTGGGATCTTGTCCTTGTCTGGAATAAATGAAAATTTTATTTCTGTGATTCAGTTTAAAGCGAATTGTCCTTTTGAGACTAGTTTGATTATATCTAAAAAATTTTGCAAGCGTATGAGTAAATTAATTGCCTAATGCTCCCAAATGTCCCATGGGTGCACGGGATAAAGAGTGTAGGGTTTCACCCGTATTCTCTTGAGATCTGCTCTTGAACGGAGTCGTGAGAATTAAATTTCGTTTCCCAGAAGGGAAACTAAAAATAACCTAAATCTGTATTTTAATGATATGCTTAAATAGAGATTTTCAAAGATAAATCAAAAAATCAAATAATGGGATTGAATTCCCAGTCATAAATGTACGATTGAGTTGATTACTGAAATTAATTATACGAATAGTGAATTTCAACAGAGAAGATTAAATATTTAACGAAAAATTTTGCGAATCTTTAATTCAAATTTGGAATCTTCTTAAAGATTTTTCAAAAATGAATCACGTCATTAAAAAAAATTAAAAAGTCAAACCATATTTTCAATTATAATTAATTATCTAATAATTTAAAAGTTAAAAAAATTCGTGAAAAAAATGGCAGAAGAAAAAGAAACGAAATATATGACAAGAGCCATAAATGAAGACATCTTAGAGAAGATGAGCCTCAAAAATCGCTACAATTTGCTGAATAATAATTTGTTGACGATTTTGTCGCCAGACCAGTTTGGGTTTCTTAGAGAAGTGGAACGGTTCTGTGAACGTTATGAGAAAAAGAATAACATTACACACGGACCAGGAGAAGACATCTACAGTTGGATCCCCGATTTCGGTAAAAAGGGATACATTACGAGAGCCCATAACTTCGAGATGATTGATGTTGATTATGGTGATAAATGGGGTGCCACTTACGACTTTCTCCGTTATTTAGCAATTGACATGTTCGATACCCAATTTGCTATGGGAAGTGGTGCTACAGTCCTTGCTATAAATCCTATTTACGAGCATCATGATGGAATTCCCGAAAGATTGGAGGCTATTGAAGATTTGGTCACCGGAAAGGCTCCAGGATGTATCTTGATTACAGAGCCCGAAAGAGGATCTGATGCGGTACATCAATTGACTACTTGTGAAGAACAAGAGGATGGAAGCTTTATCCTTAATGGGGATAAAATCTATAACACAAATGCTCCAAAATCAAAGTGGGCGGTAACCTACGCTACAGCAGAGAAAAATAATGGAAATAAAATGGCTCAATTCTTAGTCAACACTGAATGGGATGGATGGAATTGTGACAGAGTTAATATCCCTTGGGTTCCAAAGCTTTATCTAGGACGGGAAGAATTAAGAGACCTTAGAGTTCCAAAAGAATATGTTCTTGGAGGAGTTGGAAAAGGAAGAGAGCATCTTTTTGAAGGTTTAGTACCTGAAAGAATTGGTATCGCTTGTGGAGCGATCGCTCAATGTTGGGGCGCATTAAGTCACGCAATCATTTATGCAAACCTAAGAGAGCAATTCAACCAAGAGATCTTGAAATTCCAAGGAGTAGGATTCTCATTAACTGATCTTTGGGCAAAAACTACAAACCTAACTCTTGGATTATTGAAATTCACCGAAAATTACGACGAGAAATTAGAGAAATTCGGCGGAGAAATTCCAAAGAATATCTCTCAAGCATTAGTAGCTTCAGCAAGTCAATTCAAATATCACGCAACCATGCTTTCCAAGGATGTGTGCTATGAGGCGGCTAATCTTATGGGTGGAGCTGGTCTTAGTGACAATACCTTAACTCATGATTACTTGAACATTTCAAGAATTCAAGAAATCGTTGGAGGATCAAGACAAATCCAACAATATATCATGAGCATGGCTTTACGAACACTCTTTAAAATGTCCGTATAAGTCAGATATACCCCCTTATTTCTTATTCTTTTTTTTAATATTCTTTTTTTTCAAAATAAAACCAGTAGGTATTATCTTTCAATTCAATATATACCTAATATTCAAATTGTAAGAATTATTTATAAAATTCGGAAAGAATCTATGGTACTAGCTAATCAGATGAATCTAATTTGGGAGGGGGAACATATACATCCCTCAATCCAGTTCTATTTAATTCTATCGCATAAGAGGGACATTGATGTACACAAGCTCCGCAACCAATACATTTTTCTGTATTAATTATAGCAATATCATCTACTAAATCTATAGTTTCCATAGGGCATTTCTCTACGCAAACTCCGCATCCAACACAATCCTCCTCATTGATTTCGGCAATATAAGAGGTTAAGGTATGTAAGGGCATCGCTCCTTGATAGTACAATTGAAAGATTCCGCAGCAACATTTACAACAATTACATATTGCCTCTATTCCTCTTTCAGGTTTTAAATGAACATGAAATGTTTTATGTACCAACCCTTCTTCCTCTGCTTCCTTTAAAATCTTTTTAACTTCATCTCTTGAGATTGATTCTGCAAATTCTTGCTCTATTGCGAATTTAGCAGTTTTCCCAAAAAGTAAACAATTTTTTCTGATATCGGTAACTTCACATGGTCTATCTAATAGATCTTTTTCATGACGACAATAGCAGGTGGTAAGAGCAATATCATCATATTCTTCAACGATTTTAGAAACTTCTTCAGGTGGAAGTACCAATTCTTGTTGAACCTCAACTTCTTGCTCCACGGGCACCACTCGATCAATAGCAGGAAATTGTTTGAACTGTTTAACAATATTATTGTAATTTTTCTGTGTGCCGTCTTTAATCTCCTCAAATAATGTATCAAACAATTTTGCCAGTTTTTTCTCTTTTTCACCAGATTTCCCTCTCATAAGCGTAAATTCAAACAACCCGGGGAAGGGAGGCATTAATCGATAAATCATCACTCCAGCAGACCGTGATTCAGTTCCCGTAATTACTCCCTCATGCATCAAATCATTAAGGATTTGCTTTATTTCTTCTTCTTTCAGCTTGCAATTTTCTTTTATTTGGTCAAGTGTTAGATTTGGCTGTTTTTTGAAAACTTGAATGAATTCTGCTTGTCTTTCCGTTATGAGAATTTTTAATAACTCAATTAGTGTTCCACTAATCGGAAATGGCATGTATCCCGCTTTCACAATAGTTCTTGCTGTTTTATACCAAATATCTTGAGATGACATGTGAGTTTATCTCTTTTAAATAACAAGTAAATTCTAAAAATAATTCTATTTTCAAAAAGTTTTAAATTTTATAAATTTTTAGAAGATGAAATGCTCTCTCTACTCGTTTTTAAATAGAATTATTTAATTTTAATTTTAGGTAATAAGCTTTATTTTGTATAACTTTAACATCTTAACTTTATATTTTAAGTATAATTATCAATAAGAAAAAAAATTAATACGTATTTAATTAATATATATGTAACTATGAAGAAATTTAATGTTTTTATGATCATCTCTTCATTATTTTTTATGGCTTTTATGCTCTTTTCTATATTTTACCTTTTTTCAAGTTTGCAGTATGGTTCTTTAATTTTAGAATATCTTTTCAGCAGAGAAATTATTCTTGCGTTATGGATTAGTATATCATCTTCCACTATCGTAGTTTTAATCTCTCTCATATTTGGGATTCCAACTGCTTGGATATTAGCATATAAAGACTTTAAGCATAAATCAATACTTGAAACTTTAGTTGTAGATATTCCCCATTCTTTCCCCCCTGGTGTAGTAGGTACAACTTATCTTATAATGTTTTATCCTACAAGCTTCATAGGGAATTATTTTAATAGTCTGGGTATTAATTTAATAAATACATTTTGGGCTATGGTTTTAGTGAAGACCTTTATTTCTTCTCCTTTCTTAGTGAGCATATTAACCATGAAGTTTAGAGAGATAAGAAGTACAGAGTTGGAAATGATAGCTCAATCATTGGGTGCTTCGGCTTTTACAACATTTAAAGATATTACAGTCCCTCTCTCATTTAAAGCGCTAGTTGCGGGAAGTGCTCGAACTTGGGCACGTGCATTAGGTGAAGTTGCAGGTACAATTGTATTTGCGGGTGCAACAATTCCAGGAGTCACCCAAACTATGCCCGCATTGATTGTATTTGAAGCTCAACAATCTTTAGAAAAAGCAATGACTTTAGCATTAATCTTAGCAACATTTTCTATAATTATTTTATTAACATTTAAAATACTCATGGAAAGGAGGGAATAATCTTATGGCTTTTTTGAAGTTAGAGAACATCAATAAAACATTAGATCAAAATAGAATATTACATAATATAAATTGGGAAATCGATAGAGGAGAATTTATGGTTTTAGTTGGCCCGAGTGGTTGTGGTAAGACAACGCTTCTCAAAGTTATTTTGGGTGCTGAAAAACCAGATAAAGGCTCAATCTATATAAATAACCATAGGATTAATCAAATAGCGGTTTCTAATAGAAATATTGGATTCCTTCCTCAAAATTTTGGATTATTTCCACATCTGACTGTAGAAGAAAATGTAGCTTTTGGATTAAAAGTTCAAGAAATTCCCGCTTCTGAAAGGCAATTAAGGGTTTCACAATTATTAGAAAAACTTAAATTAAACAAACTTGGAAAGAGAAAGCCCAGTCAGCTTAGTTGGGGTCAACAGCAAAGAGTAGCATTAGCCCGGGCTTTAGCAATTAAGCCTAATTTACTTCTTTTAGATGAACCTTTAAGCTCAATAGATTGGAGTACTCGAAGAAGGATTTCCCAAGAACTCCAAAGTTTACAGAATGAATTACAAATTACTGTGATATATGTTACTCACGATATTGATGAAGCATTTGAATTAGGAGATAAAATTACTGTTATGAACGCTGGAAAAATAGAACAATATGGGTATCCAAACGAATTGATTAAAAAACCTAAAACTGAATTTGTAAAATTATTTGTACGTCAAACGAAAAGTCTTAAAAGAACAAAAATGATCTTGAATTTAAAATCGAATAATGAAATTAGTGGAATGGATCCTGATACCTCAGAATAATATTAATTTTTTATTTACCCAAAATTCAAAATTTATAGTATTTTCAAGTAATTTCAATGAAAATATTCATTAATTTAGAATCCAAACTACTTGATTTTTTTATCTGTTGGTCAGTGAGTTAAAATCAAAGTATTAACCATACATAAAAATTTTAAAAAACTACTGAATTATGAAATAAAAAAGTTTAGGATTGTTTTTTTAGAAGTTAGCTCAATTCATCGATTTTTTCTGAGATTTTCAGATTTAAGTTATCAATTTTTTCTTGGAGATCCTTAGCCTCAGATTTTATTTCCTCAAAACGATTTTCTTGATCGGTCAATTTTTTAACATATTTTTCTCTAAGAGAGGCTTCTTGAGATGATTGTCCAAGTACAGAGATATTTTCTCGCAAACGCTCTTGTTCTTCATTTAACCACTCAATTTCTTCTTCCAAGTCTGATTTTTCTCGTTTAAGATTGTTTAGTTTTCCAATTTCCACAGCAATATCTTTTAATTTGTTTTCAAGCTTTCCATCAACGAAGTCCTGATCAACATAGAAACTAATTTTATCAAGAAAATCTTCTTTCGAATAGTTCCAGATATAATTACTCCGATAATTTTCTTGTCTTTCTTTAATAACAAACTCTACGGCTTCTTTAGGTTCAATTTTTAACTTAAATCTCCAAAAGTTAGGTGTTTCTTCGGGATCAATTGGGCTTTCGATTATTTTATAAGCGGATTTCTTGGGATGTTCAAGGTATAATTCTTTTTGCTCAGCTGTTTTGTTCTTTATTTTATACGATGTAATCAGGTGAGTGTAATAATATTCATAGGAATATCCGCTTCTAAATGACACGTTATGAACTTTTTTATGTTGAGTTTTTTGATCGGGGGTAATTAAAACGGCTAGTTCTATGGCATAGTTCAGAAGACGAGTGTCATCTTTATTCAGAAAGGGGATTACTGCCTCACCAGCTAAGTTATTTTTATAAATAATTGTAGCAGGTCCAGTTTCTAAAGTCAAGTCAGAGTTATTAGTAATTTCTAAGCAAGCGTGTGGATTTTTTTGGTGTTTCGATTTATTATACAATAAAACTCTCTTTGCCTTAATCTCTTCTGTTAAGATTGGAACCAGAGCGGATTGCTTTCTTTTGATGGTTACAGGATTGCTTATATTATATTCAAATAATTCGCCTAAATCCTTTGAAGTGGTTTTGGTAGAACTTTCCAACTTTGACATTAACTCATCATCGGAGAGTCCACCACCTGATGCTGCTGAAGGAGCTGGAGGAGCTCTTGCTCCAAGCTTTCTGGCTCTTTTTGCCTTGGGTTCTGCCATAACTCTCATTTCAGCTTCTTCTTTATATCCTTTAAATTGATCTACAGGCATTGCTTCTTCAATCTCAGTAGGACGTGCACTAGCCACTTTAGGTGGTTCAATTATAGGACGTTCTATAAATATTGGTTTATAAAAGTCATAAATGAATGATACAGGCATGCCAGCAACTAATGAAAGCTCAATATCTTCCCAATCTTCATTAGTTATATTCTCTATTAAAGCCCAGCCAGAAAGGAGTGCTTTCTCATTTTGAGCTTGTTGTTCGCTCATTATCAATCGATATGACGTTTTCCAAACAGGACTTGAATGGATATAGCTTACAACAATATTTCTCTTACCCGTTTCTCCACCTGATTCACAGTTTATCGTTATCTTCTTACTTTCTTTCTTTTTAGAAGAAATAGAAGTATTTAGGAAAAAATTTAAATCTTTTTTAAGATCTTCATTTTTTATTTCAAATGAAGATATCTCGGAAAAGGGAATCTTCACAATCTTTCCGTTTTCTTTTAATATAGGAAGTAATTTTTCAGTAATTTTGTAATCTTTAACCGATTTTTCAACATATTCAATACCCATAATTATTCCATGGATCTCTTCTATATCATTTCCAATAGTTAATGAAACTTCCGCTCCTTTTATTTGTTTAATTAAAGAGGAAAAAGAATTCTCACTGGGTATTTCTAACATTATTGATTTGAGTAGTTGATCGGCATCAAGTGAAGTTTCATAAGAAATTGAAGAAATAAACCCTTTTTCGCTGGTATCAAGAACGAACAACGACTTTAGGACGTCGTTCATCTCATCGAAGTCAAACTCTAATTCAAACTTCCCCGAATCTTTAAGTGTACCATTTCTTAAAAAATAACTTACACCGTGTTTAAAGATGATTACTTTTTGAACTTTTAATTTTGACATATAGAAATATAAAAATTATGCAGATTTAAAGTTAATTTAAATAATCATAAAAGGAAAATCTGTAAAAAATAAGAAGAAAGAATGAGAACAACAGAAAAGGAGATCTTGAGAAGCTAAAAAGTGTTCTCTAAAAGATGTAATATTTCATTTTCTAACCTTCCAGTTTTGGTAGGTTTCTCAACAATACGATTCATATATTTTCCTTCTTTATTGAATATATATATGGTTGGTATTGCATGTAAGTCGAATTTTGGGTTAGCTGCTTCTGGGGGTGACTTTTCCTTATGCCATTTTAGTTCTCCTTCTTTATGAAAAGCATTTACCATAACTCCATAGAGAATATAAAACTCAAAAATCTCTCTTTCAAACTCCTCAGATATTTTAATCATTCTGGGTAGTTGAATAGAGCAGTCTTTACACCATTCAGCCCCAATTGCCACCAATTTGATTTTCTGATTTTTTTTCTTTAAAAGTTTTTTAATTTTCTTAATTATCTTTCTCTCAAGTTTATATTTTTGATAATTATTCCATTTTTCAGGCTTTTCTTTAATCTTACTTTTAAATTCTTGCGGATCCATTAAATCAGATTCAATATCAGACCAAGTTAGATTTTTAAGATCATTCATAAATTATATCATCTTCTTTTAAGTTCTTAACTATCTATATTAGTTATAATAAAAATTGTTTTTATGAATTGTTTTTCTAAATTATAAATCTTTTTCAATAGCTTTTAGTAAATCAATAAATTCTTTTTATGAAGAGTTTATAATCTATTGTAACGTCATTTTTTAATAGTATATTCGTACAACTAATTATAATCAAATTTCTATTAAATTCCGAGGTTAAAATCTATGAATGAAACGAACGATGTTATGAAGTCTTACAACCCTGCCACTGCTGAAATTGTTGGGGGTACAAGAAAGTATAATGCGGAAGACTTGCCTCACATATTGGAAGGAGCAAAAGAAGCTCAAAAAATTTGGAACTCTGTTTCAATTAAAAAGAGAAAAGCATTTTTAAAAAAAACTTTGGAGTATATCTCCGAAAATATTAATGACATTGCCAAGGTTATTCATGATGAAACCGGGAAACCAAAAATTGAAGCAATAAATAACGATATATTAGCAGGTGTAGCAATGATAAGATTTGCCATCGATTATATTGAAGATGTGCTTAAACCATCTAAGATTAAATTTAAAGGCATAAGATTACCAATGATGTATATGGGAAGGAAATCTTACATAGAACCCAAACCCTTAGGGGTTATTGGAATTATCTCACCATGGAATTACCCCTTTGGGATACCATTCTCTCAAGTAATAACCGCAATAGCCGCAGGGAATTCAGCCATATTAAAACCTTCTTCAGATACTCCATTAACGGGAGTTAAAATTCAGGAGATTTTTGAGGAAGTTGGGTATCCAGATAATCTTGTTCAGGCAATCCCTGGAAGTGGATCGGGAATAGGAAGCGAACTGGTTAAATCAGATATTGATAGAATTATTTTTACCGGAAGTGTTAGCATAGGTAAAAGTATTCTGGAGTTGTCAACTCAAAATCTAAAACCCGTAACTTTGGAATTAGGAGGTAAGTCTCCTATGGTTATTCTAAATGATGCAAATATCAAAAGAGCAGCTTCAGGAGCAACATGGGCTAGTTTTGTCAACGCAGGGCAAACTTGTGCAAGCGTTAAAAGAATTTATGCTCAAGAACAAATATACACCGAATTCATTGAATTATTTAAACAAAAAACTGAAAATTTAAACCAAGGAAATGGTTGGGATAATCCGAATATTGATGTCGGACCTGTAATAAATGAAAAAGCGCTCCTAGATATGGAGGAACAAGTAGCTAAAGCCAAAGCACAAGGAGCAACTATACTAACAGGAGGGGAAAGAAATCAAGGACTAGAGGGATTTTTTTTCAAACCGACCATCATCACGGATGTTACTCAAGAAATGGATGCGGTCTGTGAGGAGATATTTGGTCCCATTGTTACAGTTATGCCCTTTCAAGAAGAAGCGGTTGGAATAAAATTAGCAAACGATACCGATTTCGGTTTATTTGGTTCAATTTGGACGGAAGATCTCGATAAAGGCAGAAAACTGGCATATCAAATGGAAATGGGAACGGTTAGTGTTAATAATCATGCATACACATATGGAATTCCTCATACTCCATGGCACGGGAATAAAAATAGCGGAATAGGAAAAACTCATGGAAGATTCGGATTTGAAGAAGTGATAGAACAGCATCATATACATATTGATAAGGGACGAATTGATAAAGATCCGTGGTGGCACCCTTACAATGAAGATAAACTTCACACTCAACATGATATAAATGATGTTTTATTCAGAAAAAAATACAGCAAGATTTTATCATTAATCAAAAGATTGTAGTAATAACTTAATTACAGTTTTTATTTTTTGTATTCATGTTTACTCATTCATATTGCAATTTAGTTTATGAATATCTTCTTTTTTTTTAAAATATCCTTTTTCTATACTTTGGATTTGTCTGCCCTAAAAGAGAAACGATCTATATCAAAAGAAAATCATTAAAATCGAAATAATTAAAAGTCTAAAAAAGAAATATAATTATAATATTTTAGACAAATATAGGAAAATTGATCCAAATCGGAATGGACACCTTCAAGATTATTCCTCAGCTACGAGAGAATTGTGTTATTTACGGAGATAAGGAGGTTTTATCTAATTTTAGAAAAGGAGATTCGATTTTTCTAATTTCCGATTTACCTCATAAAAAATATTCGATTATTAGTAAAATAGAAAAAATCATTCAAGCGAATGAAAAAAAAATTCTTATTGATGAACGAAACTCAGAAAAATTTAATGAAGGCGATGAGGTTTCTATTCTGAAATACAATCCAATCGAAGCATTAAAAGTAAATATAGCAGTAAAAGAAGATAATACCTTAATAGCTAAAGGAGATTGGACTTCTGTTATAAAACCATTACTTTATGAAAAAACAATTGATTCAGGGCAAGAAATTTCATTTCTAATTCCTTGGGAAGAGGAAGCGCCAATCATAGGAAGAGGAATAATTAATTCAACAATTCCAGCACCTCCTACCTATATTGGCGAAAAGACACAAGTAATCATAACAAAAGCTTCAGAAGAAAAGCTCTTTCAAATTAAAAAGAAAAATTATCATGTTCATAAAAAAAGAGTAGAGATTCTAAAGGAACAGATCAATAAAAATTTTATAGAAGAAATAAAAAAGGTAAAACAAAACAATTACCCCACTATGGGTGTTAGATATAACTGTAAATTCGTAAATGTAAGAAAATTATTTCGTTCTATTTTACATATCTTCAAGGGATTAACTTTTTTAGAGGAACCAGAAGAGCATCATTTTAATGGTGATTCTCAAGACTATCTTGCTAATACAGTTTTACTAAAAAATTCCGATATTAATAACATACAGATCATAGATATTCAGATCATATATTCAAAAACGTCCGGATCATTAATAATCTGGTATACGGGTAAAAATGAGAGTGAATTATTAAAGACTTCAAAAAAATATGATATAAAAATTCGACAAATAAAGGAAATTTTAGAAGAAAAGGTTGAAGTGGTTAATTTAGAATGTCCTGAATGTGGAGCGATTTTGCCCATTGATGATATTGAACTTAATGGTTTAGTTAAATGTGACTATTGTGAAATGGTTTCAATAATTCCAAAGATTTTAAGGTATTAGAATAAGGCATTAAAAGGGTACAAAAATGATTGATAGATATACGAGATTAAAAGCTCTTAAGGATTTTGGGTATGACATTGAGTGGAAAGATTTTGAGAATTATCATGTAGGCGTTATTGGAATAGGAGGATTAGGTACGATAACTTCTGAAATGGTAGTTAGATGTGGAATTGGAAAAATTTCTTTATTTGATTTCGATATAGTTGATAGTGTGAATCTGAATAGGTCTATGTTTAAACCAGAGGATATTGGTCAATCAAAAGTTAATGTTGCGAAAGAAGTACTTAATACAATTAACCCAGATGTAAAAATTTATACATACAATGAGGATATTATGGATCCAAAATTTGAGTTTACATTTGAATCATGCATACAAGACTTTGATATAATTTTGAATGGTTTAGATAACGCACCTGCTAGGGCATATTTAAATATAAAATGTATTAAGAACAGGGTTCCTTATATTGATGCTGGAGCATCGAGAAGTGGCTTATCAGGTTATGTTCATCCAGTAATTCCATATGATACCGCATGCTCAGAATGCATAAATATGATTTCTCTCGGAAGCTCTAAAGAGGGAGGCGAATCTTGCGTTGCTTCCCTCCCCTCTACGATGGCAATTTTAGGAAGTCTTCAAGTTCAAGAACTCCTTAAATACATTTTTAAGTTTGGTAAAATGATAGATTATCTTATGTATAATATGTTAAATGGAACATTCCAAGAATATTCTACCGTAAGAGATAAAAATTGTTCGGTTTGTGGCACAAAGAAGATAAAGAGAGGAGTGTCTGGAAAACCTAAAACAAGTAAAAAAGAATTAAATGTTTTAATTGATGAATTAAGAGAGGATCGAGAGAAGTAATGGATTATTTTAATATTCCTCAAGATTTTGTGGAATTCATTAAGCAACGAGCAAGAAATCAGAAAAATGAAATCTATGGATGGCTTATCGGATATATAAAAAATGGGATTTGCAACGTTATAGCGCTTTCAGAATGCTCAGAATTTAAAGAACAATCCCAAATCAACGCAATACCCGATTCAAAAGAGTTTTATGAGATTAGTTCTATTTTACCGCAAGGCATTGGACCAATAGGAATATATCATTCACATCCATTGTCAAAAGAAATTTTTATGAGCACTTATGATATCGATACTCTTTCGAACTTGAACAAGAAATTCTCTAAGGCAATTTCAATTGTAACAAATGGGGATAAAACAAAAAGTTTTCAAATCATAGAGAAGAATGAAATTAAAGAACTTAGAATACAAAATAGCTATCCTACTCCCCCGAGATTTATATCATTTGAATTAGATGAAAAGACCATCATTAAAGTTGACAAAGGTTTACTGGAGAAATATAAAAGTAAAATTAAACAATTAAAAGCTTTAATCTCCAATGAGATTGTAAATTTTTTTTATAAAAACTGGTCCAAACTCAATATTATTTATAAGTCAGAAAAGCTTTCAAATACAAATAAGATTAATAGTTATTTGGGCAAAAATTTTAAACAAGAGAGTTTAATAATCGACATCCCCGAGGAACTTAAAGAAAATGGAGCAATAAAATTCTTGATCTCAGAAAAAAAGGGAAAAACGAGACAATATTCAACCGAGGGGAAAAGTATTTTTAAATTTTGTCTTAAAGCGAAGATACCGATTTATATCGTAGAGAATAATTTGTTATTGGAAGAGATCATCAACTCTTTAAAAACAGAGTTGATTAGTAATAATTTACTGAGGAAGATATTTAATGCGATTATAGATTTGGATTCTGGAGAGATATTAATTCCCCACGATATGAATATAAGATTCTTTGGATTTTACATTAATCTTTTGGCTTTTAAGAATCAAAAATTAAATAAATTGGGAGATTCTAATATGATATTCAGCTTTTTTCAAAAAAATTACCCTCTTTTTCTAAGATTAATACATAAAAGATCTTATTCCATTAATCAAATAAGGGAAGATATTAATCGGTTTTTAGAGGATTTTAATAGAATTGCTGATTATTTTCCTTGGAAAAAAGAAATTAAAAATAAAATTAAAAATTTAAAGAATATTACTAATTAAAAAATAGAAATCTAAATTGGAATTTCAAAAGAATAGATAGGTGTATACTTTGAATTCTCAAGTAAAAACATTATATTTTATAGACAAATTTGGTGCTGAAAAGCGAAGGATTCCATTTCCTGTATCTCCAGATATTAAACTCATTGATGTCCTCTCCGAGCTTGGAAAAAAATTAGATATTCCTTCTCAAAATATATGTATTACCAGTATAGGAGGACAAGTATTAACCACCTCAGAGCTTTTACTCCCAGTTGAAAAAGTTATAGAAAATTATGGTAATACATTCGATATAATAGACCGAGGATTGGTTGGATGGTATGAATAGAAGATGGAAAGAGACGATTATTGATAAAATAGTTTCGGAATTCCCAGAACGATATTGGATTGGACCTAAGCACCCTTTATGGATAGACAGAGTAAGAATAGAAGTTGAAAAAATTATGAAATATATTCAATTCTTAAGGAAAAGAAAAAATAAACCGTGGTTTCAATTATATCCTGAAAAAGATCCAGACGATAATTTTCAAATCTGGAAGGGATATTTAACGATTCCCGAATATCATCCAAAAATCAAATTTGATATAAGAGTAATTCTTTCCTCCGAATATCCGATTGTCTCTCCCAGATGTTTTGCGGAATCAACCATCTTAAAATTCACTGGGAAGTTATATCCTAAGAATGACTGGGTTGAAGATGATAAAAAATTCATTATGATCTGTCATGACCATCTTTCAGAAACAAAATCTTGGAATAGATGTTTAGGCATTGTCCACTTTTTTATGCGTCAAATATGGGTCTGGTGGGCGGCTCAACAGAATCAGATCATAGAAGAATTCAAAAATGCAAAAAAATGAAGCATTAAAACTAAAGCTCTATATACATGGAAAGAATATTCAAAAGTTATTTAATAGAATCTGTTTTATATTAAATTGTTATTTACGGTAGTTAAATTGATTTTATAAAAGGAATTTATATAATTCAATATTTTATATTTTAATTAAATCGTTAAAAATTAGTATTCATGTCTCCTTCAAAAAAGGAATCTTCTCAAAGGGATCTTCCTATTAGTTTACAAGCCATAGAAACAATTCTTAGATATTTAAATAAAAAGAACAGAGATGAGCTTGTTAGCATGAGAAATGTAAGTAGAAATACGGATCTTTCCATGCGGGTTGTTAAAAATGTATTGCTCCAATTAAAAAATTTTAATCAAGTAGAGACTGTTATTGAAGAAAACCAAATTCTTCCTAAATGGAGGATAACCCCTTTTGGGAGAAGAGTAATTCAAGAAGCAGATGGAACTAATAAAGAAGAGAAGCTCCAAGAAGAGGATTTTCTTCTTTCAAACATCATAATTCCAGAAAACCTTGATTTTCTGCAACAAAATGTTAAGATCTCTCAAGAAAATATAATCTCAGAATTGAACTCACTTCAAATTAGTCTCAGTAAAGTACTTGGGCCTATTTTTAATATAAACGAACCCTCATTAGAAGATATTATAAGCTTTTCAATAAAAAGGGTAAACTTCCTTAAGCAAACTGTTTCCAACCTATCCATGGATCCGGTCTCCAATTTTAAATTAAAAAAGTCAAATAAGAATAAAAAAGTCTCAAAGGAAGAGACAACATTTGTTTATGTCGAAATTTATTTTATTAACTCAGTAATCTTGAACCAGCTTAATCATTTAAGTCAATTAATTATACAATTAACAAAATTTATTGAAAACGATGCATATTCAAGTGCACTTTCATTATCTAAGAAATTTAGGGAAGAATTAAGGATTTTATCGCGATTAGTCGATCAGAGAACAAAACTTGGAGTTAATGCCCATATTCTGGAAGAAGATGAATTAAAATTGCTTTCTAAAAATGAAGTTAGATTAGATTTTTTGGAAAAAATAGTGAGTATATCCAAAAAGAAACAAAATGAAGAAAAGATCGTTCACGATCTTATATTAGAATTCTTAACTAAAATTGAAAAAGATAATACGCAATTAAAAGACCATAATTATGAAATAAAGGATAATATCCCTCTTTATTTAATGTACCAATTAATTCTTGATGAACATCCCGAACTAGATATCTCTATTGAAAAATTTGAGAAGATCATTAATTCTCTTTCTCAAAAAGGATATATTCCAGGCATTAAAACAATCAAGCAGAATGATGATGTTTTTAAAATTGTACAGATGAAACCGTATGAATTAAGCGATGATGAGATAACCCTTATTTTTAATGCTTATAAACTTCAAAAGTTTAACTTGGATGAAATTGTCTCTCAAGTTAATTGGTCCATAGAGCGAGTCAAGAAGATTTTAAGAAATTTAACAGATTTAGGAATATTAAATCATTCCAAATCTCCTTTATATGGGGATCAATGGTATTTAGTTTCAGAAGCTTAAGAATGGTTTTTTTTACTTTTACATTTAATAACTAAGATCTCTTTTTGTATTATACCAAGATGCTTAGGAAAATCAAAGAAATTTTTTCTCAAAATAGTAATAAGATTCTATCTTGGGAAAATAAAAAGCATAACAAAAAGAATTATCCGTTAATTTGTAAATTTCAAGGTTCCAAAGACGAATTCCAAGATTATGATTCATTTTTGGTAAAAGACTATCAGAGTGCATTAGTCTATAAAAATGGAGAGTTTTTGGATATTTTCTCCAGTGGGCTTTATTCTATCGAAAACAAACAAGAACAAATTGAGATTATTTGGACCGAAACTAAGATACATTCTCTTAAATGGGGTATTCCAAAATCAAAAGGCATTCAGACTGACCAAGGAATAATAGGTATTCATGGAAATATCAAACTAAAGATTTATAATGTAAGAAAATTCGTTGAAGAAATTGTTGGAGGGACAAAATCTTTTGATCTCCAGGACTTAAAAGAGTTGATAAATGGTTTATTATTAAATTCCATAAGACAAATACTTAGAAATTTTACAATACAAGATTTACATTCAGAACAGATAAAAAGAATAAATCAACATCTGAAAACCATAATGATTGAAGAAATAGTGAATTATGGTCTCAATTTAGAATCTTTTAATATTCTAGGAGTAAAATTATAGATTATTAAAGAGAAATAAAGGTTTATAAATATTGATCCTATTATATTTATTTGTTAAATATTGAAATTTTAAATTCAAGGATGTATCGCAGAGATAAAGGAAATTACAGGAATTGAGGAAGAGATCCTTATTAATACTATCAAGGATTTAATTGATAGAGATGAATTATATGCGGAATATATTGAAGAAACTCAGTCATTAGTTTTCGATCGCACTAAAGAAACCAAAAAATTTGATGAGGTAATTAGGAAATCAAAATTATCAGAGGAAAGAGGGAAAGAAAAGAAATTATCCTAAATTATTTACTTTTCCTTAATTAACTTATTAAGAAGAAAAATTGCTCCTTTTTTATCTAGAGGCTCATTATTATTACCACATTTTGGAGACATTATACAACCTGGACATCCGTTATGTGTTTTGCAATTACACGATTTTACCAACTGGAAAGTCAACTTTAATAGCAGATTTAGTTCATAAAAAAGAGTTGGACTCCTCCAGCGTCTGAACCCGCATTAGCCTCAGTTAAGGCAAATGCTCCTAATTTATCTCCTTTAG
>CAZZIC010000048.1:0-24116 GCA_964653985.1 uncultured archaeon | reverse complement strand
CATTTATTGAGTCAATTTATTGCATTTATTGAGTCAATTTATTGTTAATTTATATTTTGAACGAGAATATTGAGATACTAAAATACAATTAATATAGGACGGGAAATCCTCCAAATAAACTCCAAATTAGAAATAGCTTTTTCAAAGGTGATGAAATTATTTGATTTCTCTCTTCTTTATGCCCTTATTGAGTTTCATCTCCTTTTATTTTATACTTTTTAAACCACTTAATTTTAATGATTAATAAATAATATATAATTGGAGCTACTAACCAGATGAGCTGAGGGAGAAGGGTAAAAGGATGTCCATTGACTTCAAATAACGTAGGATTCCACCAATATGGTATATATTCCCATCCTCCTCCAATCAAACTCAAGACTTCCACCGCAAGGCTTTGCAACTGACCCCATATAATAAATATCAACAATTCTTTTAAGTCAAATTCGTCAAAATGTGGGGAAGAGAATATTAATTTTACTATTCCAACTCCAATGAGGAAGATACCCCCATCCGTAATGCTATGAACAATCGAATGAAAAGGAAATGGCAACATTGGTCGGGATTGTATAAACTGAGCAACTGGAAACCCAATCACTCGTAATAGACCAATTGGAAATTCCCATAATAATCCAACTCCTACACCTATCCAATAGAGGATCCACGTAAAGCGAGAAATCCGTTTTGTAAAATAAAGAAGAAGAATAACAATAATAACGACGACAGCTAGGATATAATCCAAGGCAAAAAAATATTGCCTAAAAACGTCTAAAAAAGTTTGGTTAATCATAACATACCTCTATGGGTTATATATCGATTAATATTCAAGATACAATATTCAATATTCAATATTCAATAATCAACCTTTAGGAATAAAAATGTTCACTTTCATATCGGAATCTTTTAGAGCTGAGATTTATGTTTTAAAATCCAATTGTTAACTTACCTGAAATGAAAATTTATACTTGAGGTTTTCTAATGTCCCAGAGGATTCATAAATGAGTTAAATAATCGATCTCTATTTCCCAATGAAAATTTTTAAAGGAAACTAATCTGACCGATTTTATATTTCAAGTTAAATAAAAAGGAAATTATAGAGGTATAGAATGTAAATGTATGTGAGAATAAGCATGAGACCAAATTAAGAGAAGTATTTATTTTTTTTAATCCTTTATATAATACAACGTATTATGAACGAATCTGACAAGAATTTCATAAAATCTCTTCAAATAGAAGAATTTAGAGGGATTAAACAAACTATAAAACCAATTCCTTTTTCCAATTTCAATGTTTTATTTGGTCCTAACAATTCTGGAAAATCTACCATATTAGAAGCTCTATCCCTTTTACCTTTCCCAAGCATGAGCGATTTGATACAAACTTGTCTAAAGATTAATATGATCAGAGATTTTAACAATTTAGGAGGAACAAATAAATCATTATTATACCTTTATTCTGGAACATCCCAAATTAAATATGACACTATTCTGGGCAAAATCAAATTAACTTTAGACTTAAATGACTATAATTTCAGTCCAATTTCATTAATTCAGGAAGAGGCAAGAAAGTCTAAAATTTCTCTTGAAAAAGCAGTTTTGTTTATTCCAAACAAGTCTGAATTTTTACGATATATGGAAATTCAGATGGCTGAGAAAAAAGAAACAATAATAAAAAAAGGTTGGGATAGGAAAATTACCGAGTTTTTAGGGAACATAGTTAAAGATCAATTTACTAAAATAGTATTTGGACAACCTATTTGTCTCGAAAAGCAAACAAAGGATAAAAAAGTTCCCATACCTTTATCAGATTTAGGTTCGGGAATAGAAAGGATTGCTAAAATGATACCTCTAGTAGAAATAATTAATCCACAATTATTGTTAGTGGACAATTTCGGTACTGGGCTTTATCCCGTATCAATAAGGCGTACATTGGAGTGGTTAATGACCAAACATTGTCAAGTAATAATATCAACTCATAGCACTGATGTTTTAAGGATTGTAAACGAATTAAAGCCAAAAGGAACACAGATGATCTTTTTGGATAAAGACAAGAATGATAATTTAAAAAATAAGGTGTTTTCTTCAGAAGAAATATCTGATTTTATTAATCATTCAACTGAATTTAAATAATGAGAAAGAAAGATAATTGTTTCAGTCTAAATTTTAATTTGAAAATAAGAGGATTGAAAGAACTAAAAGCTTACTTGGGTAATTCTCTCTTTTTTGGTCTTAAATCTTTACTATGACATCTGCGACATTTTTTCGCTTTCGGAGGATTACGCGATCCACAATCTCGGCATATACTCTTCATCAAAAGATGGTGTCGAGCAATTCGCTTCTTCTCTGGGTCATCTAAGGGCATTTATATTCACTTAATATGAAGATTTTTATTATTATAAATCTAAGTTTTACTGATAGTTTCTAAAACATGCGATTTTAAATAAAATTTACGCAACATTAATAGTTCTAATAGTTAATTATGGTAAAATTCTTAAAATATCTTTAATAGAATATAAATAAGAATAGATAAAAACATCTATGAAGTTGAGTTTTTTTGCCTAAAGAGATACAAGATGAACAGAAATTTATAGAATTATCGGATCGAGCATACCACTGTCGTGTAAAACGATTGAAAGATGTGGTAAAATTAAAATTAAGAACCCAAAAATATCTCTATACTTTCAAAACAGACCCTGGAACGGCCGAAAGGCTTGTAAGGAATATTAGCTGTGATGTCATAGAGATTTAAAATTTGATGTGAATAAAATGAAAAATCTTCCCGCTTGTGAATCATGTATAAGAACTGGATTCTTATGTACAAGTTGTCAAGAAAATCTGGATGAGGGGGAAATTACTCACTTTGAATTGGATTTGGGGAAAGACTTACTTGAGCTTGAGGTGGAAGAGAGGTTTAGTTTTTTAGAGGATGTTAGCTTCTATAAGGCTATAGATTACGGCGATGTAGTTATTATAGTCGTAGGAAAAGGAGATAAAGTCAAGATCACAGACGAGTTAATAAATTGGATCAACGATATGTATGAGATTGAAAAAATCCTCTTGATCGAGAACACAAAAAAACCACGACCTGTGGTGGAGAGTCTTATTGCCCCCGCAAAATTGGTGTCTCTCAACGAAATTTTCCTGGCAACGGGTGAAGTTGAATATAAAGCAGTCATTCGAAAGTCAGATAAAGAAGAGATTTTATTTACCGCGGAAGAACTTGAAGATCTGGTTTTGGAATTGACCGAACAACCAACCAGAATAGAATTTGTTTGAAATAAATTTATTTTTCTTTCTTTCTTTACTATTTTTTGGAGTCATATATTAATGAATGAATATAAACAAGTTATTTTAGTAAGAACAGATTTAGGTATGAGTACTGGAAAAAAATGTGCTCAAGCATGCCATGCAAGTGTTTCCTCAGCAGATTTAGTACGTAGGAAAGATAAGAACACTTGGAAAAATTGGATAAACAGCGGACAGAAAAAAATTATCCTGAAAGCAAAGTCATTGGAACAATTAGAATCGCTGTATGATCAACTGAAGAGAAATAAGATTCCATGTTATATTATTAATGATGCAGGTTTAACCCAGCTTCCCCCCAATACAACTACTGCTCTTGGTGTAGGACCCGTTTTATCCAGTGAAGTTGATAAATATACTGGAGATCTAAAATTATTGTAAAATTTGGTGACTTATAGATGCCTAAATTTAAGGACAATACCGTTGTTTTTAAGTCGGACGATGAGAAGGAAATTGAAAAGTTTGTTGGTATTGAAATATATACTACTCCTAAAGTCAGGGGAATAAAAGGAGATTATAAAACAAATTATACTGACTTTATTGTAAAAGAGATAACTAATAGCGGAAAAACCTTGGAGCCTAAGGAAGATAGTTCTCCAATTTCTTTTTCTAAAGAATCACACGATAGATATACTACGTTCAATTTAGTAAAAATAGAAAAAGATACCTTCGAAGCAATAAAAGATTTATCTTCTGCCTTGCATATACCTCCAGATATCATTTATTATTCCGGCTTAAAAGATAAACATGCTGTTACTGTTCAAAAGGTATCTATAAGAGGAGATTTTGTAAAAGAACTCCAGAAAATTAGAAAAGAAAATCTCTATGTTAGGAATATAACACCGACCAGGAAACCCGTCAGATTGGGCAGCAACAGAGGTAATCATTTTATTATTACAATTAGAAATATCAAAACCCGGAATGATCTGGAAAAGACAATTCAAAAAAGCATTTCAAAATTAAAGGAAAGAGGCTTTCCTAATTATTTCGGATTACAACGATTTGGCAAATATAGACCCAACTCCCATCTCGTAGGGAAATTGATCCTAAAAGGGGACTATGAAGGAGCATTTGAAGAATTTGTTCTTAATAAATATTCCTCTGAATCTCCTCGATTACAAAAAGTTAGAGATAAGGTAAGAGATTTGATTTATGAAGAAGAGAATATTCGTGATACACTTAATATCTTTCCGAGATCAATGTCTTATGAATGGAATGTTTTAGAATACTTGAGTAATCATCCAAATGATTTCAAAAATGCCATGTTTCAAATCCCTACAAATCTAATGACACTTCTCATAAATGCATTTCAATCATTTTTTTTCAATAAAATGATTTCTCTCAGAGTAAAATCGGGATATCGTGTAAATAAGCCTTTTCCGGGAGATGTGATAAATATATTGGATGATGTCAACGGACAGCCCACCAACATTAATTATATCTATGGGGGAGATTACGATACTCATCTGGAAGAAGCAATAGAAATGGGCAGAGCGACTATTGTTGCTCCAATTGTGGGCTACGATACAGATCTCAATGATTATCCCTTAATGGAAAAGTTTTTTAATAGAATCTTGAAAAATGAAGATATCAACCCGAAAATATTTCAAAGCGATTGGCTAAGAGAGTTTGATTTTAAAGGCTCTTTCCGTCCCATAACAATAAAACCGGTGGGATTAAAGATGCTTGAACTCAACGACGACGAACTAAATAAAGATAGAAAAAAGATTAAAATTGAATTTTCTCTCTTGAAAGGCTCTTATGCTACGATGCTCTTGAGAGAAATAATGAAATAGAGACTAGAAAAAGCTACAATTCAAAGATTTTGATTGTTTCTTTTCCCATAATATCTATAATTTTGACTCCGAACTTCTGATCTTCTGTACAGTTATTATAGGTAAAAAGATCTGTTTTAAGTTTTAATTCCCTCCTTTTAGGAATGCGAAAACTCACCCACATATTATTAAACACGTTTCTGTTGAAATTAAAGTCAATACTCCAAAAATCAATCCAATCTGAAAAAGTTGTAATCTTATTTATAAATTTTGTGGGAATTTGAGCCTTATCAGGATATTTATAGTCTATTAATTCCACTTTAATCTGTTTTTTATTTACATCATGTTGGATTCTAAATTTAATAATTGGGACGTTCATAGAATTAGAGTTCTTTGTTTGGATGCTTCCATTAGGTTTTTTGATCCTCAAGGAATGGAATGGACGGTGTCCTTTCTTATAGCTTTTTTTCCAGTCTATCATATCATTACTCTTGCAGATGCTCAATATCCTCTTTTTAGCTTTATGTATTGAATAATAATTTAAATCGCATCCAATCCATTTCCGAGATAGTTTCTCAGCAACAACCAGAGCCGTTCCTGAACCACAAAAGAAATCTGCGACAATATCTCCCTTATTTGAAGATGCCAAAATAATTCTCTTTAAAAGACGTTCGGGTTTTTGTGTTGAAAAACCTTGATATTCGGGAGTATTAGCTCTTATGTAGGGTATATCATCCCAAACATCTCGAGGAAAAATCCCTTTCTTTTTCACATACACCTTTCTTGATAACTTCTTTCCATCATGGCTTCCACCACGGTAATAAAAATATCCTTTCTCGTCTTTTTTAAGATTGTTCTTAACACGATCGGAATATTCCATGTAGATTTCTGGATCATCATTAAAGAGATAATTTTCAGATTTTGTATAAAATAAGATTGTATCGAAAGATCGAATAAAGAAGTTTCTTGTTTTAGCAGAAGCTGCGGGATAGGACCAGATAATTTCGTTCCGAAAATTCTCTTTTCCAAAAATCTCATCCATCATAATTTTCAAGTAATGGCTGGCATGATAGTCAAGATGTATATAAATTGACCCATCTTCTGAAAGTAAATCTTTTAGGAGACGTAGCCTTTTATACATATAGTTAAGATAATTATCGATCTCGCCTTCCCATTTATCATCATAAGCGACATTTCCAACTGTTTTTTTATCTTCTCCTATGAAAATCTTATAATCGAAATCACCTCCCGTAGCAAAGGGAGGATCAATATAAATCAATTGAATCTGTCCTTTGAATTTTTTTAACAAAACTTTCATAGCCCTTCGGTTATCCCCATTAATCAAAAGATTACTCCATCCCTTATGGTACTCTTTTTGAGATTTTAATAAATCTTCGATAACATAGTTAGAATTATGAGGACAAATATTATTGATAGGTGAGTAAAACGTCCCTAATAATGAAAGTTCGGAATTAGCTCTAATTGATGTTTTTAAATTGTCCTTAATTTCATTTTTATTATTCCAATCGAGATTAACCATTACGAATCTTAATGTCTTATAAAAATTTAATTTTTATTGAATATTCTCTAAAATAATTTTAGAAAAATAATTTATTATAAGGTGCCCTTAAAATTAGTGAATTAGATGAATTAGAAGATTGGAGAAAGACTCATTATACCAAAGATGTATCCACTGACTTAGTCGGGGAACAAATTATTCTTGGTGGCTGGGTTCGTAATTATCGGGATTTAGGAGGACTAAAATTTATATCCCTTCAAGACAAATATGGAGAGCGACAAATTACCTTGAAGAAAGGGGTAGTTTCGGATGATCTCTTTGAGAATACAAGGTTAGGATACCAAGATTGTATCATGGTGAAAGGTGAAGTTAAAGCCTTTGAGAGAGCTCCTGGAGGTATTGAGATTATCCCTCATGAAATAAAGATACTAAACAAAACCCCAGAGAAATTACCCGTTGATATGACTGGAGAAACCACTACAGAGTTAGACACCCGATTAAACCATCGTGCTTTAGATTTACGTTCCCTTAAAAACCAAGCTATTTTTAAGATTCGTGGAGAGATGTTAAGATCAATAAGGAGATTTCTATTTGAGAGAGAATTTACAGAGATAACCACTCCCAAAATAATTGGATCTGCGACAGAAGGAGGTACAGAACTTTTCCCTATAATGTATTTTAATCGCGAGGCGTTTCTTACACAATCAGCTCAACTTTATAAAGAACAATTAAGCGGTGTATTTGAAAGAGTTTTTGAACTAAGCCCTTGTTTCAGAGCTGAAAAGAGTCATACCAAGAGACATCTTTGTGAGATCTTTGTATTAGATGTTGAGATTTCTTTTGCGAATATGTATGATGTGATGAAACTATTAGAAGAATTAGTCCATAATGTAATTAAGGATATACACACCAATCAACTGGAATCTCTGAAATTTTTAGGAATGGAAGAAAAGACTATAATCCCCGAACTCCCGTTTCCAAGATATAAATACAAAGAGATTTTAGATCTTATTAGTACAAAATTTGATATACCAATTGAGTTTGGAGAAGATATTCCTACAGAAGCGTATAGAAAATTAGGAGAAGAATTGCCGGGATATTATTATATTACACATTGGCCATACGAAATAAAACCTTTTTACATCCAACCTTCAAGCGATGATCCAATATTGAGCGAATCATTTGACCTCCAGATGGGATGGTTAGAACTGACTTCAGGAGGATCTAGAGTCCACAATAAAGAGAGGCTAATAGAAGCCTTGAAAATTAAGGGATTAAATCCTGAAGCCTTTACTTCTCATCTACAAGCATTTGATTATGGAATGCCTCCACACGGAGGATTTGGATTAGGTATTGCTCGATGGGTAACGTTTCTCTGTGGTTTAGATGATATTAGAGAAGCGGTTATGTACCCACGTACTCCAGATCGATTAGAACCTTAATAGAACGGCATTATTTTATTTTAAATTATAAATTATTAATTATAAATTTTTTTCAAATTGAGAAAAAAATGACAGAAGAATGGATTAAAGCATATATTAAAGCAGGAAAAACTGTAATCGCCGCTAAAAAGTTAGCTAGAAAATTAACAGAACCTAAAGCTTTCTTAATGAAAATTGCTAATAGAATAGAATTGGAAATATTTAATCAAGGTTGTGAATTAGCATTTCCGGTAAACATATCTTTAAATGAAATAGCTGCTCATTATAGCCCTCCGATAGGAGACAGATCAATGGTTCCAGAAAAAGGGCTATTAAAAATAGATATAGGTGCTGCATATAATGGATACATCGCTGATTCCGCTTTCACTATAAATATAGACAATGATCCTAAATTAGAAATGTATGTAAATGCGGCCAAAGCTGGACTAAATGCAGCAATAGAAAAATTTGCTCCTGGTGTAAAATTATATGAGCTGGGTGAAGCGATTGCTGATCAGATAATCAATTATGGTTTAAAACCAATTACTAATTTGGGAGGTCATGAATTAAAACAATATAATCTCCATGCGGGACCTTTTATTCCAAATTATAAAGATAAAAATCATAATACCGTGTTAAAACCCGGTGATGCCTATGCATGTGAACCATTCGCTACATCCGGTGCGGGAAAAGTAGTCAACGGAAAAAATTATTATATTTACAGATTCGTAAAGAAAAAAACTAAAAATATGCCCTATGAGTATCTAAATTACATGAACAAAATTGAAGAACACACTAATAGACTCCCTTTTTCACCGCGATTATTGGTTATGAAAAAACTGGTACCAAAAAATAAAGTGGATAGGATATTGGATACATTGGTCAGAAAGAAGGTTCTTATTTATTATAATGTTTTAATAGAAAGGCGTAAAGAACCTGTTGCTCAAGAGGAACACACAATTATTCTTGATTCTAATGGGAAAAAAATTGTCACAACAAGAGAATAAATCCAAAGATCTATCTATTGTTCTTTTATGTGCTGGAAAAGGCACAAGATTCGGAGAGATCACATCAAGTCTTCCTAAGCCTCTCCTTAAAATTGATCCTTCAGACCAAGTATTGTTAGAACATACAATTCACCAATTAGAGCAATTTAATATTGAAAAAATCGGTATTGTAAAAGGACATCTTTCTGAGCAAATCAGAGCTTATATCCATAAAATAACAGAAGATGATGAAGAATTAAGGCAAAGAATTGCTATTATCGAATCAAAAGAGCAATTTCAGAAAGGGCCTTTATATTCTTTCTTATCTATTACACAAAATAAAGATTTTTACATTCCAAATCAACTATATCTTGCTATTCCAGGAGATACATATTTTGAAACGGATATTTTACAAAATATAATAGATACGCTCAAAGAACATAAAGAGATCGCTATGAATTCTCCTTTTATTTTTTACAGAACCCTTAAAATTAAAGAATTATTAGAAACGGTCGAACATAAAGAAAATGTTAGGGATAAAGTGATATCATATGTAGAATTAAATCGGGATAACCTTAGAAAGGCTTTAATTCAAATTAAAACTTCAAAAGTAAAAGATTTAGATGAAAATCAAGAAATTGAACAGATTATACCAATAGTCTCCATCCCTTATAATATTATTGAAAAAATCCCAAAGATCATAAAACATAAACCTCTGAATACATTACGTGGAATTTTAAATGATCTTTCCAGTAAAGGAAATAATATTATTGCTATAAATTTATCTTCGAAGGGTCATTTTTTCGATATAGATAAGAAATCGGATTTAGAAAATCTAATAAATTATCTTAAAAAGAGAAGTGGACAATAGTAAAGTAAAGTGAAAGTTTCTAATGAAACACTACACATTTCATAGAAACGATGTATTAAAACTTTTTTCTGCGGTTATTAATCTCGGTCTATTTCTCAAATACGGATCGCTTATTTTTTAACGTATAACTTTACCACTTTTTTACGTGTATGTACTTGTGGGGTTGCTTTGTTTTAACTTCATTTTTTCAAATCTCCTTTTCAGTGATTCAAGGATTGATGTTTTTTATGGTATAAAAGAATCCTTGTATCAAAACTTCATAGCACCCTCTAGTACTTTTTGAGAAATTTAAGTAGAATGCCGTTTCATCCACAGAATTTTTACGATATGAGATTATAAGTTTTGTAGTAATGAGTTCTGATGGAAAGATGGTTTTATTGGATTTATATAAATTCTTTAGCATCTATTGAATCCATCGTGGGAATTAAAAAAATCTTCTAATGTGAAGCCTTAGAAAGTCTAATTAAACCAATGGGGACTTTACTATTGTCCGAATAAAAAATATCAATTCCCATATTTAAATCTTTGTCTCATAAATTAAAAAATAGATCTAATTATTTTTTAATAGAAATCCTAATACATAAACGGAAGTTTTTAATAGGAAATACATAAATACTTTTATTTATTTTAATTATAGTAAAAATGTCTGGAGAAATAGGCATTTCGATACAATTGTTTGGAATTGGAATCATTGATGCCATAATAATTCGACACTTAGCGCCATTAACTGCGGATGCTATTTTAGATAAAATGCCATTTGCTTTAAGGGGGCGATTTAGTTTTGGATCTAAAAAGTATTGGACTCTTCCGGGTATTGGTATAAGAAAAGGAAAGAGTTCTAAAGCTAAACGGGAAGCTCAAAAAAATGATATTCTTTATAATCCTAAGACTGACGAATTGTTGATTATTTTAGAGAATGCAACCCTCCCCAATAAGGTTAACAAAGTTGGAATGGTGAAAGAAAAATTAGACCTGTTCTTGAAAGCTCGAAATGGATTGAATACTAAATTTAGGGAGAAATGATAGAAATATGTCAGTGTCAAATCGCCTAACGTATATTTTTGTCTTGTTTTATTTTTTAACGATAATATATTTGTTGGTTTTTTTAATATCCCCTGAATTTCAAGTGTTAATTTTAAAGGGAAGAGAATTCTTTGCAACTATTTCCACTAGTTCCAATTATTTGATTGCACTGCTTATTGCTTTTTTTATATGTATTATCGGAAATGCTAGCTTTGGTTTTCCAATTCCATATCCATTTATTCTTTTCTCATTAAGTAATTCTATTTATCTTGAATATCATTTACAGGGATATATCTTTTCCGAGATTCTTTTCTTGCCATCGTTTTTGTTCCAACTTTTAGGAATAATTTTATCAGGGGGGTTAGGAAGTGCCGTTGGAGAACTAACAAGTTTTATTATCGGTAAGAAAGCTAAAGACCTTACAAGTGGTGCTGATTCGAAGGTCTTAAAAAATATGGATGGGTTTGGAAGATTGGTATTAGAAAACCCAAAAAGAACTTACCTCTATATTTTTATAGCAGCTGCATTACCCATTCCTGACGATCCCTTATGGGCGGGCATTGGGCTGGCCTTTGGTGATAAGAGAAAAACCTTGGAGGGTATAAACACTCCAGAAGGAGATCCTTTACAATTTAGCCTTACAAAAAGCATATTTGCTGCTTGGATTGGTAAAAACTTTACGACTTTATTCTATGTAGCTTGGCCGATTTTTATCGCAATAGGTTTGACTGCATCTGGAATCGAATTAAATGATACCTCTTCCGTCATTACAGAAGCCATCGTCTTACTTGTAACAATCACGATGATGTACTTCATCATGGCTTTTGATTGGGAAAAATATACCAGAAAAAGAGAATCTTTCATTGATAAATCTTCAGAATAGAATTTTTAAGTCAAAGTTTATATCCTGTTTTAAGGAAAGATTATTTAAAATCTAAAAATATACAAATTAGCCTTCTTTTTTCCTTAATTGGACTAACCATATTAATCTTAGCAAATTAGCGAGTTTTTTATTTCTTTAGAATGCCCAAATTTATCTAGGACTTATAAATATTTACAATCTTAATATTTTCTGGTTGAGAGTCTTAAAAGGTTATTAAGTGCTTATCTCATTCTGTTATGGAAATATTGATATTGTTTATTTTTTCAAAATTGGGTAGAACTCACCAATAGGATTATATTTTAGAAAGGAAATAACAAAGGTTCAATTATTTAGTGTTTTCTTTCTTCTTCCCTTCTTTTTCGGTCTTTCAAGCATTTTTTGCAGACAAAGACCGTTTTCCTTTTATCTTTTGACTCCTCAGCCCAATAAATCCGTTTATAAATATAGTTTGAGCATACTTCGCAAACTGCTTTAGTCCGCTCTTCTTCTATTAAAGGTCCTAAGTTTTCAAACGTCATATTTTAATTTTTCATCATTAATACGTTTTTGATTTAAGAGTAATCTTTATATTACTCACTATATCTTTGTTGTTTCTTTTATTACGTCTATTTCTTTTTTTTCTATTATTTCTATATCTGAACGGTCTACTCCCTAATTCAACATTAGCGACTTCGATTCCGGGATACATTCTTTTTTTTAAAATTTCCGCAATTTCAACAGCTGTTGATATCTCTGATCCCTCGCCTCGAATTAATAATTCATTATGTCCTCCAGAAAAAGCAAATATCGCGTCTTTTATATTTTTATCCATATCTTTTCGATTTCTAACCGTTATAATCGTATTTTTAGCCATAAAAAGAATAACCTTTCAGTGTTTAATTCATTAACTGATTTCATAAAAAGTAGTTCCAATTAATATATATAATCTAACCAATTTAAGTCTTTTGTAGTGCCTACTCTATTGATTTTAATTGTGCTTTCGAATTGAATTCATCTAAAATCATTTTATACATTTTTAATTTCATTGAAAAAGAATTGATTATCTCCCGTTCATTTGTATCCAAATATTCATAAAAAGGTTCTATTGCCTTTTGTTTTTCTTGGAAATCACTTCTAAGTTTTGAAAACCACTCATTAGGTTTCTTTAGCATTTCATTGGCTTTTTTAATAGATTTCTCTCTTTTCTTCTGGAAATCTTTTAAATCTCTTGCTTCCTTCAAATTTTTTAATTTTTTCTCGTATTCTTCCAATTGGTGTTCTACTTTTTTTTTGAATGGGGGCATCTCGTATTTTTTACCAAACTCATTGTTCTCGTCCCATTCTTTTAATTCTTCTTCTTTAGATGCTTCCAAATAATCATCGAAACTTGTTAAAGGTTTAGTCTTTTTTGGTAATAACCCAAAATTTTCTTGTAATTCTGCAAATGCTTTTTTTTCAAGAGTATTTTCAATATAATGGAGATCTTCCAAGGTGTCCTCCATATTTTTATCTATTTTTTCAATTTCTCTGTCAATCCTTTGTAATATAAACTTTTTACTTGGACTATATTCTAAAGGTACTTTCATGTGTGCTGAGAACATACTTTTATTTGGATTTTCTAATCTAAGTAGGGACATTCCAGTTTTTTCCTCTTTTCTTTTTGTGTGATCATAGATAATAGCCGCGGCAAAAGGATTTGGCAATTGATATCCAAGTTGAGTGGTGGCATCGACACTTGAGAAGAAGAATCCAAAGCCAGGATGTGTATGAAACCATCCTACAATAAAATCCGATTTTTCATTTTTTATCGAATTTTGATACACCGATTGATCGATTTGAGCCATATCAACATATTGTTTGTCCTCATATTTGACCCCCGCTCGATCGCCGACAACCATAGGAATCGCGTCTTTCACAATTAGCTTTTGGTCTTTTATTACCGAACCTATTAATATTCCATAGACTTCTTTCCAATCTTTGGAACTTATCTCATCATTGGCATATCTATGACTATACCCAACAATTCTTCTGTATGCCTTCCAATTGAGTATTACTGAAGTATCGGAGTAGTCTGATTTCTTTTTCTCTTCTGTAAGGTATTTGGAGAGCTCAGGAGCTTTCATAGAACGTTCAAAAATTCCTCCCTCTTCTTTCTCATCCTTATCCTTGTTAATATTCGGGCTCATAATCCAAGAAACTATTTAATTGGAAATCTCTATTATTTATAAATTCTATAAATATGAAATCTCTTCTCTCTAACATTTTAAGATAAATTCAATATTTATAGAATGTAAAATATAAAAAGTATATAATTTTACGCTTTAAATATCTTTTTGCCAAAAATATCAAATATTCTTTTGTCAAATGTGATTATAGAATTGATTTAATATAGTCTTTTTCATTTAATTACTAAATATAAGCTGATTAATTAATCATTATGAAACAAATAATTATGGGATTCTGTGGTCTTCCTGGGTCTGGGAAATCAACTGCCCTCGAAGCAATAGAGGATGTAGGAACAATCATAAATATGGGAAATATTATACGCGAAGAAGTTACAAATCAAAATCTAAAACCAACAGATGAAAATCTTGGGAAAATTGCCAAGAATCTAAGGAAAGAAAAAGGTCCAGCAGTTATAGCAAACAAAACTATTGAAAAGATAGAAGATTTATCAGAACAAGTGATTTTTGTTGATGGTTTACGTTCAGTGGCAGAGTTAAATGAGTTTCGAAAACATAGGGAATTTTCTTTAATTGCAGTAATTCTCGAGGAAGATAAACGCCTAAAAAGAATCAAAGAACGTGGAAGAAAAGATGATTCCCAGAGTATTGAACAAATAAAGAAAAGAGATAAAAGGGAAAAACGGTTTGGTTTAGAGGAGTTGATTGATAAAGCTGACTATACCATTTCTAATAATTCTACAAAAGCAGACTTGGAAAAAAAAACTCGAGAATTAGTTTTGAAAATCATTAAAAACAGAAATTAAATTTTAAGAAAATTACTTGAGATAATTAATTTGAAGGAAAAAAAAAGAATTTTATGATTCGTCGTAAGACTTATTTAAGGTAATCTGCTATAGGTTTTGCTAATGAAACCTTACTCACTTCATTATCAATTGAATCTGTTCCAATTATTTCATTTGCTCCCGCATTTAGTATACGATAGGTGGCATTTTCTAATAATAATGCGTGAGTTGCTACTGCATAAACCTTTTTTGCACCACTCTGTTTTGATAAATTAATCGCCTTTGCCATTGTACCCCCAGTAGCTATGATATCATCAGCGATAACTACATCTTTGTTTTCTAGACTTAGTTTTCCAGACATTGTAATTTCACCGGTCTCAACATCGCGTTTTTTTTCAAAGAAGTCAACTGGAACATCCTCTCCAAAATGGGACGCAAAAGCCTTGGATCGTTCCACCGCTCCTTTATCTGGTGAAACTACTACGATATCTTTTCCTCCTTTTGCTTTAATATAATCTGCTAAGACTTGCATTGAATCAATATTAATAGCTTTACAAGTAAATTCTTCCATAATCTCTGGATTATGAACGTCTACGGTATAAAACTCATCAATCTCCATGGAATCTATTAATCTCACTATAACATTAGCAAATTTAGATTCTCCTGGTCGAAAAATTTTATCTTGTCTAGCATATGCGAGATATGGAACGACCACTTTAATATTCTCAACACCAATACGAATCACTGAATCAATCATCATCAATAATTGGAATAGGCGTTCATTTTGAGAACCTTGAAAACTTGGACCTGTAGATTGGACTATAATAACTTCTTTATTAGCAATTGAGGTTTCATCTTCAATATTTAAACGTAAATAATTTTCTCCATCAGGAAATCGCTTAAATTCTGTATTGATATAGGGAATATTTAATTCCTCAGCAATAAGAATCGATAAACTTTGAGAAGCTGGTCCTGCGATTAGAATTTTTTCCATAAAAACATCACATCACATTAATAGTAATTTTAGCAATTATTTATTTGATTTGATTTAAATTTTTAAAAATCTAAGACATTTCTTAAATAGTTCATCCTTATGTCCTCTGAAACCATGCCCTCCTTCTTCATATCTGAGTATATTCTGTTCAGCTAAACCAAGTGAGGATTGAATCAAATTCACATTCTCATATGGAATTTGCTGATCATCTTTACAATGAGCAAGTAAAATATGGTCATTATTTGGATTGTCTCTTTTGAGAAAATATTTAGGACTTATAGTTCGAATTACTTTTTCTGGAAATTTTAATTTAAATGAATGATAATCATATCGGGTGCATAAGGCAACCAATTTTTTTGGTCTATCATCAATATAACCATGAGTTAAAATAATCGCTCCTCCCAAACTTCTTCCAAAAAGATTGATATTTTTGCTTTTGATTCTTGAATCTTGAGTTTGGATTACCCAATCGATGACCCGAGCTATATCTGAAAATATATCAGCTAGCTTTTTTAGCCAATTTTTTCCCGTTTGTTTTGCTGTTTCTCCGTGAGCTCTATAGTCATAAGAAAGAGCATAAAAGCCGGAAGAAACGAATTTTTCCGTAAAAAAATTGACAAAAGAACTTTTCCTATGTTCTAACAATCCAGGTAAGTTTATGATCCAAGGAGCTTCTTTTGAAAGATCATTTCTGGAATAGATAGTTCCCTTTAAATAAATGTCGTCAATAGGAATATCTACATTTTCAATATTATAGTCTTTCATATATCGGATAAGAATTAAATAATAGAATTAAAAATAAGGTTTTATTCATTTGAGTTAATTTTTTCAAACTCTAAAATAGCACTTCGAAGAGATCTTATCGCCAGAGAAGCACAATGCTTATGGCCCTTCGGTAAACCACCTAACGCTTTATCAATCTCATTGGGCAATACTTTTTTCGCCTCTTCTATAGATTTGCCTTCTATAAGTAAGGTCGTTTGTGCTCCAGCTGCCACTGATGCTCCACAACCGTCCGTAATAAAATGAACATCTTCAATAATACCGTTATCATTAATTTTTAAGAAAAATTGCATCAAATCTCCGCAATTTCCTCGATATTTTGAAGCTATGGTAATTTCTTCCTCCTTTGGTTTACCCCAATTGGGTGGGTTGTGAAATAATTCAACTATTTTTTCATTGAAATCTTCCCGTTCTTGTTGAATGATTTCTTTTTGTAAATTATCAACAAACTCATCAAACTTATCCTTCGTCATATTTATTACCGTAATTAAGAGAAATTTTTATGTGATATAAATAGAAGAATACTAATTGAAACTAAAATATTTCTCTTATGATTTATTCTGTTCCTTCTCTAAATGTTTTAAAACATGCTTCTCAAGGTCATCTATTTTATCTTGATTGATCTTATATTTTTTGACGATTTCCATAATCATTTCGTTCAATTTATTATGTTCTGGGATACAGGTACTCTTATTTAGAAAATCCTCCCCATGTCTAATCGCAGCAGAATTTTCAGTTATTTTTATTAATTCTGTAGCTATAATCGAATTTAAAAGGATAAGATCAGAGAGCTGATTCTTAAGATACATCAAAATTGCTAGATTATCAGACATATAAATATTTAAAAAAAGGTTTCCATTAAACATGACTATTTCCCTACCTTTTGAAAAGTGAAAGAATTGAACTCCAAACTAAAAAAATGATATAAAACAAAAAATTAGAGAGTCTTCTGTCTATCTATGAAATAATTTTGATAACCTTGAAATTAAGTAAAGGAAAATGAGAGAAAATGGTTTGAAATTAACTACAATTTCTTACAATTTCTTTGAGTTTAACTAACTTTTGGCTAATTTTTCAATCGCAGTATCAATCATCTTAAGTTTTGTTGAATATTTTTCCATTAGTGTAGCAAACTTCTCTATATCTATTTCATTTTCCTCTTTAAGGACCTTAAGCTCATTAATTGTACGTAAAACTCCTGCTTTTTTATCCAAAAGCTTCTCTCTCTTGCTATATGGAATTTTTTTCTCTAACTTTTTATGTTGGAATTTCTTAAATCGTTTAATGTTAAGGTCTTTAGGAACAAACTTTGTCAGATAAACCGTAGTTTTGGGAACAAATGGAGCTAAATTTTCAGGAACAATAATTACTGGCTCTGGGTCTTGGATTCTTTTAATTTCATCATATTCTAATTCGTTTGCTTCAAGTTGCTCTATATCCTCATTGACAATAGCAATGTTATTTTCTATAATCTCTTTTTCATCCTCTTTTGTTGTTACCTTTTCAAGCATCAACTCCCAAATATTCCTTGCCTTATTATAGTAAAATAGAGCCTTGTTTTGTAAATCTTGAACTTTATCCATTTTAATATTTGTTAATGAGGATTCTATTGAAGCTTTTGCTTTTAAATTGCAAGCCCGCCCCATATCATAATGAAACTGAGCTCTAATTTGTTGCTTTTTCTTTTCATCATGTTTTTTCAGATAGAATAATCGTTTTGAAAGGGCACTCAAACCCGCATATAATTTTGAAGAGAAATAAATACTATTATTTAGCTCCTCTTTTTCCGCAGCTATTCCTTGAGCCCAGATTCTTGCTTCTTCGGAATTTATTTCTAGATTTTCCGCATCCAGAGTTTTTCCTATATCCTTTTGATTTACAGCTGCTGTGCTAAAGTATGCTGCTGCCTTATAAATTTTACTTGCTTCTACCATTGAAACGATGGAGTTTTGCCATTCCTCTGCTTCTTCAAATTGTTCTGAAAGTTTTGAATATGCTTTAGCTAATATCCATAAAGAACGAGCACATTCGAACATAAGATCATAAATTTCTATTTCTCTGTCCTCCTTTGGATCCATGAAGGTTTGAGTAATATCCAAATCTTTAATAATTTGTTTATGATTCTCTTTTCCATAATTTAAATTTAATATACGAGTATATTCCAATATATAATTTAAATCGTCAAGTGAAAAGTTTTCTTCTTCACGCTCTAAGGCATCTTCAAGATGTTTAATTTGAAAATGGAGATAACGAATCCTTCTGGCGAGCTCCTCATCATCAAAAAATGTCATTTTTTTAAAACCTTTTTTAGTTAAATTTCTTTCTTATTAAATTTGAGTATATTAATCAATATTATTTATAATCAATTATATTTATTGAAAATTACAATTATTTAACTATTAGAATGACTAAAAATAGGATATTTATATTTGAGTGGGTTTCGGGTGGGGGGTTTAATAGCATTACAATTCCATCATCCCTTTTTTGTGAAGGATTTGGGATGTTAAGATCTCTTATCCTTGATTTCAAGAAATTAGGGTTCGAGGTAGTAACTCAAATTGATATTCGTATTAAGAACCTCATTCCTTTTATAGAAATAGATCAAGTAAATATTATAGATTCTAAAGATGACGTTTATAAAGAATTTAAAAAGATGATTAGGAGTTCAAAATACTGTTTTATTATAGCTCCCGAATCCTCTAATATCCTTTATAATTTGACCAAAGTGGCTAAAAAATATTGCCAAGAAATTTTAAGTATTGATCTGAAAGGGATTTCTTTAGCCTCGTCAAAATTAAAAACCAACACTTATTTTACGTCTTATGACTTAAAAACACCAAAGACATGGTTAATTCCTGAAAAAAATAATGCCCTTGATAAAGATTTTATTGTAGAAAAATTCAGAGCATTACACTCCCCCATCGTTATTAAGCCATTAGAAGGTGTTGGGGCAGAATCCATTTTTTATTTACAGACTCGAAAGGATATTTTAGATTTTTTTCAAGGATCAATCAATGAAATTGATACGAATAGAAAATACATTCTTCAAAAATTTATTCCGGGGGAAGATTTAAGTGTTTCAATTATAGGACAATCCAAAGATAAGGATATACTAACTCCCGATTTTTCATTGTTGAGCATTAATTCTCAGAAAATCATTTTAAAGGATAAAAAAAAAGGATCGGAATATTTTGGAGGCGAGACCCCGATAAAGAATTATAATGAAAGGCTCTCTTCAATTGAAAAATTAATCTCTCCTATTGATCTTTCGGATTTCGTTGGATATTATGGTATAGATTTCATAAGAACAAGGAAAAATGAAATATATTTTTTAGAAATAAATCCACGTCTTACAACCTCTTATATAGGTATAAGAAATATCCTTTCAATAAACCCAGCACAACTAATTGTGAATGCATATAGGAACTTAAATCAAAATATCAATGCTCATCCAGTTAGGCATTCAATTTTTTCAAGATATGAGCTCCGTTATCTGGGAGAAAAATCATATCCTCATATAGTTAATGAAATAATTCCTGAAATAATAGAAAAAATCCCTGAAATTGTAACCCCTCCTATTAGTTTTGCAAGTAAAGATACTACTATGAAAAATCGAAACTTTTCCGCTTTTTTGGCGACTAATGAACTAAATGCAGATGAATCTCATCAGAGGATAAAAGAAATTTTTAATACATTTAAAGCATATGATTTTCAAATTCTTAAATAGATACAAGCAATATTACACTAAAAGCACCAATATGAAGGATCAGAGTAATTATTAAACTTGATTCTATTTTTATACCCTTTATCTGGTATATATAATAGGTTAAAAACCAAAGAGAGAGTATTTGAAAGAAAACCAGTAAAAGGGTATCAATTAAGTCGAAAAATAACAACTCTAATAAATTGAAGAATAACAATGAAAAATGAATCAGTAGATAAATGATCATCGGAAGATAAGAAATTGTGTAAGAAAACCAAAAGCTCCATAGGTCGCTTTCTTTTTTAAAAAGTACTCGGATTAGTATTTCAATAATTAAGAAAATAATTAAAAAATTAGATATAAATATCACGGCTAAGAGAATAAGACTAAAAAGATTAAGGTCACTAAGATTTTCAATGCTTGGAATAAAGAAAAAGAACAGAGTGAAACTCCCTGTTAAGGTACTAAATATGGTAACTGCTGAGATCAAGCAGAGTCCTATTAGAAAATAATAAATTCTTTTATTTGAATCAATTTTTATAGGTACTACAGGGGTCAACCGAAGAAGTACTTTCAATAATGGAGAGTTAAATTCCTTTTTTTCGAGATCGAGATTCGTAAAGGATCTTGAATTTTCCATTAAGGAATGATAGGCATACTTTCCAAGATCGGTTAAATAATACTTTTTATTCTTTTTTTGAGTTATTAATTTCTCTAATGTCTCTAAGTGGTGGTATATTGTTCCGGTTGAAACCTTTAGGTTCTTCTTTAGTTGAGTAAACGAAGAAAATCCGTTTTCTCCAATGATCTTAATTATTCTTCTTCGTAACTCATGACCTAACGCGTAATAAAAATCTTCTTCCACTATTTTTGGTTTTGTATCATCGGTCTGATCGGAATTATCTGTAATAGTCTTTATCCTCCATATTATTATTCGTTAGTCATTAAAAGGTTAATTATATCAAAAATCGATAAGATAAACCCTCCTAAACATAGATAAAAACCTATTCCGGAGGACGGAATATAACTTAATTGATTAGTAAATATATCAAAAAAAAAGATCATCAAAAACCCGATACTAACAATTTTAATGAGAGCAGAATTTAATTTAAGATTTTTATTATATAATAATAAAATGCTACCAAGAAGAGTAATTGATCCGCTTATTAAGGGAAAAAGATAAAGAAAAGAATCCTCTAAGGACACTTCAACGGTTATAAAAAATATATGAAGTAATAATCTTCCAGAAAACCAAGGTAAAAATTCAGAAATCAATATTAAAAGTGCTCCAATAAACCCAAGTAGATCCAAAAATCTAAAATCTCCAGAATTCATTTTTATGAAAAATATTTTTAATTTACTATAAAATTATAAAAACAATCCTAATAAAATATTATTAAGTGAATCAATTAAAGTTTTAAAATTTAAATTATGTCTGAAGAAGAAAATAAAATAAAAACGGAATCCCCCCCTCTATTGAATTATTTAAAGCAAGAGATCTCTATAGAGGAAATTAGAGATTATGCTTCCCCTAAGCGTATAGAATCCATAGATTTTGTAAAAGGATTTGCTATCGTTATGATTATATTAGCTCATACTGCCATTGCGTGGTTTAATGAAGAATGGGTTTTTTTGTACGGTGTCGTTTTATCTATCTTAGATATATTAGGCCCTTCATTATTTGTTTTTTTATCGGCTCTAAGTGTGGTATTCTCTATTAAATCAAAAGAAGGGAAATTGCCAGAAAAAGTCGTTAGAAGCAGAATTTTTTCCCGAGGGTTGATGATAATGGCCATTGGAGTTCCCTATAACTTATTTGCTATAACTTTTAGTATTGAAGGATATCCTTTTCCTTTAAATCTCTGGGGTTGGAATATTTTAATGTTTATAGGATTTTCTCAAATTCTTTCTTATTATGCCTTAAAATTAGGGAAAATGGCTAGAGTTGTAATAGGAGGTTTTATTATCTTCATCTCCCAAGATGTAAGATTAGCCATATTTAATGCGAAAGATCAGAATGCCCTTGCATGGTTATTAGATTATATAATCACCTCTCCTGCCCCGCAAGTAACTCTTTTACCTTGGCTCTCAATCTGTTTTCTATCAACCATTTTTGGAGAATATCTTTATGAAGCAATGATGGAAGGTCCCGGCAATGCTTACGAAAGACTATTTAGAATCTTTATATTTTGGGGAGCTTTTCTGGTTATATTTGGAGTTTTAAGGGGTCTTACCCTATTTACTGCAGAAACATTACCAGGGGGAGAACATTTATATCCTCATATTGGATTGTTAGAGATGGCAAATGACCAAAGGATTATACCTGGCTTTCAATATCCGGGTATGCCTGCTTTCTTAATTCGGGGCACTGAATCTAATATGTGGTATAATTTAGGTGCAGCCCTATTATTAATCGGTATATGCTTTTATTTTATCGATATAAGGCGAAAAGAATCAAATTTTATCAATATGTTTAAATATTATGGAAAGATCAGCCTTAGCTTATTCTTAATACATTATACCTTCCTTCCACTCTTCATTCGTCAATTTCCGATTTATTACTTTGCCTTTGTATATTTTGGCTATGTAGCCTTTTTAGGCTTTCTGATGTATATATGGATTGAATATGGAAATGGAGTAATGAGTCCAGAATGGATTATGATTCAAGTGGGAAGAGTAGGCCAAAAGACCGGAGAGAGTGTATCAAAGACATCTAAAAAAGCCTACGAGAAGACAGTTGAAGGAATTAAGAAAACTGAAGAGATTCTGAAAAAAGAAACTCAAAGAATAACCAAGAAACGCGAAAAGAAATCTACAGAATAAAAATCATTTGTTCAGTTCTATCTCTCTTTTTATATTTTTTTTGGGAAAATTGAGAAATGATTTGTATTATGGTGATGCTTCAATCAAAAAAACATTTCAATATTATAAACATATAAATAGCTAAAGGTTTTATCAATAACTATAACGTCAAAATTTTTCGTTATATAAATAATATGAGGTAATGGTTATTTCCTCCGAAATGTATAAATTAAAAATCTCATTATTTGGACCTTCGAGTGTAGGGAAAACATCACTTTTACTCCGTTATGTAAAAGATTATTTCTCTACTACCTTAAAAGCAACTATCGGTACCAATTTCCTTGTAAAGGATATCGAAATAGATGATAAAAACGTTCGCTTGCTCCTCTGGGACATTGGCGGACAAAAGCGTTTTGCTCAATTAAGAACAATATATTTCAAGGGAAGTAATGCCGCGTTGGGGGTCTACGATATCACACATCCCCAATCATTATTAAAGATTCCGGGGTGGATTGCATCCATTAAAAAGTCAGTAAAAAAGCACATCCCAATGCTTCTCTTAGGAAACAAAATAGATTTGCCAAGGGAAGTTGATCGAGAAGAAGCTGAAGCCCTTGCAGAAAGATTGAAATGTGATTACTTAGAAACTTCTGCAAAAACGGGAGAAAATGTAGGACAAGCATTTGAGAATATAGCAAAAGCAGCTCTGGAAAGAATCTCTTAATTTTATCATTTTTGTAGCGTAAAAAAATCTTCAAAATGGGATGCTAAATTAAAATTATAATTTTTTAAATATTCACTTAATTGGTTTTAATACTATTTCTGTATTTGTTCCTGCTTTCCATCGGGGAAATCCTAGACACATAATAACCTTTTTGAACTTTTTTGAATTTATCTTACTTTATGATCTCGTCGATGAGAATGAACTCATTAAAAATACGTTTGGCGGGTTGGAGTTCATGAAACAATATAACCCCGCAAAAAATTTACAATGGAATAAAATAGACAAGAAGTGGAGGAATCATACGATCTATGATGAAATATTCAATGAGATTTATCCACCTCTTCTCCCAAAAGAAGATGAAGATAGGAATAAAAAATGAGAAAGAA
>CAZZIC010000047.1:0-24707 GCA_964653985.1 uncultured archaeon | reverse complement strand
CAGCCAAACAACATCAACCGCATAGCGGTATCAGATTTTTGGTAATTTTTTTTTTCTACTTACTTAACAATTTTAGTAAGATCGAAAAAATAGATCATTTATCTTTTTATGCTTAGTCTTAGATTACAAATAAAGAATTGAGTAGAAAAGTTCTTAAATCTTGGTATCTCTATAATAATTTATGGACCTTGAGAAATATGATATATTCTTTATCATCGGAATCGTTGCAGCGGCAATTTTTATGATTTTTGAAGTTATTTTCCAGTTTGTACCATTGAATTTTACGTTTCTTGTCTTCTTTTGGAGTGCCAAGTTTTTAGCAGGGTTCGGTTTAATTATAAGTATTGGTAACGGGATTTTGTGGATCTTAAACCGATTCACTGAACAATTCGGAGAAAAAGAAGTGCGATATCTGGTTATTTTTCAATTAATCATTCCGGGTATATTGATTGGTTATGCTATATATACAATTTTTGCCAACTTACCTGGGAGTAGCACACCTCAAACACCTCAGAGTTTTAGATATTGGCTCGATTTAATCTTATATGTTTATGGTATCCTCTCATTGATTATCCAGTTATATATACTTCCCTTATTTAGAGAGGAGTTTCAAGAAACTGTCGATCGAGGCACTATCAGTAAGATTAAGAGCGGAGCAAAAAAAGTTGGTCGTGGAGTCAAAAAGAGATACTTTTCATGGAGAGGAAAATATGCGAAAGTTCAAATTCAAGACCAGATGACCATTAATGAAGTTCTAGAGATTTGGAGAAACAGATTCGCAGTCTACTTACTTCTCCCTATAGCCATTGGATCACTTTTCTTTACTCCAATTGCTTTTATCTGCGTCCTATTCTTGTTAAAAGTCCTTGTGTTAGATATTGGAGATCCCAAACCTTATGAACGTATAGGCTTACTTATATCCATGGCTTTCATCGCAGCTATGGCTGTTCTCTCGTACATATTTGATTGGATATTTTACAGTGCAATTGCGCATCAATTCTGGACTATACAAATCTTTTATCTCATCGGAATCGTAGTATCGACCATAATTTTCATTTACAGATTCATTCAGCTAAAAGGATTTACGATAAAGAAGGTAAGAGAAGCAATAGAAGAGAGAAGAGCTCCCAAAGAAGAAGCTGAAGAAGAGAAAATCGAAGAAAAATCGGAAGTTGAGACGGAATCTGAGACCGAATCTGAATGATCAACAAAAAATCATAAAAAATCTATATAAATTTACCTCTTTTTTGTTTTATCCTACTTATTATGGAAGAAAAAGTATCCATTTTTCAAAGGTATCTTGCCTAATTTATGATTTATTTAAGAAAAATTTTAATGGTATTTTATATTATTGTTTTTAAGTCAGTTTAAAACATAAATGTAAACAATTAACAGAATTAAAAATTAAAGGAGTAAAAATACAAATGTTTCAACAAGCAGGAAGAGGCTACGACGTTTCGATAACCCAAAATTAATAAAGGTTCTTTATTAATAGGTAATTTTCTCCGGAAGGTCGCCTCTTTCAAGTAGAATACGCTATTGAAGCTGTCAGAAGGGGTACAACCGCTATATGTGTAAGAAACAAAGAATCAGTCGTATTCGCTGTGGAGAAAAAAAAAGCAGAGCTTCAAGAGATGACTGGTTCAGAAAAGATTTTCAAAATAGATAATCATATCGGTGTATCTATTGCTGGTTTGACTGCTGATGCGCGCGTTCTTATTGATAGAGCAAGGGTACAAGCTCAAGTTCATTTATTAAATTATGATCAAAAGATAAGTGTTAAGGATGCGACTCTAAGCATTAGTGAATACAAACAAGCCTTCACACAGAATGCAGGTGTACGACCATTTGGAGTTTCATTCTTGATTGCAGGAATTAATCCGGATAACGGAGCTGAACTTTATCTAACTGATCCATCAGGCGCAATGTGGGGCTATAAAGCTTATGCCATCGGATCGGGTGCTAACGATGCAAGAAGTTATTTAGAAGATAACTACGGTGAAGATATCAGTGATGATGACTTAAAACTCCTTGCCATGAGAACATTAAAGGAAGTTATGGGTGAAGAATTAAATAAACAAACTTGTGATGTTGCCTTTATCATGAAAGAGGAGAAAAAGTTCAATCTTTTAGAATTAGATGAGAAAGAAGAATTATTGAATAAAATATAAACCTTAACAATATTTTTATTTACCTATTTTATTTAAGTAATCCGTAAAAAAATAAAAAAAAATTAATTGTAGGGCTGTAAAAGTTTTGATAGATAGAGCGCGAATTGATTTAGGAAATAATATTGTCGGTCGGTTGGAGAAATCGGGAAGACGTTTCGAAATGTTATTAGACCCCGAGGAAGCATGGAAAGCTAAAAAATATTTACGTGAGGAAATTAACAAGCGATTAAAGGAAGGAAGTGAAAAATCCCGATTGACCCCACAAGAGATAATAGATGATCGAAATATCCCTTTAGAAAATATCTTTGAAAGCTTTATTGTTTTTGAGGATTTAAGGAGGGGTAAAAAGGCAACTGACGGAGATATGGAAGCCATATTTAATTCAACTGACGGAAAGGAAATCGGAGCTCACATCCTATTAGAGGGAGACATCCAATGGACCAGAAAGCAGAGAGATGAAGAAAAAGAAAAAAAATTAAGACAAATTGTTAACATCATATCTAAAAATGCCATTAACCCTCAAAATAAAAAACCTCATCCTCCAGAACGGATTGAGAAAGCAATTGAAGAGGCTGGAATAAAAATTGATCTGATGAGAAACCCTGAGGAACAAGTTGATGATGTGGTTAAACAAATTAGGGCAATCATCCCTATTAAAATGGAGCAAATCGAGATGGCGATAAAAGTCCCAACGTCTTTTACTGCAAAGGGATATAATATCGTGGCTCAGATGGCTCATATTAAAAAAGACGAGTGGCAATCTGACGGTTCTTGGGTAGCCGTGGTTACTTTACCTGCTGGTCTGCAAATGGAATTAATAGATAAACTTAATAAACTTACCCATGGCCGTGTTGAGACAAAATTAATGAAATCTTAATTCAAATTTAGAAATTAATTGTTTACAAACAAGATATTAGCTTAGATTATTAGAAAAAAATTGAATGTATGTGATTGAAATGGAAGAAGAATTAGAACATGAAGAGGAAGAAGCGGAAGAACCTGAAGACGACGATGAATTCGAAGATGAAGAAACAACAAGAGAGATCGTTGTACCAGGAGAAGTACTCACTGAGGATACCGAAAATTATATTCCTGGGAGAGGTACTATTTTAACGAAAAAAAGAGATAAAATTCTCTCTGTTATGTTAGGCTTGAAACAGATAAAAAGAAATTATGTTAATGTCATTCCCCTAAAAGGATTTTATACCGCAAGGGCGGGAGATAAAGTTATTGCTATAGTAGTTGATAAAAATCCCGTAAAATATAGATGTGATATAAATGCGAAAGATCAAGCCACCTTAAAACCAAAGAATACAATAAAAAGGGGGCGCTTAAGGGGTTCAAGAAGAGAAAGCCTTAACACAGAAAAGTATGATATTGGAGATGTCCTCGTTGTTAAAGTTCTTTCAGCAGATCGCCTTAATCGACCAGAAATTACAACCGTAGGTAAATATTTAGGTAAGAAAACTGGTGGAATTATAATTTCAATAGACCCTCCAAAGGTCCCTCGAGTAATAGGGAGAAATGGGTCTATGATCAAAATGCTCAAAAAACTAACTAATTGTAACATTTTTGTTACACAGAATGGACGAATTTGGATAAAAGGTCAAGATATAGAGCATGAAAGATTACTTATAGAAGCCATTTATAAAATTGAAAGTGAAGCTCACACAAGAGGTCTTACAGACCGAATACAAGAATTTATTGAATTTGAAAAAGAAAAAAGAGGTATTGAATAATGTTATTAATTAAAGACGAATATCCTGAAAAATTATTTAGAGACGATGGAAAGCGACTTGACGGGAGAGACAAAAATGAACTCAGACCGATTAAATTGGAAGTAGATGTAATTAAAAACGCAGATGGAAGTGCGTACATTGAATGGGGCAACAATAAGATTTTTGCCTCTGTATATGGACCACGAGAAGTACATCCTCACCATTTAGCAAAACCTGACAAAGGAATACTCAGAGTTTTTTACAGAATGGCTACATATTCCGTATTTGAACGAAAAAGACCCGCACCTGGAAGAAGGGAAAAAGAAATTTCAATGATCATTTCCGATTGTTTGGAACCAGTACTATTTCTCGAATTATATCCGGGAACTTCATTTGAAATATTCATTGAAGTAGTTAATGCGGATGGTGGAACGAGATGTGCGAGTACAACTGTTGCTGCTTTAGCTCTCGCTGATGCGGGAGTTCCAATGAGAAGTCTTGTCACTTCATGTGCAGTAGGGAAAATTGATGGTCAATTAGTAACTGACCTATCTGGTATAGAGGACAAGGCTGGAGATGCGGATCTTCCTCTGGCAATTACTTGGTTTAACGATGAACTTTCTTTATTACAATTTGACGGACAAATGAACAGTGAAGAGATGGACGTTTCCTTAGATATGGGAAAAGAAGCGCTTGAGAAAATTTATGATATGCAAAAAGAAGCATTAAAGAAGAAATACATAGAAATCCGGGAAGAAGCTCAAGAAGAAGATTATAGCACAGAAAATAAACAAGAATCTGAATAAAAAAAATATACGAGATGATATAAAAAACATGATGGATATTAAAAGAATTATCTCAAAAGTAGAAAAGAATTATCTCAAAGACAATTTAAGAAAAGAAAAACGAATCGACGGACGAGGTTTATGGGAATACCGTGATTTTGAAATTGAAGCAAATACAATCCCATCCGCAGAAGGGTCTGCTGATGTGTCTCTAGGAGATACCAGAATTATCACAGGACTAAAATATGACATTGGTGAACCATTCCCTGATTTACCTGATGAAGGTGTTTGTACCGTAATGGCAGAACTCTTACCGTTAGCTTCTCCATTATTCGAAAGAGGTCCTCCGGATGAACAATCTATTGAGTTAGCTCGTGTTGTTGATCGTGGAATTAGACATGCTGATTGTGTGCAAACAAAAAAACTCTGCATCCAAGAAAGGGAAGCGGTATATATATTATTTGTCGATATGTATGTAATTAATCATGGCGGCAATATGATTGACTGTGGCGCCGTTGGAGCATTAACATCCTTAATTTCTAGCCACGTCCCAAAAGGAGAATGGACGGAAAATGGTCCTCAATGGAATGGAGAATACTTTACAGGAGAAGATTTGGTTAATGAATTACCATTGGCTATTACGTTCGGAAAAATCGATGATATGATCTTTATCGACCCAAATTTACCCGAAGAACTCGTCTGCGATGGAAGAGTTACTTTTTCAGTGACTAATAACGACATAACCTCGATTCAAAAATCAGGGGCAAAAGCAACATTCACATTAGATGAAATTAAAACTTTGGGTAAAAAAGCTTTTGAAGTAGCAGATGAACTACGGGAAAAATTGAATCTCTGGCAGTATAAAGTTAATGTAGAAGAATTATAATTTTTAAATCCTTTTTTTCAAGTTATTTAATTTTGTTTTTTTAAGCTTTTTACATAATTTAATCTCATTTAGAGAAAATGCTATCTGGTAATGAGTATTATTTAAAACAAAATTAGGTCAAATCGAAATTTCGTACTAAAATTTAAACTGATGATAATTTAAATTGAATGGTGAATGAAATTTAATTAATATTTTAATTAATGTTTTAAAGCTATTCGGGACATTCGTAGAAATATCGTCCGTGTTCTTCTTTGAATGCTTCAGCAACTTCATCAATCTTTGGTTGAATGAATTCGTAGCCATCTTGTATAACTTCGTAGGTCACGGGAATCTCTCCTAATACTTCTCCGTCCACTTGACATAAATACGGATCGGCTTCTGGATCTTTCATTTCTATCCTTACTTTTTTACTTTCATACTCGTAAATTTTAGGGTGTGGTAGCACCGAAGCACTATACATTTTTGTAAAGTCATAAAGCAACCTCAATTTCCCAACATCAACCACACTAATGTTAAATATTCCATCATGCACCCTGGCACTTTGACAAATATACATCCAACCCCCGTAACTAGGGCCATTTCCGACTGCGATGCAAACCGGTTCCCCTTCGAATTTATCATTGTCCATTTTGATCACAACTTCCCGATTTTTCCATGTGAAAAGAGTTTTTAATACGTTTACAACATAATTTTTTGATCCAGAAAACCATTTCTTGCTCTCATTTGTTCGTTTTGTTACTTCAGCGTCAAATCCTTGACTCCCAATTCCAAGAAAATACCTCTTAACTCCCTTGTCTGTTTTTGCAACTCCAATATCTGTTTTTCTGGAAAATCCTTCCGAAATAATCTCACAGGCTCTTTTTATATCTGGAAGGATTCCTATAGCTCCAGGGATATCATTACCCGTTCCCATTGGGATGAATCCAACGGGAGTTCCAGTATCAGATGTAATTACTCCGTGCAATACTTCATTACATGTTCCATCTCCGCCTGCACCAATAACTCTATATCCCTCCTTGGCTAACTCTCTTGCAAGTTCTATGGTGTGTCCTGCAAACTCGCTTTCAAAAAGTTCATATGATACTCCAAGATCATCTAAATAAGAACATGCTTTTTTTATATTTTTTCTAGACTTCCCTCCCGCACTTATTGGATTATAAACTATAGCGTGATTCATAATTTTTATTCTAATTTATCCCATTAACTATAATGTATATATTAAATTTTCATCAATATAATATTTTTATTTGAATGAATGAATGGAATTTTGTTCTTTTATCAGTTATTTAAGATTTAATCCTTTATAAACATTTAAATGGAAGGTTTGACAAACAACAGGATTCTACGGATTTTTTTATTATGGAACATCTTTTCTAAGTGTTTCGAACGTTCCATATCCCCTTGAAATATCATCCAATATAAAATCTCCAAATGACTGAATTAAAATGGATTTATTTCCTTCTTTGTCTTCAAAAGGAACTGGAATAATTGGTCCCACTGTCGCCTTTAAGGTATGTTTTTTACCCTTATCATCAAGAATTTCAAGTTCAGAACCAGTTGGAAATATACCATCCTCTCGGAAGGACTGATTTATAACCTTGATTTGCTTTAGGGGGATATTTTTTCCATCTTTAAATAAAAAGCCTCCAGTGGAGACTTCTCCCTCATCGCTTATGATCGCTGCGGGGTTTATTGCTAAATTTTCATTAAACCATACGACATAATAAAGCCAATTTCCTACTCCCGTCCAATCTCTTACACCATAGGTATGATCTCTTTGCCCCAAAGTTTTCTCAAATACGTAATCTTTATCTCCAATACTTAAAATCCCCTCTATTTTAGCAATCTGCTCCCAATGTTTGTCTCCTGCCCTTTTACCAAGCTCTAGAGACTCTGAAGTCATATGCTTACTGTATTCATATGTATGGTGAATTGGTTCAAATTTGAAATCTAATTTTACGTTCTCTACGTTGGAGATTAATTTAGGATTTTCTCTGACTTTTGGGAGATCCTCAGAATTTTGAACAAAAATCATGTTTCCTTTAAATTGATAATTCCAATTGCCATTTTTTTGATAGTTATGGTGCATTCCACTAACTTTTATGGCATCTGGATAATGTTTACTTTTTGTTTCTTGAAAATATCCCGCCACCGAATTATCGGGGAGAAATAAAAATAAAAAGGTCATACCTTCGTCTTTGTTTGGCTTAAACCCAACCCTGGTCATCCCTCTAATATTATGTTCTCTATTGTAAAAACAAAAATAATAAGACTCATTCCATTCGGGAGCGTCCGTTTTCAAATTTTCGTTTGTTATAGACTCTGTATTCATCTCAAATCAAATTTGATAAAATTTATTTTAAGTAGGAAAAACCGCAATAATTTTGGAAATTAAGCAATTTTTAATAACTCTTCGGGAAAACTCAAATTGATTTAAGTAACATTCCTCAATATTTTCAAATTGCCAAAAAAGTCTCTCTTTTTCATTTTAATAATCTTCTATTAACTCTCTCTCTTTTTGTTGCCAACCTTCTCATCTTCTATTCGCAATACTTAATTTAATTTTATTCCACTTTTGTGAAATCATTTTACTTTTACTTAAGGGTTAAGTAAATCAGCAATCTATTTATCATACCAAATTGATTCATTTAAGGAGAATTAATTTTAACTAAAATGAAAGGCAAAATGATCAATACTAAATCTTTCCATAATAAGAAGTTTAATTCTATGGTTTTTTTACTTGAACTATTCCGTTGTATCCGTTCATTTTTATCACTTGTCCAGTTTTAAATATCTGACAAGCATTAGAAATGTTGGTTATAGCGGGAATACCGTATTCTCGAGATACCACCGCCCCATGTGAAAGAACGCCCCCTGTTTCAGTTATTAAGCCTCCAATTTTTGAAAAGCAAGGTGTCCATCCTGGATCAGTTTTAGAGACAACTAAAATATCTCCGCTTCTTACGTTCGGAATTTGATCAATCTTATGTAAAACTCTAATAATTCCTTTCGCAACTCCTTGAGAGGCTGGAATTCCTTTAAAAATATTCCTCTCTAATTCATTTACCACATAATCGTCAAATTCTCGGTTTCCGTTTAAAAATTTAGGTGGGATGATATGTTCATATTTTTTAAAGATTTTTTTCCTTTTTTCCAATAATTTGTTCAAATCTGCAATACCCTCTTCTTTTAGAATAATACCTTTTAGTTCCTTTTTCTTAAGAAAGAAGATGTTTTCTTTGTTTTTCAATAGCCCCTCTTTGGACAGCCTATCTCCTATTTCCAAATATGTTTCTCGGAGTCTTGTTATCCATTGATCTAAATTAAATCTCTGGAGTTCTCGAAATTTAATATATTTTCGAGCAAACTTAAGAATAATTGAAAAAACTTTCCATTTAATGAATCCCAGAAATTGTTTTCTTATTTTAGTTTCTACTAATTTTTCTGTTAAATTTTTCTTTTGGGTGTTTCGCCTTTTAATTTCTTTAAGATCTTGTTCTTGCTCGGATACCAAGGATTTTAAAATATCGAATATATATTTTGGTGCTTCTCCCCATCTAGGATAATAAGGTTCTCTTGTAAAGCCTCTATGCCCATAATTTTTTAAAAATTTATTAAAATTCCTGAGAAAGCCACGATAAAGAGGATTCTCTTCATTTTGTAACAATTTAAAAATTTTATCTGATCGTTTTTGCATCACTAATTTCTTTAGCTTTTCGTTGTTTTGAATCATTGATGCCAATTCGTGAATATTATCATTTGTTTCAGTGAGTTTATGGTTAATATCAGAAATTAAAATCGGAAAATATCTTAATTGAGCCTTCTTCCCCAAAAACCGATTTAATAGATATTGGAGTAAAAGATTCATTCCGATATTATGAACTGGTATGCCGTATCTGACTAATCTAAAGTGGGATATCATTACTTCATCCAATTCTCTGGCTAAATTAAAAAGATCTATCTTCGATCCCTCATTTTTGAATTTTTCCAACTTTTTATCAAATTTCTTACAATATGGTTTAAATGCCTCATTGTTCCATTTTTCATAAGTAGAAGCAGTCTTAGTTATTGATCCATTAGGATCGTAGATTGATACTCTTAGTTCTGCAACTATTCTTGGAATGAGATGAAAAGGAAGATTTTTTATTTTTTTTTTTCCAAATTTACCAGATCCCTCTGGAAAGTAATTTAGTAAATCCTCATTACGCATAAATTTAGGGATCTCGTATTCGACTTTTCTTTTAAGCACTTTTAGATTGAAATAGACATGAGCATTAAATAGCTTTAATAGTTGATGATCAACTAACTTATATCCCATAATATTATTAAGTTCTATATTTACCACATTTGTAAGATGGTCTCCAAGTAAATCGAAAAAAAGTGGTGTTGTGTTGTCGCTCCAATAATCATCAGAGTAACCTCGACTCCAGATTATTTGGTCTTGCTCTTTGGATTTAAGTGCGGTTATTGGCCTGGTCTGCAATAAGTATATATGATTTTTTTTGTCGATCGCCCATTCAATATCTTGAGGACTTCCAAAAGTTTTTTCAATAGTTGATCCAAGTTCAGCGAGTTTTATAATCTCTTTATCATTTAATGAAGCTCTACATGTTTCATTATTGTATAAAGTTATATATTCAACTCCACTTTTATCCTCGTTCTCATTTGGAATCACGACTTTTTCTTTATTTCCAATCCTCCTATCAATAATTTCATAATTTGTATTCTTCTTTCGGGTTTGTTTTTTCAGTAGAAAAGAGTCTGGACTTGTTGAACCGGACATTATTGATTCACCTAAACCATAGTTCGACTCTATGAGTAATTCCGAGTTCTTCATAGAAACAGGGTTTCTCGTAAAAAGAACTCCTGCACATTTCGCAAGAATCATTTTTTGGACGATAACGGCGATTTTCATCTTAAAGTGAGAAATTTTATTCTTTTGCCTGTATGCAATAGCTCTACTTGTCCAAAGAGATGAATAACAACATTTAATATAGTGAAAAACATCCTCTAAGGATTTAATATTTAAAAAGGACTCATATTGCCCAGCAAACGATGCATTAGGCATATCTTCAGCAATTGCTGAAGATCTTACAACCACTCGTTTAAGATTTAACCTATCATGCTCTATCTCTATTCTCTTTTTTAGAGGTTTCGGCAAATGCCCCTTCTTAATGATTTTCTGTATATTCTTTGATTTCTCTTCTAAGAGAGCTAATTCGATATCATCCAAATCGGAAAGAGATCGATCAATGAAATCTTCTAATCTATTTTCCTTCAAAAAGGATTGATATGCTGAAGTAGTTAATACATATCCCTTTGGAACATTTAAGTTATTTTCGATTAATTTAGTTAGATTTGCCGCTTTTCCTCCGATCTGATTTTGTGCCGTGAAGGAAATTTTTGATAAATCTAAAATCAATGGTTCAGATATGGTCATTATAAAACACTCCCCTACTCAAAAATGATCTTTTTAAAAAATTATATTAGTTATAGATTATCTATTTTATTTCATTATCATAAAAAACCTTTCCTTTTTCCAAATATATCCTAATGAATCAGAATAGGATTCATATGAAATAATAAAAAAAACCGAAATTAAACGCAAAATCCTAATATATTCGCTTGAGCTACTTAAACAAATAGAAAATTTAATTTAATAACATATATTATTTGAATTAATTAGATTTTAAATAATAATTTTTCAAGTGATCACAAAAATGGCCAAGAAAAAAGCCAAAAGCGGGATAAGTGGAAAGTTTGGCGCTCGCTACGGATCAACGGTCAGGAAAAGATACCGTTCAATTATGGAAAAAATGAAGGGGAAGCTAAAATGTCCAAGATGCGAAACCCAAGGCTCAATCCGTAGAATTTCTGTAGGGATCTGGCACTGTAGAAAATGCGATGCGACATTTACTGGAGGAGCTTATGACACCAGAACTCCTAGAGGCGCTGAATCATTCCGTGTAACCAAGAGAAAACAGAGAGAGATTGAATTAATCGAAGAAGAGGAATAATGACTCAAAATAGTAATTTTAACATTGAGAGTATCGTAAAACTTAATTTTTCCTCCTCAAATTTATGCAACATTTCATATAATTCATTTTTACCTGAGTTAAAAGATCTTGACACATCACGATCAAAAACTACAATGGAAAAGCATAACAATTCTCTAATTTTTAATATTAAAGCTACAGATATAACCGCATTTAGAGCATCCGTCAATGATCTGATAATGTTCGGGAAGATTTTAGATGATTCTATGGAAATCATTGATAAATCATAAGAAAAAATTTATTATTTGAATGATTCATTTATATAAACAAATTAAATCAAGTAGATGTGAACATTATGTCAATAAACCTCGATCAGTTAGATCCAGAAATCCGTAAGAAACTCCAGAATTTACAAAGTCTTCAACAGAACTTTGAGTTTCTTCAAAACCAGAAGCTTCAGCTTGAATCAAGAGAACGAGAGACTGAGTTAGCGATTGAAGAATTAAAGAAATTAGACCCCGAAGAGATTGTATATAAATCCATCGGCGGTCTGATGATTAAAAGTAAACGAGATAAGTTGCTTGACGAAAAGAAGAATGAAAAGACAACCGTAGAGATGAGACTTAAGACGATAAATCAAAAAGTTGATAGAGTCAAAAAACAGCTCGAACAATTGAGAACCACAATCCAACAAGGTCTACAAAATCAAGCAGCTTAGAGTAAGTATGTATGTTAAAAACAAATTTTTTTAACTTAATTAATTTTTTAGAAGATAAAAAGACTTTAATTTTAACTCACAACCTATTAGACCTCGACGCACTTGCGTCAACTGTTTCTTTAAAAAATTTTCTCAATACTTATTTTAAGGATAATTCCCAGGCAGAAATATTTTATTTCGATCTTAATAAATCTACTAAGCATTTCATCGAAAAAGTAGAGGAAAAGTTTCCAAATTATGATTTGTTTAATTTTATGGATCCTATTGACTTTTCCGATATTGATGTAATCCTTATTTTAGATACGAATAATCTCGATCAACTGAAGTTTGAGACTGAGTTAAATTTAGATTCATTGGATATCCCGTATATTTTCATAGATCATCATCTAAATTTAGATAGAGACTATGAAAATAATATAAAATCAATGAACATAATAGATGATAACATCCCTTCTACAGCTGAAATTATTTATGAGTTTTATAAAATTTCTGGAATAGAACTAGCATCTCCAATTCGTTATCTCCTTTTAGCAGCTATCTTAACAGATTCTGGGTTTTTTAAATATGCTTCCAATCAAACGTTCTCTCGTGTAAATGGCTTACTTAATGAAGGGATAAACTATCGAGAACTCCTAGAAGACCTTAAATCAAAAACAAATCCTTCCTTAAAGATTGCTATCATAAAGGGGGTTCAACGGGTGAAAATGATTAGGTATAACGATTGGCTCATCGGGACATCACACGTATCATCTTTTGAATCTTCTGTTGCCTCAAAATTATTACGTATTGGTTTTGATGTCGGGTTAGTCTATTCAGAAAAAAATGATCATAATTTAATCTCAACGAGGGCGAGAAATAAAGTGTGTTTAGAGACCGACCTACATCTTGGAAAGATCTTAAATGAAACTGCTGGTGAAATTGGAGGATCTGGGGGGGGTCATGATGGAGCTGCCGCAATAAAATTCACAAAAGATCCCCAAGATGTCTTGGAATTGATTATTGAAAAAGTTAAAACAATTTTAAAAAATAAATGAGTATTATCTAAATTTAAATAATCTTTAATAAGCAATGAGTCTAATAGAATTTAGCAACTTTCATTTTAGATACAAAGGAATCGAAGAATATGCAATAAATAACATAAACTTAGAGATAGACTTAGGAAAATTTATTCTATTAGCTGGTCAGACGGGATCTGGAAAAACCACCTTAATCCGATGCATGAATGGATTGATCCCCCAATTCTATGCTGGATTTTATAAAGGGACTGTGAAAGTTAATGGAAAAGATACGAGTAAAATCCCAATTGCAGACCTTTCAACAGAAGTTGGGATTGTGTTTCAGAATCCCGAAAATCAATTGATTGCGATGAATGTGGAGCATGAATTATCCTTTGGATTAGAAAATCTTGGAATTCCAAAAGATATTATTCGAAAAAGAATTTATGACGCAGCTGGGCTGACTAATATTGAACATTTAATGGAAAAAGCTCCTTTCGAATTAAGTGGAGGAGAACAACAAAGAGTGGCGCTCGCCTCAATAATTGCTTTAGAACCTAAGATTCTTGTATTAGACGAACCTACAGCTTTATTAGATCCAAGAATGGCAAAGAATATTATTGAATTATTGGCTAAAATAAAAAATGAACGAGATATAACAATAATCATTAGCGAACACCGATTAGATTTACTGCTTCCAATCGTTGATGAAATTATTTTAATTAATGATGGAAAAATTTTGGAATGTGGAGATAAAGATAAAGTTGTAAATGGTAAAAATTTTGAAAAATTGCATATAAACCATCCATTTATTTATGATGTTTTTAATTCTCTCAAAAACAAGAATCTTTATGATGATATGATTCCCACTTCACCCCAATTAGCTACAAATGCTTTAAGAAAATTACTTAAAAAATAAGGTGATCAAAATAGCTGACAATCTTCCCATTATCATGGTTAATGACGTAGAATTCACATATAATAGTGGAACTAAAGCATTGAAAAATATTAATTTGAATATCTATAAAGGAGAATTACTAGGAATTATGGGACAAAACGGAGCGGGAAAAACTACTCTTATTCGGACATTAAATGGGTTAATCAAACCCAATAAAGGAGAAATATTTATACAAGGAGAGAATATCAATAATAAAAGTATTGCTCAAGTATCAAAAAATGTCGGAATTATCTTTCAAAACCCTGAACATCAATTATTTGCAAATTCTGTGAAGGAAGAAATTGAATTTTCTCTCAAAAGTTTTGATATGACTAAAGAAGAAAAACAACAAAAGGTTGAGCAAGTTTTAGAAGAATTTGATTTTAAAAAATATGAAGATCGCTCTCCACTAAATTTATCTGGCGGAGAGAAAAAAAAGTTAGCGCTAGCTTCTATTATTAGCAGAGATCCTGAAATTTTAATCTTTGATGAACCTACTCTTGGTCAAGATGCAAAAGAAATAAGATTCTTCATTGATCTTATTCAAAATGAGAGACAAAAAGGGAAGACAATTATCATAATAACACATAATGTTGAATTCACTCTTAATTTTATTCCAAGAACTCTCTTGATGACAAATGGAAAAATTATAGCAGACGGTCCAACCAGAAAAATTCTCACAAATAAATCTCTTGTTAAAAAATCTTCCCTCATCCTCCCTCAAGTGAGTATCTTTAAACAAGACTTAAAGAAGATTGGGTTAGATATTCCAGAGGAGGTATATTCAAGAGAAGAAATTATCAAATTCTTATCAACTTTAATTAAAACAAACATTAAGAAGTGAGTATAGATGTCTTTAGATTTTCTCAATGCATTTAAGTTCTTAAAAAAAGAAACTTTTGTCCACCGTTTAGACCCTCGAGCAAAGCTTTTACTCGCCGTAGTATATACAATTTTAGCCTTGCTCTATCCGGGAGAAAAACCGATTATAACTCCGTTATTTATAATTTTTCTCTCATTAATTCCGTTTATTATCGCTGGAAAGTTGGTAAAAAGATGGTTAACCAGTCTTAGAGGACTTTCCTTTTTGATTCTGATTATCATCATATTAAACACTCTCTTTATTGAAGAAAAAGGGTTTTCATTTTCAATTACAATGATTTTAAGAATTTTAATTATGATAACTTCTTTTTCAATATTCTTTCTAACCGTTGACCCTAATGATTTTGCTTTATCTTTAATCTCCATGAAAATTCCTTATGAATTTGCATTTTCCTTTTCCTTAGCCTTTAGGTTCATTCCAACAATTGCAAATGAGGCGCAAAATATAATGGATGCCCAACAAAGTCGCGGTTATGAGATGAAACAGAGTGGAATAATCAACCAAATTAAGAATTTATTCCCTCTCCTTGTTCCATTAATCATATGCTCGATTAAAAGAGCTTTTAATGTGGCAGAGGCTTTAGAGTCGAGAGCATTTGGGAGTAAAAAAGACAGAACATATTATTTTTCAATTAAATATTCCTTAAAAGATTGGGTTTTAAGTAGTTATTTGCTTCTCTTTTTAATTGTTTTTATCGTAATAAGGATTAGATTAAACTTTATGCCCAGTTGGTTTCTCTGGAGTTTACCGGTTTAAATGAGCAAAGATAAATTCCCAAAAATATTTAAATAGTCTCTGAAATAGGAAGTGTACTATCAAGAAAAAATAACCACATAATATAATAATTAAAATATGAAAAAAGATAAAATAACATATTTATAGAATTATTTAGAGTTATTACAAATGATAACTGAACAGTTTTTTATAGAGGAAATGGAATTGTCTTATTCAGTTTTGATTTCAAAAGTAAAGCTATCTGAACGTGAATACACTTTAGAAGAAATTTTTAAGCTCATTGAGGATTCCCAAGAAAAAAATCCGGATATTATTCTGCAATTTTTTGATCCTGAGATTATCTTAAATGAAGATCATATCTTTTCAGCAATTTATTTTATGTTAAAAGCGTTCCAAGAAGGAATCAATATTTCCAATAAGAAAAATATCGAATTACTCCTCTATTTATCTGCAAATAGGCAAATAAAAAAAGCTCTAACCTTTGTCGGGATCTCAGAAAAAAACCTTAAGGATGGGGAATTATATTATTGTATAATATCTAAGGATACTAATATTGAAGTAAATAATGAAGAAATTTTAGAAGCCTTAGATGCTGAAACTGTTGAATTTGATTTAAATAATCAAACTTTCGAGAAATTTAATAAGGTTAGAAAGTTCTTTAAAATTTCGGATGAAGAATTGACGGTGGTTCTCAATTCTTACGGAATAGATGTTCCAGAAGTTAAACTTAATAATCAGAATATCGATGATTACTATTATAGCTTATTGGATCTTATAGGAGAAAGGATGGCCCTTCTAAGTCTAAACAATGTAAGATTAGATTTAGATTAGGACTGAAAAAATTCTTTTTTTACCCTTATAATTTGGTCTTTTTTTAAGAAAGATATCCCAGTAACATTCCCCAAGATCTCAAAGCGAATAATCTTATCGGGATTTTCAAGGTCTACTTCATTGATAAAATTGCTCGCTATTGTATCAATAAAAATTTCTCTATCAATTAATTCATTTTTCCGTCTATTTAGTTTAATCCGGAAAGAATCCTCTTTATTGATAAAATATTTATAATTATTTTTTACAATCTCATTAATGATTTCTCTGTCGGTTGTGCACACAAAATCAATTGGAACAATTTTTAAGACATATTGAAAATAATCTGAGTCTTTTTCCAATATTTTCTTGATTTTTGAGATAATATTCTTACAATCGAGATTTGAAAATACAGTTATTAATCCTTGAAACTCCAAATCAGAAATGATGGGATATTTATCACTACACATCAGCATTGTGAAAAACATCTCTGCTTTTACATCTTCCTCGTGATACCTTGGAGCGGATACTAAAAGATTGAAGTTATTCATTTTTTTATTCTCTATTTATTTTTCAAAAAGTTCGAAATTTCCTCTTCTGATATTTTTCCGATTCGTAAGAACTTTGGAACTTCCTCAGTATAATCAACTATCGTAGTTGGTGTTTTAGATTGAGATTCTCCCGCATCGATAATCAGATCTATGGGACCTAAGAAGGTTCTTGATACCTCTTTTCCTGATGTAGACGGGGGTTCCCCAGAATAATTTGCAGAAGTTCCGATGATACCTCCAAAATGACCTTTTTTTTTAACAAGTTCTAAGATCTTTAAAATCGTTTCATTCTCTGGTACTCTTAAGCCAATGGTTTCTTCTGTTCCAGTAACAACATCTGGAATAATATTGGGTTGTTTCTTTTTAACAATTAGCGTTAATTGACCTGGCCAATATTTTTTTGCCAATTTTTCTGCCTTTTCATTGAAGACCCCAACCTTTTTCGCTTCAGATAAATCAGAAACCAATAACAGGAATCCTTTTTCTGGATCTCGAAATTTGATGCTACAAATTCTTTTATAAAGACTTTCATTTCGGGGATCTCCGCCTAACCCATAAATAGAATCTGTTGGAAAAGCTATCAATTTTCCATCTAAGATATAATCAGCAGCAATTTCTAAGAATACTTCTCTGTCAGAACCTTTCTCATCATTTAAACTTACCAAAAATCCCATTGTTTAATCACTTTAACACTTATTAATTTTGATAAAATATAACCCCATCTATATTTAGTAAAGGAAGTAATCTCCAAAAAAATTTATGATCCTTCTAGTTTTTGATCATAAACTTTTAAAGCTCATATAAATTGGGCTTTTTTCATCATCCCTTCTACTAACTTCAGGAACGTCTCAGAAACATTCTCTCCTAGTAATGCAGAACTTTTTCTGTAATCATATATCTTCGATTTATCAGCAATTTTAATCGCATCCTCTAATGAAAGCACGATTTTTTTACCTAAATCAGTTTTATTCGCAACGATTATAATTGGGATTTCTTTTTGAGAATCTTTGTATTTATCTATAAGCTTTAGTATTTCTGTAATCTTAAATAAACTTTCTTTCTTTGTTAAATCGAAAATAATAATTACCCCAGATAAACCGCGAAGATATCCCGGAAGAAGAGATTTAAAATCTACTTTAAGGACATCTATCTCCCAAATTTGTAGAATTATTTGAAATCCATGGAAAGAAAGATATTTTATTTTAATATCTACTCCCATATTTCCATGCGTCTTAATCCCTTCTTGATCTGATATAAAACCTTGTATAAATAATGATTTTCCAACTTTTTCTCCTCCGAGAACTGCGATTTTAAATGCAATATCACTAGAAATGTTTAATTCCCTTTAGTAGCTAAATTAAAATATATAATAATCTTCTCGGAGATTTTGCTTCAAAATTGTAAGCTTAACGACTAATCTCCATAAGGAGAAGAAAAATTTCCTACAACCTACAAAATATTTAAAGATAACTTGAATATTAATTATTGTTATTGATGCTTCAAAGCTTGCGATATTATTTTTTGCCCTTCATTTTTGTTGTATTGGTAATTGGTTATCAAATTTGTGTTTATTTTTTCTATATATATTTCAAAAACCGTGATACTAAAAGAAGTTTAAATATGATTCTCTTAGCTTATGGCAGTTTAATAGGCTTTGGATTGACGGGAATTATTTTCAGAACAATAAATACCTATTATATCAATAATCAAAGTCTTAGTAATTACCTAATAATTCTATCTCACATTTTCATTTCAATTGGAACTTTGTCATTTTTAACAATCGTAGCGCAAAAACAATTCAATCAAATCTTAAATATTTCCATTACAAGGGTTGTTTTGATCTATTCAATCACGGTAACAATTCTTATTCAGATAGTAAGTGATTTTTTTTCCTCATTATTAGTTTTTATAAGTGCGATAATAGGTTTTGTATTTTTTACAGTTTTTCATATAAATTTAATTAAAAAATTAAGAGGTTCCTTAAGGAAGCGTCTTATTCTAATTTTCCTTGGGGATATAATTCTTCTGGTTTCAATCCTCATTAGAGCCAAAGAATCAATGGTGTTTTATAATACAATTATCGCAAATCTTATAGAAATTGTGACGATCCCGTTAATGATTTTTGCGCTGAATATTATCTTTTTTGGTATTCTAAGGTTCCCTGTTTTTCTAGAGTTAAATTGGAAGGATAATTTGATCAAATTTATTGTTATTAACAAAAGAAGCCATGATACAGTATATGATTATAAATTTCAAGAAGTTAATGAAGTTAAAGCAGAACAGAGTCTCACAGAAGAACAAATGGACTTATTATTGTCTAAAGGTTTAATTGCTGTACATAAAATTCTTGATGCTTTAATAAAGAATGATGAAAAGGTGTTAAAAATCGAACAAGGGAACTTCATTATTCTTATAGAGAAAGGAGATAAATGCTTCTCTCATTTCATTTTTTTATTAGTCGTAAAAAGAAATATGAAAACTTTGAGATACTTTTTAGAAACTTTGAAAAATAAATTTCAAGATTTATATGAGGTTATAATAATAAATAATCCTAATGAGTTAAATAAGAATTATCTGGGAGGTTTTGAAAAAATAATTAATCACGCATTATGAATAAATTAATCATGAAATTATTCACTTTACAAACATCGCATTTTTCTGGTGTATTGATGGAACTTGTATTAATTTTTGAATGGATTATGATTACTTTCTTTCTTGAAATAACCTTATATTTTGTTTTACGTATTAGAGGGAAAAAAAATGAATTAAGGACTTTACAAGAAAAAGCTTATATATTCCTCTTTTTGGGATATTCACTTATGTGGATTTTTATAACAATCAGTGATTTTTATTTATCGAATGAAAGCATTAGAATTTATTTATTAAACATCGGCTATTTATGTGAGATTGTATGCACCGTAATATTTATTTATATTTTAGAAACATATCGAAATTTCTATAAACCTTACATTTTTACCCAGATATTTTCAATCTTTATTGGCTTATATGTTTTCTTTTTTATCTTTTTTATCGAATATGCCCCATTTTTTTCTAGTATATTTTGGATTATTTTTATGGTTTTTTTCTTTAAATTTACTAATGAGTTATATCATAACTTTTATGTAAAAAGAGAATTGAGTATGTTAAAATATAATTTTTTTGAATTGCTTTTTGGAATTATTTTCGTGAGTTTTGGATACCAGTTAACAACTAGATTCTTAGTAGAAACCTTTGGACTACTAATCCGTCTTTTAGGAGATGTTTTTCAGATTATTGGGGCAATTCTTTTATTTATCTTTTTCTTATCCATACCCTCATTTTCAGAATATGATTGGGATAAAGAAATGGAAAGTGTTATTCTTATGTATAAATCGGGTTTACTGATCTATCATAAAAGATTTTCCTCGAATGAAGATAATGAGATAAAAATGAACTATTTCTCTGGGGTTTTAGTTAGTATGAAGATTATGTTTAAAAATCTTATTCAAACTGATGAAACTTCAATTATCAAAAGAGAAGGAAAATATGTGATATTAAAAACTGGAAAATATGTCTATGGGGCTTTAATATGTAATAAAAATTTGGATAGTTTGCATATATTACTTGAGAGATTCATCGAGCGTGTGGAATTAATTTTTTCTACAATATTAGAAAATTGGAACGGAAATTTACAGATATTAAAACCAATAGAGAATATTGCTAAGGAGATTTTCGAGTTTTCTTAAGATTATTTTTATTGGACCTAATCAAAGCCTAATGGTATTATTTTTTTAATCAAAGAGAGGAATATATAGCTAAAGATCTCAAAGATTAAAAAGAGGCTCTAATTGGTTCAAATTTTAAATCTTTAAAGTATCAATCTTAAACGAATAAAAAGAGATATAATAAATCCTAACTGACTACTTCAGCCATCCTATTATAAATTTTATAAATAAGAATTTACGTAATTGGAAAAAAAGTTAAAAAATTATAAAATCTTTATTGGTATTCTTGTTGGCACTTCAATTCTGCTTCGATTTGTTTCCACTGTTTGTCTATTCCTTTTTGAAGTCCCATTATTTCTTTTTCTGATATGTTAGCAAATCTTTTCTGTTCAGAAATGTAATCCATCAAAGGAATTCTCTTTTCAGGATCTAAAAGCCTTTTACTTGGTTTTGATAATTTTTTAACGCCATCCTCAAATTCATAGAGAATCCACATTCCGGACTTCACTGCCAAACGTGAGATTTCTACCGTATCTGAAGAATCGAATCCCCATCCGGGTGGACAAGGAGCGAGAATATGAATATATTTACATCCATTGATTTCTTTGGCCTTTTTGAACTTATCGTAAAGATCTAAAGGTTCTGATACCGCCGCAGTAGCTACGTAAGGGATATCATGCGCTTCCATAATCTTAGGTAAATCCTTTTTGTACCTTTGTTTTCCGAAAGGAGTAGTGGTAGTTTTAGCTCCATGTGGAGTACTTGATGATCTCTGAATTCCCGTATTCATATAGGCTTCATTATCATAACAACAATAAATAATATTCGTATTTCTTTCTGCTGCTCCACTTAAAGCTTGTATCCCTATATCTGTTGTACCTCCATCTCCCGCAAATACGAGAGACGTCATATCCTTCCATTTCCCTTCTGGAAATTTATATGCTTTTGCTTTATAAGCAGCCTCTAATCCTGTTGCTGCTGATGCACCCGCTGCAAAAGCCATGTTAATATGCGGTACATTTGGCGCAGCTTTAGGATAGAGCCCAATTACTACATTCAAACAACTTGCGGGGGCAACGATTGATGTATTAGGCCCTAGGGCTTTTAATGCCCAACGGATTGCTAATTCCAAACCACAACCCGCGCAACAAGAATTACCGGGTAAAAAATATTCCTCAGTACAAGATACTAACGCTTCTTTTAATTTAACCATTTATAAGTTCACCTCACGCTTTCCATGCCAGAGAGTACCATATAGTAAATCTTCCGGCATTTCGCCCGACTCTTTAATTTTCATTAATGTTTTAAGTTGATCTTTTTGATTTTCTACAGTAACTTCTCTTCCTCCAAGCCCTGTAATTATTGGTAGAATAGTAGTAGAAACCTCTTTATTGTGTAATGCAGATTTAACCTCAGAACTCACTGGACCGCCAGTTGGACTTCCAAAAGCTGTACCTCTGTCAACGACTCCTAAGACGTCAACTTTCTTAGAAATATTTACGATTTCTTCTGAAGGAAAAGGTCTTAAATACCGCAGTTTTACAGATCCTACCTTATAACCCTCTTCTCTCAATTCATCTACTGCTTGTTCTGCTTGAAGTGAAAGTTCTCCATAATTGAGAAGAGCGACCTCTGCATCATCTAATCGATATTCTTCAATTAAACCATTCCCATAACTTCTCCCGAATTTTTGTTCAAATTCTTTTGCAACCTTTTTAATTTTTTCTTGGGCTTGAATCATGGCATCATGGATTTTCATTCTATATTCCATATAATACCCTTCGGGCATAATTAAGTTCCCGTGAGTCATAGGACGGTCGGGATCAATAAAAATGTGTGGCCATCCTTCTTCATCCGGGAGGGGTGGTAAAAATTCATCTACATCACTTTGATCTTCTAATGTAACCGGTTTTGATGTATGAGAAAGCACAAATCCTCCATATGCTACAAATTTTGGTAATAATACATCCTCATCTTCGCAAATTTTATAAGACATCAAAATTTCGTCATAAATTTCTTGATGACTCGCCGCAAAGGCACTCAACCAACCAGTATCTCTGGCATTGATAATATCAAAATAATCCGCCCAAATATTCCATGGGGGAGCGGGACCTCGACTTGCTATAGCAGTGACGATAGGTAATCGTGCACCTGCTGCCCAATGAATCATTTCATTCATATAAAATAATCCTTGTCCTGATGTTGCCGTAAATGTACGGGTTCCAGCAATACTTGCTCCAACTATGGATGCCATAACCGAATGTTCGCTTTCTACTTTGATATATTGAGTTCCTGGCATAAACCCTCCATCGACAAATTCAGAAAGTTTTTCAACAACAGTTGTTTGAGGTGTAATCGGATAAGCACTAATCACCTGTACTCTCGAAGATTTTGCAGCATAAGCAGCCGCTTCATTGCCTTTGATAATTTTTGTTTCTTTTTTCTGACTAAAATCCTTTTGTTTTGCTTCAGTCATCTATTTCACTCTCCCTTTTCAATTCTATATTATTGGTTGGACACTCTCTTGAGCAAATCCCGCAGCCTTTACAATACTCAAGATCGATCTCAAATGAGCCATCATCTTTCTTTTTAACAGCACCTTCTGGACAATAAAGCCAACAGAATCCACATTTATTACATTTTTCTTGGTCAATAACTGGTCTAAAAGTTCTCCAATCTCCTGTTCTTCCCATACTGCCTTCAATGGGAAATGAAATTGGTATCGGAGGTAATTCCTCCCAACAAGAATATTCTTGAACTTTCGGACGTTCTTTGCAAGATTTACTTATTTTTTTCCAATCTTTTTCTTCTGTATTTGACATATTATTTAACCTCCTTAACAGTTTCAAATGCATCTTTGGCAACCATCATATTTTTTTCAGCCCTTTTCTCTCCGAACTCTTCCTTAATAACTTTTTCCATTGTATCCAATCCATAAAAACCAGTAACTTTTCCAAATGCTCCAAGCATTGGAACGTTTAGAATAGGTCCGCTTGAAAGCATAAAGTTTCTTTTAATACATATCCCTGTCGCATCAACAATATAAGTTTTGATATCTTCGGGTAATCCTTCAATATTAAGTGCTTTATCATTGTTAACGAGTAAAGTAACACCTTTTTTTATTGAATCCCTAATTCGAGGTATTTCTAGTAAGGATATATCAAAAATGAGAATGTAATCAGGATCTTGAACACTATCAAATGTTTTAATCTTCTGAGTTTTGGCAATTTTAGTAAATGCTTGTATAGGAGCACCCCTTCTCTCTGCTCCAATGATAGGAATAGCAATAGCGTCTTTAAATCCTGTCTCGAACACAAATTTAGCTAATAATTGGCTTGCAGTAATAGCAGTTTGTCCACCTCGACCATGAAATGAGATCTCAACAATTCTGTTTTCCATATGTTAATATCAACCTTTTTAGGAAATAATTTTAATTATCTTTCATAAGAATCGACACTTTCAGGATCTTAATCAAGATAATTTTTGCGTTGCATTTTATATTTATTACTATTTCATTATTCTTTAACAATTTAATTGTTATATTTGTTTTATTCGGATATAATTCCCACGATATAGACCATCTTCTTGAAAAACAGAGGGTTTGGAATTGTTTAGAGAAAAGGAAGCTCTTATGGATTTTTGCTTTTATTTTATAACATAGATTTTAAATTATTTTTAGATTAAATTATTAATACCCACAATTGATGGTTTCATTAAGTCTTTGACTGAGTCTTTATTAATATCATCTAATAAGATATTGTAATGTCCATTAATTCTTTAGATTCTATGCTTATCTGAATACTGAAACAATTAATAAAATG